>NZ_QKOF01000005.1 GCF_014889545.1 Methanothermobacter thermautotrophicus | reverse complement strand
CCTCAACAAAAAACAGGAAGCTCAAAAAATAGAAAACGCCCTCAAAAAAACCCTGGAGGAGGGTCTTGTGACGCCGGACCTCGGTGGGAAGCTTGGCACCATGGAGATGGCTGAAGAGATAGCAATGCGCCTGGAGGAGTGATATAATGCGTACAGAGGACGTCAGGAGGGACATGCCCCTCCTAAAGGACCATGTCTACCTTGACGCTGCAAGCACAACCCCCACACCACTCCCTGTTGTCAGGGTCATGACAGAATACTTTGAGGAATACAATGCCAACACCGGGAGGGGCGCCTACTCCCTGGTGCTAAGGGCCACCAGGAAACTCCAGGAGGCCCGGGAGAAGGTTGCTGGATTCATCAACGCCTCCAGTGATGAGATAGTATTCACCAAGAACACCTCTGAGGCCATCAACATCGTGGCGGGGGGCCTCAGGTTCAGGAAGGGGGACTCAGTTGTTGTGCCAAACATCGAACACCACTCCAACTTCCTGCCATGGCTGAGGCTCCGTGAGAGGGGAGTTGATGTGAGGGTGGTGAGGGCAGATGAAGGGGGCGTGGTGGACCCCGGCAGAATAGAGGACGCTGTTGATGATACCACGAGGCTCGTCACCGTGACCCACATCTCCAATGCCCTCGGTACGGTGCAGGATGTGGAGGAGATAGGCAGGGTGGCCCATGAGGCTGGAGCCCTCTACCTGGTTGATGCCGCCCAGTCCATAGGTCACATGGAGGTTGATGTCAGGGCCATTGGTGCTGACTTCGCAGCATTCCCGGGACACAAGGGGACCCTGGGACCGGTTGGCACGGGATTCCTCTACTGCAGCAGGGAGGTTCAGGAAGAAGTTGAGCCACAGATGCTGGGGGGAGGCACGGTGCTGGATGTCTCAGAGGACGGATATGTACTCGAGGATTTCCCTGCGAAATTTGAGGCCGGCACCCTAAACATAGCAGGGTTAATTGGCCTTGGCGCCTCAATAGATTACATGGAGAGGATAGGAATCAGGAGGATCCATAGACATGGAATGAAGATGACAGAGGAGCTCCACAGTACCCTTTCAGCCATCGATGCTGTTGAATGCTATGGTGACCCCCAAAATATTTATGGTATCCTCTCCTTCAACATAAATAACATGGACCCCCATGACGTTGCAAAGATTCTTGATGAAACCGCCGGGATCTGTGTTAGAAGTGGTCACCACTGCGCTATACCTGCAATGAAGCACCTGGCGCTCCATGAAACCGGCGGCACCGTCAGGGCATCCATACACTACTACAACACATCAGAGGAAATTGAACTCCTCGGAGAGACCCTCCAGGAAATAGCAGGGATGGGGTGATTCAATGAATAAGGCACAGGCAATAGCATTGCTGATAGTGATAATAATGGTTCTGAGTACCATTGCAGGTGCACTTGTACTCTAAATGGAGGTATTGGATGAAAAAAGTCAGGATAGGGGCTGTTGTAGCTGAGTTTAACTATGACATAACCCACATGATGCTGGAACTTGCAAAGGAACATGCCAGATTCCTTGATGCTGAGATAACCAGGGTGATTGCTGTACCCGGCGTGTTTGACATGCCACTGGCAGTGAAGAAACTCCTCCTTGAGGATGATATAGATGCCGTGATAACCCTTGGGGCGGTCATCGAGGGGGCCACCGATCATGACCAGATAGTTGTGCAGCACGCTTCACGTAAGATAGCCGACCTGGCCCTTGATTATGACAAACCCGTGGCCCTTGGAATATCAGGACCAGGAATGACAAGGCTTGAGGCCCACCAGCGTGTTGACTACGCCAAGAGGGCTGTCGAGGCGGCTGTTAAAATGCACAGAAGACTTAAAGAGGATATATAGTTTCTGGAGATCTTCCATGGAGATACTCAGGCCATCTGACCTTAAGGAGAGGTTCCAGGACCCCTGGATCTCACCCTACCGGAAGGTCCTCACAGTGGTTGATGGGGACCTGGTTGAGATCCTGGAGTACCACCCCTGCGTTTCAGGGTCAGAGTGGATGATATATCAGTACCAGAGGTCCAGCAGGCTTATAGAGAGGGCCCGGAGGGACGGTAACAGACACAGTTACCTTGCACGTACAGGTAAGGCACCCATTGAGCTCCAGGCTAGTCTTAACGCCGCCGGGATAGAGGAGGTGGCGGTTGAGGGCGATGAGGTCCGTGTTGTGCATGCAGGCCTTGCAGGTGCAGGTGTCGGTGCCGCCATGTGCCGTGGCATGGCTGAGGGTGTTAAGAGGATCGAACTCTACGAGTTGGGGGGTGGTTCAAAGCCGGGCCGGGCCGCTGTCATAACCCCCCGCCTTGAGAAGGTCGTTATAGGGATAGATGACACAGACACACCTGAGAGCGGGGCCACCTGGACCCTTGCAAACAACATAGGGCTGGAGGCCAGGACGAGGGGTTTTGAGTACCTTGACCACGTCACGGTACAGCTCTACCCACACAACCCCCACAAGACACAGAACTGTGTGTCGGTTGCCCTTGCATTTGCAGTTAAACCTGGTGAAGCAGATGAACTGGTGGCACTGGTAAGGGACCTCCTGAGGGAGAACACCCTCTCAGATAAGACAGCCATGGCTGTAATGAAGGGTATAGTGGTGCCTGGAAAACTAAGGGACTATGCGGCAAGATCCAAGAGGACCCTCATGGAGTTGGAGGAAGCCGAAAGAGTAGCCAGGGAAGCTGGTGTGGAGCTAATTGAGATCACTGGTTCCCAGGGCAAGATAGGGGCCCTCGCAGCCCTTGGACTCTACGATGATCCTGAGGAGGCCGCCAGGGTCTACTACTAATTGAATAAATTTCGCTGTTTATGGTGGCCCAGTACTCCTTAGGAACCCTGTTTCCCTATGAATTCAGAGCCACAGGTTCAGGAACCTTCCCTCAGAGGATTTAGCAAAGCGCATATCATCCATAGCACCACTCTGGACCTCAATTTTTATTACATGACCTCCCCAGTAAATCCTCTGCTCGGTGTCCTCGCCCCTGAATATTATTCTTCCCGCAGAAACACCATTAAGGAAAACCGTGTATGTGCCATTCTCCATAGCCCCGGTGGTGCGTGCAACCATCCGATCATCCACATAGATCCGTACCTCTGCTCCGGCCGAATCATCCTCCTGGATTATGATGCCATTGTAGACCGTCAGATTTGAGCTGGAGATATTTCTCACTGCATAGACCTTGCTGAATATCTTGCGGAGGTTACCATCCTGGATGACATCACCCACCTTGAGCCCCAGGGCGTTCCTTGCCCCGGATGGCACCCTCATTATGTTGGTTTCACCTTCCCGTGTCCTGTTAAGTGTATAGGCCTCTCCGGCCAGGAATATGCGGTCGCCGTAATTGAGGTCAAGGGTGTTTATGGCCTCCTCGGGAATTCTTATTGAATTATTCTCATTTTCAAGGGCGCTATCAACCCTGTATGGTCCCCTGACATCGAATGTCCTGTTTTCAGTGCTCTTCTTCCATATTATGAGGTTTCCAGATGTTGGTTCAATGGATATCTTCCCGTCATCCACCTCCACAGCCCCCAGGAGGGTTGATATCATTGCAATGAGTATGAGGGCAGATATGAGTATTGGGAAGTGCATGTAGATGAATGACCTCACTGTCTGAAGCTTCCCTGCTGAACGCCTGAAAACATATATGGATCTCCGGATGAGCCTTAAAAAATAGTAGACCGCCATTATAAATCCTGCAAGAGATATTATAACACCCAGAACTGCAGGTATGGCTCTTATGAAGAATATGCTGAATATTCCCAGAGTTGTGAGTGACAGGCCAAGGATGCACATCCTTATGGATTTTCCCATGGAATCCATCATGGTTATCCTGCCATACTCAAGGGCCCTGTCAACTATTGTCCTCACAACCTCGTTGGCGACGACATTGAGATCCTTCAGGCTTGCCATGTCATGGTGTATGCTCCCGATATCCACCTCCCTCACAGTGAGGCCCAGGACATCGGCGTCCAGTACTATGCCAACATCAACCCCGTAGTCCTCCTCAAATTTCATCTTCTCAAGGGCTGATCTTTTAGCTGCGAACTGTCCGCTCAGGGGCTGTTCAAATTTTATCTCAGGGAAGAAGAACTTAAGGAGGGGTTTGGCTGTTAACTCAGTAACCCTCCCTGCCCTTCTTCTGAATCGGGTCTTTGTGAGGTCAGCCCTCCCATTGATTATGGGTTTTATCATCCTTTCAATCTTTTCGGTTGTCATGTTCTCAAGGTCAGCGTCTACAAAGACCACTATGTCGCCCCTGGAATGCTTGAAACCTGTTTTCAGGGCTGCACCCTTTCCTCGATTGCTTGTATGCCTTATAACAGTTGCACCTGCATCCTCTGCAACACCTGCAGTGTTATCTGTGGATCCATCATCCACAACTATGACCTCATCCACCATATCTGATTTTCTCGCTGCTTCAATTACAGTTCCAACCGTTTTTTCCTCATTGAATGCTGGTATAACCACTGATACAGTGTGCTTTTTGTCCTTCACTGCCCTGAAAGCGCATAGAAAGAACACAACCATTAGAATGAGCCATGACATCAGTACACCTCTGATCCTCTGTAACTCTCTATGGTACAATCCACTTATATATTGTTAAGTGGCTGAGAGCTGCTCGTGGCGATGAGGTGAGCCATCTATTAAATATGACCTCAGATAGATCTTTCTGTATAAAGTTGAAGGTGAATCTACAGATGAAGCCCAGAGTGATGATACTCCTCGGAAGTGCATCTGATTTCAGGATAGCTGAAAAGGCCATGGGAATCCTTGAGGAACTCAGAATACCCTATGACCTCAGGGTTGCCTCAGCCCACAGAACACATGAAAAGGTGAAGGTAATAGTATCAGAGGGTGTAAAGGCGGGTGTCGAGGTATTTATAGGAATAGCAGGGCTTTCAGCCCATCTTCCAGGCATGATATCTGCAAACACCCACAGGCCCGTTATAGGGGTCCCTGTTGACGTTAAACTTGGAGGACTCGACGCCATCTTTGCATGCTCACAGATGCCCTTCCCGGCCCCTGTTGCCACTGTGGGGGTTGACAGGGGAGAAAACGCCGCAATACTAGCTGCTCAGATAATAGGGATAGGGGATCCCGGGGTAAGGGAAAAGGTTGCGGAGCTAAGGAGAGGTTTCTATGAACGCGTGCGGAGAGATGAATGTCAGGTGCTCACCAGCATAGAGGGGTCCTACTATGCGCCCCTGGAGATTGAAATGCCTCCCATGGAGGATAGGGCCCCATCAGATTCTGAGGATGGGCCAATGGTATCCGTAATACCTGGCAGCTACTCTGACATGAAGATAGCCAAGAAGACCACCATGTTCCTTGAAAGGATGGGTATAAGCTATGATCTAAACGTCATATCACCAATAAGGTACCCTGACAGATTTGAGAGGTACCTTGAGAAGATGGAGAACGTGAAGCTCTTCATAGCAATAAGCGGCCTCTCCGCACATGTGACAGGTGCTGTCGTTGCCCTGAGCGACAGGCCCGTTATAGGGGTCCCATGTCCCCTCAAGATGAACGGCTGGGACTCACTCCTCTCAATGATCAACATGCCCCCTGGTGTGCCCGTTGGGACGGTGGGGGTGGGTAACGGTGGTAACGCCGCAATACTTGCTGCTGAAATGCTTGGGATATACGATGAGAGGATAGAATCCAGGATAAAAAGTATAAAGAGCCGTTCCGTTAAGTTCTAGGATTAAGATGTGGAAGACGGAGAAGAGACATTCACTTAGATTCTGATGGTGATTTAATGAGACGTTTTCTTGACAAGATCGGCGATGAGGCCATAGTAATTGAGGATGAGGTATCAACCAGTTTTGAGGCTGCCAGCATACTGAGGGAGCATCCAAGGGACCTTGTTATACTAAAAAACCTCAGAGAATCTAAAATACCGGTCATATCAGGGCTCTGCAATACCCGGGAGAAGATAGCCCTATCCCTCAACTGCAGGGTCCATGAGATAACCCAGAGGATAGTTGAGGCCATGGAAAACCCCACCCCCATCAGGAGGGTGATGGGGCTCCATGGTTACAGATCAGGGAGGGCTGACCTCTCAGAGCTCCCAGTCCTCAGACACTACAGGAGGGATGGTGGCCCCTACATAACCGCAGGGGTCATATTCGCCAGGGACCCTGATACAGGTGTGAGGAACGCCTCAATTCACAGGATGATGGTCATAGGTGATGACAGACTGGCCGTCCGCATAGTGCCGAGGCACCTCTACACCTACCTCCAGAGGGCTGAGGAGAGGGGTGAGGACCTTGAGATAGCCATAGCCATAGGTATGGATCCTGCAACACTCCTTGCCACCACCACCTCAATACCCATAGATGCAGATGAGATGGAGGTAGCAAACACATTCCATGATGGTGAACTGGAACTTGTGAGGTGTGAGGGAGTCGACATGGAGGTCCCCCCTGCAGAGATAATCCTTGAGGGGCGTATACTCTGTGGTGTGAGGGAAAGGGAGGGTCCCTTTGTTGATCTGACAGACACCTATGACGTTGTAAGGGATGAACCCGTCATATCCCTTGAAAGGATGCACATCAGGGATGATGCGATGTACCACGCCATTCTACCGGCCGGCTTTGAGCACCGCCTCCTCCAGGGTCTACCCCAGGAGCCACGGATATACCGGGCCGTTAAGAACACCGTCCCAACTGTCAGGAACGTTGTTCTAACAGAGGGTGGGTGCTGCTGGCTCCACGCCGCTGTGTCCATTAAAAAACAGACTGAGGGTGATGGTAAGAACGTCATAATGGCCGCCCTTGCGGCCCACCCCTCCCTGAAGCATGTCGTGGTCGTGGATGATGACATAGACGTCCTTGACCCTGAGGAAATTGAATATGCTATTGCAACAAGGGTTAAGGGCGATGATGACATCCTCATAGTTCCAGGGGCCAGGGGTTCGTCCCTTGATCCTGCTGCGCTGCCGGATGGCACCACCACCAAGGTCGGTGTCGATGCAACTGCACCCCTTGCTTCGGCTGAGAAATTCCAGAGGGTCAGCAGGTCAGAGTAAGCAGGCCCTTAACCATTTTTTACTCTTCTAAATTAATCTCTGAGAAATTTGTTCAGCAGGGAATCCATGTTCAATCAGTTACAATATCCATTTCAGAGCCGCAGAACCTGCATCTTCCATCAGCCAGTCCCGGGGTCTCTGTGATGTAGCCATCCCTCCTTACAACCAGTTCCCCGCAGGATGAACAGTAGGTGTTCTCTGCATCGGTGCCCGGAAGGTTACCAACATATACGTACCTCATTCCAGCCTCAAGTGCCAGGTCCCTCGCCCTCATAAGCCTATCAGCCCCTGTGGGTGGTACATCCTGCATTCTGTAATGGGGGAAGAACCTTGTGAAGTGCAGGGGAACCTCGACTCCCACCTCAGAGACCATGAAGTTTATGAGGGCCATTATATCATCGTCCGAGTCATTGTATCCGGGTATCAGGAGGTTTGTGACCTCAAGGTGGATGCCCATATCATGCATCCTTATTATGTTCTCAAGTACTGGTTCAGGTTTTGCATCGCAGAGTTCCCTGTAGAAACTCTCTGACATCCCCTTTAGGTCAACGTTTGCAGCGTCCAGGAGTGGCCCTATTATGTCAAGGGCCTCCCTGCTCATGTAACCATTTGTTACATAGACCGTCGCCAGTCCCTCGGCCCTTGCAAGTTCTGCTGAGTCAATGGTGTATTCGAGCCACATTGTGGGTTCATTGTAGGTCCAGGCTATGGACCGGCAGCTGGCATTGAGGGCATTTTCAACGGCCTCCTCAGGGGACATGTACCTTGTGGGAAATTCGTCTATCCTGGCCTGGGATATGCTCCAGTTCTGGCAGTACCTGCATCTGAAGTTACACCCCACACTTCCAAGTGAATATACGAGGGTTCCTGGATGGAAGTGGAAGAGAGGCTTCTTCTCTATGGGGTCAACGGCTGCCGAGGACACCTCACCATAGGTGAGTGAGTATACCCGTCCGTCCCTGTTTTCACGGGTGAGACAGTAGCCCCTCCCACCTTCAGGTATGAGGCACCTCCTGTTGCACACCAGGCACCTGAGCCTATCACCGACCCCTTCATAAAGTATGGCTTCCTTCCTCATGGCATACCCCCTATGCGGGGCTTAGATGTTCATAGCCCCTCACCTGTAATTTATATGTAGCTCCATCCTTATCAACCATTTCAATACTGCCTCCCCCGGTGACCTCACCGATTACATGAATATCCATCATGGTGGAGAGTTCTTCAATCCCGGCGGGGTGTGCTGTGAATACCAGTTCAAAGTCCTCGCCATAGTAGAGGGCCAGTTCAAGTGGATCCATGCCAAGGATGGCTGCAATCTCAGGGACCTCCTCTCCTATGGGTAAGCTTTCCTCATATATCCTCATGCCTGTCCCGCTTGCATCCATGAGCTCCCCGAGTTCACTTACCAGGCCATCGGTTATGTCAGTGGCCGATGAAACCAGGCCGGATTCTGCGAGGATGATTCCATCCTCTATGCGGGCCACTGGTCTGAGGGATCTCTCAACTGCATCTTCAAAGCCCTCTGTACTTTTACCAGAGAGTATGAGTTCTGTACCCGCTGCACCAACCCCCAGGGGTCCTGTGACAGCCACCAGGTCCCCTGGCCGGGCCCCGGACTTCATGAGTACCCTGTCCTTTGCCGCCCTGCCGATGGCTGTACCTGAGAGTATTATTTCATCTGCCTCGTTTGTGTCCCCTCCCATGAGGGGGGCTTGGTAGTGACAGCATGCCTCTATCACGCCATCCATTATGGAGTCAAAGAATTCAAGTTCAAGGTCGGGTAGGGCCGCCGAGAGGATGAATCCTTCAGGTCTAGATCCCATTGCAGCAAGGTCGCTCATGTTAACAGTGACCGTCTTCCAGCCCATATCCCGTGGTCTTCCAGGGTCAGGGAAGTGTCTGGTCTCAAGTAGGAGGTCAGAGGTTAAAACGAGATAATCATCCCCTGCATCTATGAGGGCCGCATCGTCCCCCAGTCCCATGAGCTTTGATGATCCGAAAACTGATCTGGATCTGGATATTATCCTTGATATGAGTTTTTTTTCCCCAAGGGAGGATATTCTATCATGCATTTTATCAAAAATAGTTGGATGGGAACAGTTAAATTGCTGATTTAACCCTGTCCCGGATTATCTCGGCTATCCTCGGGTCAGCGCCGAGGGGTTCTGTGTATACTATCTCACCATCGAATTCAAATTCTTCATGCTCATGCTCATGCTCATGGTAATGGTGTCCTTCGCTGCCGTTGTCAAGGCCAAGTATGTGGGGTATGTCATGTTTTGTGTGCACTCCATGGGCCAGGAAGACAGGTGTGACTATGATCTTCTCAACACCCATTGCTGCAAGTTCATTTATTGCCTCGGGTATTGATGGTCTTGACATGTTCATGAAGCCCACTGCAACGGGGTGGTCTGCATCCTGTCGGTAGATGTCGGCTATACCGTTTATAACCTCCTCACCGTAGGGAAGGCGGCTGCCGTGCCCCACCAGGAGAACGCCTATCTTAGGTTTTTGGTTTGAATTTGAATCCATAGGATATCACTCCATCCTCGCCCTCTTCTCTAACCCTTCTGAATACCATCTCAACCTCATCGCCTATTTCTATTGAATCAGGGTCGCAGTCCACTATCTGGCTTGTTACCCTTGCACCCTCCTCGAGTTCTACTATGGCCACCACGTAGGGGGCTATGTCCTTGAACTCGTCGGTGGGGGTGTTTATGACTGAGTAACTGTGTATCCTTCCCTTCCCGCTGAACCTCAATTCCTCGAGTTTACCCTTACGTCTGCATTCAGGGCATATTATCCTGCTGGGGAAGAAAACATTCCCGCACTGAAGACATTTTGAGCCTGTAAGATTGTAGCGCTGGGGTATATGGCGCCATGTCCTGACGGTTTCTGTCATCATGTAACCTCCATACAGTAATCACTTTTCATTATCTATCTTGGTTCATTATAATTAAATCATACGGTCATCCCCTATTTAAATCACTGGCTCCCTGAAGGGATAATAAAGATCCCTGTTGCTCAGAGATACTGTATAATGTATACTGAACTCCCTTTAGTTATAAAATGGGCTTATATTCATTTTTTTCATCAAAGAGAATTAATAATACTTTATTAATATATAAGTAATATTTTTATATCTGTAATACTTAATTTCCATATGGTGATATTATGGATGATTGTGGATACGTCATGGCAGGCACAGCCCTCCTCCTGATGATACCTGCACTCATAGTCACAGCCATGATGCTGAGTCTCAGTGAAGCAAACAGTGACATGAAGACAGAGCGAACACTTTCAGCCTCCGTGGAGGGTGCTGCATGGGATATCAGGGACAATATCCCCATCATAACACGGGAAATCCTGAATGAAACCGCATGGGAGGTCATCAATGGTACCATCCCTGAAGGTGATGTCAGGGAACTGGTGAGGGGGCGGGTCCAGGAGCGTGTTGACCGTCTGTGCATGAGCCACAGGAACATCAATGCAAGCTGCAGGGTGAATTCAGTTGAAGGAACAGAGGACCCCTTCCAGGTTGAGGTCAACTCAACAATTGAAATCCATGGAGGAGACATTGAACACGCTGAGAACATATCTGTGAGGGTCACGGTTGAGGGACTCCCTGATCCACTGCCCTTCAGGGTCCTGGGGAGGCCTGAACACAGTGCCACCTCAATAGAATATGGTGATGCCCTCAGGGGGTACCTTGACTCTAAGGGTGTGGATGGTGAAGCATACGTCAATGCAACGGGTCCCCTCATAATAAGAAGATGTCCCTACGAACCCTACAGCTGCCATGGACTTGAGGGGCTTCATGCCTGCATTCTAAATGGATACTACCATGAAAGCAGGGATGGTGCCTGTTACCTCTGCAGGCTGGAGGGAAAAACATCGTGCCCCCACATGGGACTTGAAACATTCATAATCCCCTCAGTGGATGTGGGGGAGGCACCGGTGTCCATTGACCACGTCCTCTTTAACGAAACCTACAATGGGGAGGCCCTTAACATCTCAGGGTTCATCATTTACCTGGACGGAGGTCACAGGACAAAGTATGGAGTAGAAACCCCATGATAACCTCAACCTTCCACCTTCACAAAAAGTACGGAGCAGAAAACCCATGATACTCTCAACCGACCTTCTACTTTCACTGATCATAGTGGCCGTTATCCTTGGGACATCTGCAGAACTGATGGACATCCAGGAGAGGCGCCTCAGCGAGGAGTTCAGGGAGGGTCACGTGGACCAGGAAGTCACTGCCGCAGCTGAAATTCTGATAAAAAGCCCCGGAGATCCTTTGAACTGGGAAAAAATTCCTTTAAGTGCCTGTAAATCACCTGGACTGGCTGTGCCTGGTAAGAGAGGAGTGATATCCTATGAAAAGTTCAGGAAACTCCAGTCCCGGCCTGAGATCCTTGGCAGGGCATTCCATGGTATGAAGGTGCAGCTCGTACTGAGACCCGTCAACTCCAGCATCAGTCCACTGGTGGCCGGGGAAAACATCAGCGGGGATGAGGTTTCGGTGCTGAGAAGACCCGTTAACTGCAATTTCCTCTCAGATTATGTAATAAAACTGAATAAGGCCGTCTGTCCCAGGACACATGGTGAGAACTGGACCTGCATGAATTTCCACTTCAACAGTTCAATGGATTATTATCTGATCTCTGAGACACAGGATGGTTCATGGGTGCTGGATACAGACCTTAACAGGAGCTGTGATGAGATGGATCTCATCTATGGAAGCATTAAACTCAACCTGACAGGTGATGGTGTGGCATGGCTACATGTCCATGGCAGCGGAAGGGTGTCCGTTGTTGCCCTTCCCCATGGCAGCAGGGATTATCTCATGCCACCAGACTACTTCCATGTCCAGCCATGCATAATTGAGGTCATCACAGCCCCATGACAGCCATTATGGCTATGACGAGGCATGTGTTTGCCACAGGATCCGTCATGCTCGTTGAAAGGGGGATCACAATGTTATCAGGATCGAGTCTAAGCCTGTATGATGCCGAGCTGAGATAGAAGCCCACAAGAAGGAGGAATGGAGTGAGCATGTAACCTGCAATGGAGCTTATGAGAACCATCCTCCATGGACCCAGGGATCCTATGCCGAGGAAATCGCTTACGACGTGGGCCAGTAGCCCTATCGTGGGGTATATGAGGAGGGACAGCACAGCGATTATCCCGAAGTTCCTGAGGGCCTCCCCGTGGGGTCTCAGGGATGCTGGAATTATACCTGAGTGAAGCCCTGAGGAGAGCCTTGCACCGAGTATACTCACCAGGTCCCCGCTTTCACCTGAAAATAGAGGCACGAGGGCCAGTATAGCCGGGTTGTCTAGTATAAATGATAGTTTACTGTTTAGAACTGTACCTGCAGTCGTCCCCAGGGCAGAACAGATGAGGAGGACCGGCACGCTCTGCTTGATAATCTTCCTGAGATTGTATCTTCCCCTGAAACCAGCTATGAGGCCGGCTAAACCCATCAAAATGAATCCTATGAAGAGTACCCATTCAAAAAATCCGTTCCTGACCATTTCAAGGACTGCAAGGGCTGCAAATATTGATGGTAGCGTGAAAAGGTCCCCTGAAGCTGCAATGAGGGGGGTTGTCACGTTATCCGGGTCCCATCCATTTTCATAGCTCTTAAGGGAGATGAGAACCGTTGCAGGGAGCAGGAAAGCCCCGGAGATTATACCCCCAATGACGGAGATAACAGTGAAGTCCATTATCCCCATGCTCTCAAAGCCGAAGAGGTGGCAGAAGATCCAGGCCATGAATCCCAGGAAGAGTGACATGACCACCGTCAGGATTATGGTTCCTTCAATGTTGTCTGCAAGGACATCTGATCTTCGCAGTTCAGGTGAGAGCACACCGATATGGAGGCCAGACCCAATGCGTGAGCCCAGGGCTCCGAAGATGTTACCCCTCATACCTATGGCCCCGGGTATGAGTACAAGGAGACCTGGGTATGATTCAAGCATGGGGGACATCTTACCAAGGAATATGCCCGCCACAAGGTCCCCCATTGCACAGATGAAAAGGGCAACGAAGCTTTCCCCGATAATTCTCCTGGAATCCCTGAAAAAGCTGCCAAACTTTCTGGATAGGTTAAAGGCCCTTACCCATCCCCTTGAGGCGGCTATGGAGATGTTCACCGTGAATGTTAGCAGGGACTGGAGTAGGATCCGAGTCATCCTCAGAAATCTTCCTCTTCTCTTCATGAATATCACCTGCTAACATTTCCATCATCCGCCGCTACTCTATACTGCAGCCAATATCCTCAAGGGTCATCTCATTCTTCGCCAGTGCAAATAGTAGCTCTGCTCCTGCCTCGTTTCCCTTGGCAATGAGTGTATCCCTCTCTGCAAGTACCGTGTTCCTGTCAGGCCCATATATCCATGATTCGCCCCTTCTAATGGCTATAACCCTCATACCTGTCCTGGTTGCAAGTAGAAGGTCTCCAAGGGATTTTCCTGCGAGCTCGGATCCCTCCTCAATGGTTACCCTCACGATGATCTCGTCAGACTCCTCCATGACCATCTTGAAGACAGGGTGGGGCTTTATTCCCTTGAGCACCAGATCAGCGATATCCTTGGCAGAGTTTGCAATGCTCTCAGCAGCTTCACCCACCTCAAGGAGGGCTGTGAGTTCCTCAGCGTCCTCTACGGATCTCGCTGCAAGCAGTGACTCCTTCTTTATCTCATAGTTGAGCCTGTTGACCTTGTTCTCAAGTTTTATAACTTCTTCAGCAGCATCCCTGCTGTTAAATAGCAGTGCCGAGTAGGCAAGATCCACCATGAGCTCCGAAAGGTTCTTCATTTCAATGAGGATATCCTTAACACTCTTAGACAACTTTCATCCTCCTGGGCTGGTGGGTTGATATTGGATGAATTAAAATAAATATGTTGCTGTGATGGAATCATCTGACTAAAAAATGAAGTGACCGCCAGGTACTTGAGGTCCAGAGATGCCTTAGGGCATTAACGTGATCATCTCCGCATAAGGCACTCTCTACGGAGTTTTAGGAGCTCCCTCTTTTTATTCGTGAGATCATCTGCCCCTGAAATTATCTCTCCAAGGCCCCTCCTAACGCATTCAACTGCACTGTCCGTGTGTATCCATGTACAGTCCTGGCAGCTCCACACTCCCCGGTCCCTTATCCAGCGCCCACCGGTGGACCCCTCGGCACATGGGTAGAAGGGACAGTAACAGAATGCACAGTTCTGACCCTCAAAGTGACATGGATAGAACTCACATTCCTCATCTGGACCTGAGGGTTTTCCCAGGGGGTTTTCCTCATAGAACTCCCTTGCAAGTTCATGGAGGGGTGTCTCCACAGCGTAGCCCCTGGGTGTTATCATCTGACCATCCCTTGTGTAGGTCGTTACGTTGCCCACCAGAACTATGGTTGACATGTCCACGAGGGACTCGTCAAGGGCCTCAAGGTCCACTATCCTGACATCGGGAGTCCCGTCCACGGTCCTGACTATGCCAACCGGTGTCTTAGGAGGTAGTTCAGACCTCAGTATTTCAACCGCCTCCCTGAAGGGCCGTTTCCTCCTCTTTCCAAGTGGATTGTAGAGGGCTATTATCATCCCGGACTCTGCAGCAGCCCTGACCTTGGCCCTTATTTCAGATAGGGGTGTAAGGATGTCACTCAGACTTATAACTGCAAAGTCATGGAGGGGCGCTCCAAGCTTTGACGCTGCATAGTTAACCGCTGTAACACCAGGTATGACCTCAAATTCGATGTCTGAATATTTATCAAATATCTGGAAGAATACGTTGGCCATGCCATAAACACCAGGGTCCCCTGAACTCACAAGTGCAACATCAAGGCCCTCTCGATGTTTTTCAATGGCCAGTTCCACCCTTTGAATTTCATCCCCCATACCACTCCTTATGACCTCCTTTCCATCAAGTAGATCCTCTATCTGGCGTATGTACCTTGCATAGCCTATAACGACGTCAGAATCCTCCAAGCCCTTCAGGGCCCTTATGGTTATATCATCCCTTCCTGGTCCAATTCCTATTATCCTTATCATGAAGCCACCTGAGACTTAATTTAAACCCCTCTCCGCGTGGAGAGACCATGAAATCGCCGCCAATGACTGGCCTCAGTAGATCCTTGTCACCGATAAAATCCTCAGGGTCTTCACATCGACCCAGACCCCCGATGACCTTGTCTGCGCCCTTGCAGCTGCAATTACACTGAACTGTTCAGTCGGCCTTATCACTATCTGGCCCTTTCCTGTCTGATTTTCACGGTACCCTGTTGCTGTTATATTGATTTCAATCATCTCAAGGGAGGTGTCCTGGGTGGTTGTTGCATTGAGGGATCTTATATTTATACCATCCAGGCTAGTCTTGTTTTTAAGGGCGTCTGCAACGTCTGCATTGTTTATTATCCTGACCTCCTCAGGGCCTCCGGTGATTGTGGAGGTTATGTTTTTACCTGAATCAAGGAATGATGAGACAGTTTCTATCTGCATGTCCATGAGTTTCCCTATATCCGGGGGCCTCGACGTTACCAGGGTGTATGAGCTTATAAGTCCCACCTCAAAGAAGGCCAGGAACATGATGAGGAATAGCAGGAGTCTGATTATCCTTGGCAATGCATCACCTTTTTCTCTGTGATTAAACCCAAAGGGTAAATTAATATTTTGATAAAGAATATATGAACTCAACATAATATTTACTGCACACATATTTTAAATCTTTTCTGAATCAAATCAAGATCACTTTACAGGGCAAATGAAGGATTAAAATGAACGAAATAATCGGGAAATTTGCAAGGGAAGGGATACTAATAGAGGATAATGCCTACTTCAGGCTACGGGAAATGGAGGACCCTGTAACTGTGTCCTCAGAGCTCATAGTTAAGATAAAGAGCAATGGTGCTAAATTCACAGTTTTAACCTCTGAAATGCTGGATGAATTCTTTGAAATAGATAACCCCTCCGAGATAAAGGCCAGAGGTCCCCTGATGGTCCCTGAAGAGAGGGAATTTGATTTTAAGGTGATAAGTGACACAAGTAACCGCTCCTACACCAGCGGTGAGATAGGGGACATGATTGCATACTTCAACAGCCGCTACAACCGCCTGAAAAGCCTTCTCAGTAAGCGTTCTGAACTGAAGGGCCATATTCCAATTGCTGACCTGCGGGGGGGAGATGACGTCATCAGCATAATAGGGATGGTTAATGATGTCAGGAGCACCAAGAACAATCACAGGATAATTGAACTCGAGGATGATACAGGTGAAATCAGTGTTGTTGTGCACAACGAAAATCACAGGCTCTTTGAGAGGTCCGAGAAGCTTGTTAGGGACGAGGTTGTGGGTGTTCAAGGAACAAAAAAGGGTAGGTTCGTGGTTGCATCCGAGATATTCCATCCAGGGGTGCCCAGGATACAGGAGAAAGAGATGGACTTCTCAGTTGCCTTCATATCAGATGTTCATATAGGGAGCCAGACCTTCCTTGAGGATGCCTTCATGAAATTCGTGAAATGGATAAACGGTGATTTCGGTTCAGAGGAGCAGCGGAGTCTTGCAGCCGATGTCAGGTACCTTGTGGTTGCAGGTGACATCGTTGATGGTATTGGTATATACCCGGGCCAGGAGAAGGAACTCCTTATAAAGGACATCCATGAACAGTATGAGGAGGCTGCAAGGCTGTTCGGTGATATAAGGAGTGACATAAAGATCATTATGATCCCTGGAAACCACGATGCCTCAAGGATAGCGGAGCCCCAGCCAGCGATACCAGAGGAATATGCAAAATCACTGTATAGTATCAGGAACATTGAGTTCCTCAGCAATCCATCCCTTGTTAGCCTTGACGGTGTGAGGACCCTCATATACCATGGCCGTAGCTTTGATGATATGGCCATGAGTGTTAATGGGCTGTCACATGAAAGGTCAGACCTCATAATGGAGGAGCTCCTTGAGAAGAGGCACCTTGCACCAATTTATGGGGAGAGAACACCTCTGGCATCTGAGATAGAGGACCACCTTGTCATCGAGGATGTGCCGCATATACTCCACACCGGCCATGTGCACATAAACGCCTACAGGAAATACAAGGGAGTGCACCTCATAAACTCAGGTACCTTCCAGTCCCAGACAGAGTTTCAGAAGATCTACAACATTGTCCCCACCTGTGGTCAGGTTCCTGTTCTTAACAGGGGTGTGATGAAACTCCTTGAATTTAATTGAGGTTATCCTCTGATAAAGCCGGCCGAAGTTGCTAATGAGTTGATACAGTGCAGGCTGTTGAGCCACTTCACAGGTGATAGACTTGAACACGATAAGAGAGGTTGTTGACGTTTCACTTCATATTTACAGGACAGGGCTTGTATCTGGTATAGGTGGAAATGTGAGTGCAAGGCGTGGTGACAGGGTCTTCATAACACCCACCATGGTACCCCTCGGTGAGGTTTCACTCAGGAATGTTGTTGTGGTGGACCTTAATGGAAGGGTCCTCAGGGGAGGGAGGCCATCCTCTGAACTGGAACTCCACCTGGAGGTCTACAGGGCACGGCCAGATGTGGGTGGGATAGTGCACACACATTCACCATATGCTAGGGCCTTCTCCATTGCAGGGGTTCAAATTGAGAAGATGGAAGGCTTCAGGGGTCTCGGGAGGGGTTACATACCCATGGTTCCCTACCACCCTCCAGGCAGCAGAGAACTTGCAGCTGAATGCGGCAGGGTGATGGCTGATGAGGATGCTGCCATTCTGGAAGACCATGGGGTTGTATGTGCAGGTGAAAGTCTAAGGGACGCACTTCTACTGGCAGAATTCGTTGAGGAGTCTGCAAGGACCCAGTTCATATCGGGGGTCCTGGAATCAATGAAAAAATAATCAGCCGCATAAAAATATTAAAACTGGTTTAACCTCCTGAAACCCTGAAAATTAGAAACAGTTTATTCCCTTATGGATTCAAGTTCGCTGAGTATCTCCCATACCAGCGTCCTTGCATGTATGGGTATGTTGGGGTCGTTGCTTATCTCATCGAGGATGGATATAACAGTACTGGCCCTGACTGTGCTGTCCTCATCAGGGTTATTCAGGATCTCATTTGATTCCTCTGCTGCTCTTCTAATGTTCCTGGGGACGCTGCTGTCTTCCATAATGTGCCTCAAAATTTCAGAAACGCGATTGAATGTTTCATTACTCATGTTGGGTCCTCCCTACTGATTCCTGAAGAATACAGAATAATGTTTATATTCAATCTCGTTTATATCATTTGGGTTAAAAAGATTTTGGTTTCCCTGAAACTGCAAGTGCAGCTGTGACTCCATTGGCCTTTGTTTTTCTTATTACGAGTTTTGAGTCCTTACCAGCGCTGCTGAGGGCTGCTGCTTCACATACACTCCCCACTCCAAATTTTTCATGGACAAATTCAGAAAAGGAGTGGGTATTCTGGGACTCAAGTTCTTCAGGGCCTATGAATTCAAGAGGCACCCCCAGGAGCCTGGCGGCCTCCATTATCCCCCCCTCCTCCCTCTTCATGTAGCCCGTTGCAATGGCATCAAGCCGTTCAGGAGGTATTTTAACCAGTTTCAGGGTGTCCATGATGAGGGCGATTACTCTATCTGATCCAACCCCCCTCCTTGTCCCTATCCCCATGGAGAGTTTCAGGGGGGCCAGCCTCATGACCCTGGAGTTGCAGTGTGCCCTCACAATCTCGTCTCCCTCAGGTACATAGCTGTAGGTTCGGCTCATATCATCATCAATTAGGGCCTCCAGGTTTCTGGATGAGTGAAGTTCGACCCTGTGCCCCCTGATAATTGAGGAGTTGAAGTGCCTGATGAGGTGGGGGTCAAG
Organism: Methanothermobacter thermautotrophicus; assembly: GCF_014889545.1. Taxonomy (NCBI): domain Archaea; kingdom Methanobacteriati; phylum Methanobacteriota; class Methanobacteria; order Methanobacteriales; family Methanobacteriaceae; genus Methanothermobacter; species Methanothermobacter thermautotrophicus. The sequence continues at coordinate 324,462 of NZ_QKOF01000005.1, read as the reverse complement.
TATCCTGTAGAAGTACCTGGCTGCAAATGTATCGATACCTACGAGGCCATTGACGTCTGTTGATGTTGTTATAACAGGATTCGCGCCTATAAGGCCTGCAAGTTTAATTGCAAAGTCATTGGCACCCCCTGCATGACCAGAGAGCAGACTTATAACATTTGAGCCCATTTCATCAACAACCAGGACCCCCGGGTCTGATAATTTGTTACTGATCAGCGGTGCCATCTTTCTCACCATTATACCTGCAGCCATTATACCCACTATAACATCACTTTTAGCGAAAACATCCCGCAGGTCCATGTTCCGGTGTATAACCTCAACTGAGAGGATGGTTGGATCATTGATGAGTTTCTCCCTTATTTCCTCCGCGAGTCTTCTTGCCCTCTCTGTCAGTGTGACTATGGTTACCATCATGCTATCACAAGCATCAGCACATTTTAGTATGAGGTCAAGCCCTTTATGGTATCACAAGCATCAGTCCCGCTGCAGAGGCTGTGAAGATTATCAAGGTCATTGAGCTCAGTTTCACGGCCTCAAGAAGTTTTCCGCTGTTCAGTTCATCAGAGGGGTCACCGAGGACATAAACCCCTGGCTTTTCCAGCTGAACTGAAAGGGCCCCTGCCGCTGCAGCCATGGTGAAACCTGAGTTTGGGCTTGGGGTCATCCTGGCATCCCTCAAAAGGATCCGGAGGGATCCCCTCCAGTTCATGCCGAGGAGAAGGGCTGCAGGGACCATCAGGAAACCTGTTATTCTCGCTGGGATGTAGTTGAGTACATCATCCAGCTTTGCAGGGAACCACCCTATATCTCTGTTCTCGTTGTCAAGGTAGCCTACCATGGCATCAAGTGTATTAACCACCCTGTACAGGAAGGCGCCTGGAAGGCCGAGGAGAATGAAATAGAAGAGGGGGGCTGTCACTGAATCCGTAATGTTTTCTGTGAGAGTCTCAATGGCCGCTGAGGTTATCTGTTTGCCTGATAGGGAACTGGTATCCCTGCTAACAAGCATTGAAAGTTTCTTCCTGGCCTCTTCAATGTCATCATTGAGGGATCCTCCGACCTCCAGGGCAGAGGTTACGAGCAGCCTCACTGATATCACCGCTGAAAGTAGGAGGGAGGATATCATGACATTCAGGGGGCCTTGAATATGGTTGATCAGTAGTAGGGGAAGTGTGAATGGCACTGCGACTGCGACTGTAAGGACTATACCCGACGTGCGACCTTTTCCAAGGAGTCTCTTCATCACCTCTATTGCCGAACCCATCCAGACAACAGGGTGAACCCTTCTGGGTGGTTCCCCAAGGAGAACGTCGAAGATGAGGGCTAAGAGGAGGACTGAAACTTCATTCATGTACTCCTCTTTTAACTGTGCTCCATTATATAATTTGAGACCTGTAATAATTTTCATATATATATTCATGAATTGATATAGTTATAGCCGTGATAACATGTCCAGTGAAATGATCAAGAAATGGCTTGAGGAAGAGGGTTTCCTGCGTATGGAAGTCCCTGACGAAAACGCCAGATTCCACTATGTTGTGAACTACCCGGATGATCACGTTATTGATATAATCCAGCCAGCAGGTAAGGAGGACATGGTCCTGATAGCCTGCGCAACCAGTGTTAGTCCAGAGCATCAGGCAGGGATCCGGGCACTTAGCATGGAGAAGCGGACTGAATTCATATGGAAGGTCCGTTTTACACTGAATCGCTTCGGGGTTGATTTTCAGCTGGATCACCCGGAGAACGTCCTCAACAGTTACCTTGTCACCGATGAGATATTCTTTGATGGACTTTCAAAGGATAGATTAATTTCAAGTATAAAAAATGTGTTCAGGGCCAAACTGCAGGTCATGTGGATGATACAGGAACGTTTCGGTGAAGAGCGAACTGAACATGATAGCATGTATGTTTAGGGGGGTCAGTTTCAACTGTAATGCTTCCTTGAAATTTTATTCTGCTCTGTGGGGGATCCTTTTCAACTGTAAGATTATCTGAATAACTCTTCCTGGAGTGTGGGTCAATGATTTCAAGTGTAACATCTATCTTATCACTTGTTATCTCAGGTCAGAGAGGTCAATTTCAACTGTAACCTGCGGATGTATGTGAGTGTCTGACAGAGAGAGGTCAATTTCAACTGTAAATTTTTATTAAGAGTTTCATCTAAACGATGACATTGGTTTCAAGTGTAACATTAGCTCCCAGTTACAGGTTCAAGGAGCAGGGGGAGAACCTTAAATACAGTTGAAGTGGATGTCTCAAAAAATCATGGTTGATTAATAACAACTTACACTTGAAATCAATGTCTCTCTCAGAGGATATCAGTAGTAACATCATGTTACAGTTGAAATGGATGTCTCACACCTACCAACTGGAGCATGAATTAATAATAATTGATACACTTGAAATCCACCTCTCTCATCTGATTTCTGTCAGTGACGCATATAGTTACAGTTGAAATGGATGTCTCACAGGCATTATTATCTAAAACTCTGATTTTAATAAAAACTTTTATCTAATAGTTAGAATAAGAGAATTTACACTTGAAATCCACCACACCCAGAATCTAGGGCATGGTATTGAAGGGGCGCTGCCAGCTAAAAAGGTCAAAATAATCCTAAATTTAACTGCACACAAGTTTCAGGGCCTTTATTGAGATTTTACGCAGCAGTTTTCTCTAAAAATTAGTTGAAGTGGTACTATGAACATTTTTGATGAGATAGGGGACAAAGAATCTGTTTTTAAGGATAAAAAATATCTTGATCACAGGTTCCTTCCTGACAGGTTACCCCACAGGGAGGAACAGATACGATCCATAGCCAAGTACTGGGTTGAGGCCCTCAATGGAGTCACACCCCCTGATATCACAATCTATGGTAAAACAGGTACAGGGAAAACTGCAGTTGCAAAATTTGCAATGAAGCAGCTGAAGGAAGCATCGAAGGACTGTGACGTGAATATAAGGACAGAGTACATCCGCTGCACAGATTACACAACAGAGTACCAGGTGATAGCAAGATTATGCCAGCAACTTGGTCGTGATGTCCCCTACCGTGGCTGGACAAAGGCTGAAATCGTGAACACCTTCAGGAACATGTTCAAGAAAAACGCCTTTGGCCAGGATATGATACTCATGGTTGTCCTTGATGAGATAGACATACTCCTAAGAAACGATGGTGATGGCCTCCTTTACACCCTAACAAGGACGGATAATGTCTCCATCCTCTCCATAAGCAACTATGTCGAGTTTAAGAAATTCATAAAACCCAGGGTCAGGAGCAGCCTCAGGGACAGGGAAATAGTTTTCCCACCCTATGGAGCCCAGCAACTTGTTGACATCCTTGAGGAGAGGTCGAAGCTGTCCTTCAAGGAGGGTGCCCTTGAGGATGATGTCATACCCCTCTGCGCAGCCCTGGCGGCAAAGGAGGAGGGTGACGCAAGGTACGCCCTGGACCTCCTGAGGACAGCCGGCGAAATTGCTGATGAAAGGGAATCTGACATGGTCTTGGGCGACTTTGTGAGGGAGGCCAAGGACTACATAGAACACAACAAGATCACAGACATAATACTGACACTGCCAAGCCAGCAGCAGAGGGTGCTTGAGGCCATACTCTACCTTACAAAGAGGAAGGAGGAGATAACCTCCGGAAGGCTCTATGAGGTCTACAAGGAAATAGCTAAGGGAGACTCTGTTTCCTACAGGAGAATATTTGACTTCATAAATGAGCTTGAAATGCTTGGCCTGATATCCACAAACACGGTCTCAAGGGGAAGGGGTAAGGGACGTACAAATATAATAGACCTCCAGTGCGAGACATCGATCCTGGAGGATTCACTCTGGGGTGTCTGATGCTGTCCATGGACATTTCCTGTCAAACTATCTTCTGATTCTCTGCTCCTCCCCTCCCCATTATTAACATCCTCAAGAGGGCCATCCTGACCGGAACACCATAAAATGCCTGCCTGAAGTACATGGCCTGTGGAAGCGAATCCACCTCAGGGGATATCTCATCTATCCTGGGGAGTGGATGCATCACTATCAGGTCCCTGTCAGCAACGGCGGATCTATCTATGTGGTAGGCTCCCCTTATCCTTGAATACTCCTCAGGGTCAGGGAAGCGTTCCTTCTGTATCCTTGTAACATAAAGGACATCCACATCGTCTATGACATCATCAAGTCTTTCTGTCTCCTTAACCTCAACTCCTGCTCCCCTCAAGTCATGTATAATGTTATCTGGCATCCTGAGGACTGGCGGTGATACAAAGCTCATGCTGGCACCGAAAACAGCAAGGGCATAGGCAAGTGAGTGAACTGTCCTCCCGTATTTCAGGTCACCAACCAGTGCTACGCTGAGGGAACCTATCCTCCCAAAGTACCTCTTCATGGTGTAGAGGTCCAGTAGGGTCTGGGTAGGGTGCTGCCCGGCACCATCCCCTGCGTTTATCACAGGAACATCCACAACGTCCGATATGTAACGGGCCGCACCTTCAAGGTTGTGCCTTATAACTATGGCGTCGGAGTAGGCCGAAAGCATCATTGCGGTGTCAGTAAGGCTCTCACCCTTGACTGCGGATGTTGCCCCTGTATCTGCAAATCCAACAACGCTCCCCCCCAGGCGTTTCATGGCAGTTTCAAAAGATAAACGCGTCCTTGTTGATGGCTCATAAAACATCATCCCGAGTATCTTCCCCCTGAGGGCGCTGGAAGATTTCTCTCCTGATGCAACAGGCTCCATCTTCTCGGCTTCCCTGAGGATGAACTCAATATCCTCCCTTCTAAAATCCTTTATTGAGATAACGTTTTCAAACATCAGCAACCCTTCCAGATTTATTCATAACCTACTTTCTCATGAATGTCAGGTACCCTGTATGACCGACCATCCTTGTACGGGGCCTTGTTCCCTGCTTTCTGACCTCTATTTCACGTTCAATGGTTTCAAATGTCCTTATATCTGTGAATCCAACCTTTGAACCTATTCTGTGTATCAGCTTCACCTGTTCAATGTAGGGGTTGTAGAAGACTGCCCAGCCACCCTTCAGGAGGGAATCATGAACATCCTCCATAAGCTCCCATGGCCTTGGCAGATCAAGAAAAACCAGGTCGAGGTCATCCTCCTCTATACCCTCCTTTATATCCCTGTTCTTAACCTCCACATTTTTGAATCCAAAGGCTGAAATGTTTTTCTCTGCTATCTCAGCAAATTCCTCACGTATTTCATAGGTTGTCACGTGCCCTGATTCTCCCACCATATTGGCGAGGTACATTGCAACTGTACCCGCACCGGTACCCGCATCAACAACCCTTGAACCTTCAACTATCCCGGTATATGCACATATCATCCCTATATCCTTGGGGAGGAGTATTGAACACCTCCGCTCCATGAGTTCAAGGTAATCTGAGAGGCTGGGCTTTATGACATAGATCTCCTTTCCGAGGTGGGTCCTGAGGACATCCCCTGGTTTGGAATCCTCAACTTTTTCTGCCTCGATGATTCCCATATCACTCTGGAAGTCCTCTCCTTCCTCTAAAAGATATTTTTTACCTCTCTCATCCATAAGTATGCGCAAGTTCAATCACCTATCCCTTGAATTTGTGGCTTCATGGGGTCTCCTAAATTCTGCCTCAATGACACGCCTGATTTCCGAGGCCCTCTTTGCACCTATACCATCAACGCTACGCAGTTCCTTCTCTGAGGCGTTCATAACACCCTCAACTGAACCGAAGGTCTCCAGTAGCCTTTCAGCATACTTTGAACCGATATTTGGCAGTGATTCCACGATGAAGAGTTGCTTCTCCCTCAGGGTAAGGGGCTTCCTATCTGTGCGAACACGGATATCAGGTTTGCCTTCGCTCTGTTCTCTCAGGGCTATCCTCCTTATCATTGCAGCAGTATCTGCGGCTGACCTTGTGGGTATTATCGGTATCCCGAAGTCAACTGCCACGGCTGCAAGGGCACCCCTGATGGCGTCTGGATTTATGAAGCCTGAATAAAGGCCATCACCCTCTATGATCATAACAGGCCTTTTAAAGTTTTTGACCATCTCCTTTGCCTGTTTGTACAGTCTTTTATCTATAATTGAACCAATAAAGTCCTGTGTTGTCTTTCTCTCAATTATGGTCTCCTCGCTGATCTGATAGTCACCCACCGCAAGGGGTTTCAATTCAAAATCCACCCCTATCTTTTTGAGTTCCCGGAGTACCCTTGAGTTTACCTCACGGGAATCAGCATAGATGAAGGGCCCCAAGGATTTGGGTGTCTCCACGGGGTTAACCTCCACGTTGATTGATCCTCCCCTGAGGTTCTCCTTCATGGATCTCTCCTTCCTGATACTTGAGTAGTAGTATGCCTCATCCCGTGTCTTCTCTGTTATGAGGACAATCATGCGGCCCCTCCTCTTTCTCCCAGTCCTTCCACGTCTCTGTATCATCCTTATCTCAGAGGGGACAGGTTCATACATTACCACAAGGTCTACAGAGGGGATATCTATCCCTTCCTCGGCCACGCTGGTTGATAGGAGCACATCATGGTTTCCCATGCGGAAGGATTTTATTATGTCCCTCTGCTGTTTCTGGGTGAGACCCTTCTCTCCGCTCCTGCTGTTCTGTCCATAAAATTTAACCGCGCTGATACCTTCACGTTTGCACCTCTGGTATATCTCCTCCAGGGTGTCGCGGAACTGCGTGAAAACTATTATCCTAGCGTCATCCCCCTTAAGTTCCCCTTTAAGTATCTCCATTAGCCTGTCAAGTTTAGGGTGTTCCATCCCTGACATCATGGCTCTTCTTGTGAGGTGCATTGCTCTCGTGAAGTCAGGATCTGCAAGGAGGCCCTTTGCGGCCTTTGTTTTTTTCCCCTTTAATCTTAGAAGGTACTTGTGGAGTGGCCTTATGCCCTGGGTTTCAAGGAGTTCAAGGGCGTGTTCAACGTTTATACAGGATGCTATGAGTGATATGGCCCTGTAGCATGCCTTTGGTGGCGTGGTTGACCGCGCTATCCTGTTCTGGACGCGGCCCCTTGCCTTCAGGAGGTCCTTCTTACCCACACTGACCGTGTCTATAACCCCGAGGTTTTTGAGCATCTTGAGCCGATTTTTAAGGACCTTTCTCAGGAGTTCCCTTATCTCCTCAAGTTCTGGGGTCATCCTGACCTTAACCCATTCTATTTTTATGGGCTTGAGGTAGGGCCTAACATCAGGGTCCCCCTCAGTTTTAACCACAATCTTCTTCATGAAGAGGTTCTCGCAGACAGTTTTTATTTTGTCATCATCCGCACCGGGAGATGCTGTGAGTCCCAGTATGAGGGGGTTCCTGGCGTTCTGTACATAATTTGATGCAAGGAATACGTATGAGTATGATCCAACCGCCCGGTGGCATTCATCGAATACAATGAGTGAAACGTCCCTGAGGTCGTATCTTCCAGCAAGGATGTCGGATTCGATTGTCTGTGGGGTAGCGGATATCACCTGGGATTCAATCCACCGTTCTTTTCTCTCTTCAGGTTTTATGCTGCCTGTGAGGGATGTGCAGGTTGCAAGCATGAACTCCCTGAAGCTCTCCTCATGCTGTATGGCCAGGGGTTTGCTTGGTGATAGAATAAGTACCTTTGATTCCCTGTATTTCCTGAGCCTCTCTGCAGCCACAAGGACAGCCACAACCGTCTTTCCGAGGGCAGTGGGGGCGACTATCATTGAGTTGCCCTTTCTGAGGACGTCTGCCGCCAGCAACTGCTGGTAGGTCCTTGCCTCTATTTTCTCTGGCTTTATGAGGGGGTGCTCTATGTACCTTGCCATGGTCTTTTATCTGGTCATCAATTTATTTAAGGTTCAGGTTACTTTCAGTGCTGAAAATCAGGTTACCTGAGGCTTTGGCCTTCCTAATTTGAGGTTTCAGAGATTAAAAGAAGGAGTAAATGGGGTTTTATTGGGGATGATGCGTGTTCAACTGGTCTAAAAGATTTAAGGGAAGTTAAAGTGGGACTGAGGCAGCTGCGAGCACCGCAGCAACGGTGACTGTGCTCAGATGACATGCATAGAGCGGCGCGGCCTGAAAGTTGTCCCTCAGAACAGGGAGGAACTGTGTGTAGGCTGAAATCCCTGTGAGGATCTGCAGAGCCACTGCAACATAGTTCAGGGTCACATTGCCTGCCATGATATTTGCTGCAGTTGCAATGAGCGCCAGGATGAGAACTCCAAAGTGTGGGGCCATCCTCATCCCCATTATACGGAAGGTTATGAAACCTGATGGGATTCCTGCAAGGAGCAGTGCGAATATAATGACCTGATACATATTATCACCTCTAGAAGTTTACCACAGCGTAGCTGGGGTCACTCAGCAGTGTTATGAATGTGGCTGCACCCGCTATCTTGCAGCCCTCAACAATGTTATCCTCTCTGAGCCCCCTGAACTGGGCGCTCATCTCACAGACATAGATCTTAACGCCCATATCAAGGACCTCGGCCATGAGTTCATCCAGTCGCGGGAAGGCGGGATGTTTTACTGTGGCTGCACCACCCTTCCTTGCAATACTCACACCATCCATGAGGAGGAATATGGTGACATCCTTTCCCATGCTGAGGGCCGCCTTTGAGAATATGAAGGTGGCGTAGGCCCTCTCTGCATTCCCTGTCCCGTTGCTCTGGACAACGAGTACCTTATCCCTTCCTGCAAATTCCAATTTCCGGGGAGCATCTGTTTTCTCCAGGATAAGGTGGTTATCTGATTTTTCAATGACCTTTGCGTTCATTTCAGGAGCTGAGAGTGCAAGGTCATCAATTACGTCGCTGCTACCTGATTTTATCTTTATCCTCATCCCGGCCTCCATTGAGGAGATTTTATCCCCTGCGATTATAACCGGCCCTGGACATGTTTCTCCGGTAACATCTATCTCTTCAATGCCCTGAGGTGAAATGTTAACCACCAGACCCTTCTCTGTCTCTCTGGGGGAATAGTCCATATGGTGCTTCTCTGCAATTCTTCTGACCTCTTCGCAGTCCTCCTTCAGGATCAGCTGGAGGTTCTGAACACCATTTTTGAGGATATTGTCTGTTATTATGGCTGCAGCGTATCTGTTCACTCCTCTAAGATTTACCTTCATTTTATCCCCATTTTTCCCTGAATTTTTTGAGGGCAGCCACAATTCCTTCAAGGTCGGATGCTGGCAATCCGACTGCAAGCTCCTCTGGTCTGATACCTGCATATTTCCTTGAACCGTTACAGCCCATTGTCATGTTTGGGATTCCCCGCTCCATGACAGCTGCAACTGCATCTGCACAGAGTGACTGTATCCCTGAGTAGTCACCGGTTATCCTACCACCTCTATCATGGAGGTATGCCTGGCTGAGTCTAAGTGCCTGTGCCGGTTTAAGTATTAAAACAACGGCGTCTGGTTCAAAGTCAGCATCTTCGAGTGGAGCATAGACTGAGGCATGGTACTCTCCATCGACTGCAGGCACGGCCTCCACGGTTTCGGCGGCAGCTTCAAGCGTGCTGTAGTTTCCAAGTTTGTGGTAGAGGCTTCCATCTGCAACCTGGGGCGGTACCCTGCATAGTCCAAGGACTGCTGCGCCACCCTTGCAGAGGTGTTCTTCTGCGGTTGCATATCCCCTGACACCTTTAAGGCGTGAATCCTGTATGAACTCGCAGTGCCTCTTCTTTTCAAGTTTTTCACCATTTATTTCTTCATTTTTAACTAATTTGACAGCCACCGGGCTGCCCTCCATTTCCAGGAGTTCCTTGAGATCTTCTGCAATCTTCCGGTAATCCATTTAACCACCTCTACATTATAGTATAACTATACAAAAAAGTATAAAAAACAGGTATTTAAATTTTTCTATACAGTTATAATTAATGGTTATACTATAGTTATCATTGGGGTGATGTCAGTGGAGAAACTCTCTGAAACCGAGAAGATGATAATGTCCTACCTGGAATCAAATCCTCCAGAGGAGTGCATGCTGGACAAGATAACCCGTGGAATAAACAGGAGCAGGGCTACGGTGCTCAAGTACCTCCACATACTGGAGGCCAGGGGTCTTGTAACATACAGGACGGTTGGAAGGAGCAAGCTGTGGATGCCTGTGGGAGACCTTGAGGGCGCTGTTGAATACACTGGAGACACCTCCAGAGACTCTGAACTTATAAAAAATGCCTCAAAAATTCACAGCAACCTCCTGGAACTCCTGGAACTTGAAAGAAAAATAGATGACCCTGATAAACTTGTGTTCACCATAAACACCCTCATGGACATAGTGGTATCCAACAGCCTTTTCAGAAGGATGTTCCCGGGTGCACAGTGCCTTGGGGATATCATGGACCGGGAGAGCATTGTCCTCATTGAGAACAGGATGAAGTCCCAGGGCACGATACAGGTTGATCTGAGGGGAAGGGATGGGATAAGGAGGAACTACAGCCTCTCAGTCACACCTGTAAACAATTTCTGGGTCATAATAGGGAGGGACATGGCAACTTCATCGTTTTCGAAGAATGAACTTGAGGTCCTGCTCACCATCACAAGGCTGAGGTCATCCTCTGGCAGCATTGAGGAACTTATGAATTCAATAAGGGACGAGTTATCCACCATAATGGACCTTAGACAGCTTTCAGTGGTCCTCAGCGACGCATCTGGAATCAGGAGGGTCTACGAATACCCCGAGTCAGGGGATCTAACTGAATTTGAATACTTCATCTACCGGAGCATTGAAACCCTCGAGACGGTGCCCTGGATGCATGACCAGGGGCTCATGCTTGCAGTACCCCTAATCACAGAGGAGAGGGCGAAGGGAGCCCTAATCATCAGAAGCCCCGATGACTCCATATCATCACAGATTCTTGAAATCATAGAGATGGTGGCCGACGAGGTCTCAGAGTACCTTGAAATGGAGAAACTGAGACAGGAGAAGGATGAGTTCATAAGAACACTCCTTGCAATGAACAGGGTTTCCGAAATTATAAACAGTGATGAGGAAGAGGATAAAATGCTTGAGAAATCAATCGAGGCCGTGATAGAAACCCTGGAATTTGAAATGGGCTGCATCTATCTCATGGAGGAGGAGAGGGAACTCCAGCTCAGGGTTCAGAGGAATCTTCCAGAAACCCTCAGCAGAATGTGCATGGCCGGAGCCTTCACAGAACTCTTTGAGAGGTCCATTGAGAAGGAGGGAGTTATATACATAACCTCGGAGTCCCCTGAATACCGCATGCTACATGAATCCATAAGAAGAAACAATATAAAAACAATTCTAATGATCCCTATTAAGTTTTCAGGCGAGATAACTGGAATTTTAAACCTGGCAAGTTACAGTGTTAAACCCTACAACAGGATAAGCCTTGAGAACATTTCATCAATAGGGCTCCAGCTTGGAAGCGCTCTCCAGAGGAAAAGTTATAACTTATAAGTTATAACTTTTAAGGCCTGATGAGCTTCATCCAGTCATCATAGACAGCATCAAGGCCACACATGCCGGGGACATAGTTGGCGGCCTTGGCAGAGTCAACACCAAGAACCTCATAGCCCAGCTCCTCCACGGGTGCAACCACCATGCAGGTGTCAGATACAACCATTCCACCCGCGGCCTCTATGACTTCTGTGTAGCCCATCCTCCTTGCAGCACTCCTTACGGCAGCAGAGGTACAAATCCACAGGTCACAGGGAGACCTATTTTTCCTTAAAAATGAGGCTATCCTCCTGATCTCATCCAGGGAACAGTGCGGACATCCCAGGCATATGAGGTCAGGATCATCGTCCGTGGTGGACAGCTCCTCCCTTGCCTCAAGTATATCAGCGGCCTCAACCGTAATGCTGTCCTCTGCTTCATGAGGAGAGGCCTCCATGTACTCGGGTGTCACCCCGTCCACATGGTAGAGTGCAACCGCACCGGACGATGCCATGGCAGCCCCAAGGGCCTTGAGGTCATCAGGAGAGGAATTTCCAGTGAATGTGAAATAGGGCACACCTTCACCTGCAATCTTTCCTGTAATGTAACCAAGGGCCCCGTAATCCGAGCCCGAGAGTTCACATTCAACATCAACCCTCAGGGTGGCCCTGCGGTTCTCTTGGAGATGGTAACCATACTCTGGAGTCTTACCACATATGGCTGCTGCAAGGGCCCCTGGACCACCCTCACGGTTTGTCCTGGCTCCCAGAACAGAGTTGGCATAGGAAACTGCTGAGGACTCTGACCAGGCAACATGTGAGCCCCTGAGGGGGATGTTACCTATGAGGTAGGGCGTGCAGGTGCAGGTGTTCATGACATCCATGGCAGAGTAGGCCTCAACTATCCTTATCTGCCTACTGGCGAATTCCTCTGAGAAACCCATCTCCCTCCATCTCTGCAGGTCCATTCCTGCCGGGTTAAGGGTACTTGCAACCTTCACCCGAGCACCCCTTTTACGGAGGTCCTCCAGGTATTCAAGGCCTGCGTCACCTATTGTCTTGTAGGATACCCCTGAGACCTGGGCAGAGGATATGTCAACCATCCTCTCAGCACCGTAGATATCACCAAGGGCAACGAGTATCTCCATACTCTGCTGGATCGTCTCACCAAATTCACCATCATACATCATCTCTTCTGTCCTATCAAGGTACACGTTTCACAACCCCACACATGGCGTCTGATGCGGAACCAGGATTGGTCCCGTATCGAGTTCTGGAAACTCTAAACTCTTTATATACCATTCAGGAACCACTCTGGGTCCCCAGTATCTCATCAACTAGCTGCAGGAAACTCTCCATATCCCTGTAGGGGATCATGGCCCCGGCAGCTATATCATGTCCTCCCCCAGTGCCACCGAAACTTGCGGCAGCATCCCTCAGTGCAACCCCCAAGTTAACGCCCCTTTCAACCACTGGCCTGGTTGTCCTTGCAGATACCTTGACGTGCTGATCCATCCTGGAAAGTCCGAGGAGTGGGATGTCAGGGTCAAGAATTTTGAGGGAGAGGGATATGCTTGCTATGGTCCCCATTATACCCTTGAAGGCCTTATCCTCACTGTAGATGTACTGAAGGTTCTCCATGGTCGTGGAGCCCTCCCTCCTTATCCATGCAAGGCCCTTCACAAGCTCCTCGCGGTAGTTCTTCTGGAGTTCGAGGGCCACATCAAGGGCACCTCCCCTTTCACCGAGGCACAGTCCGATTCCTATGCCGTATTTCCGGTTCTTTCCACAGGCATCAAGCACCCCTGCAATGTCAGAGAGGTCACCGATATCCCTGAATTCCCTGGACGTGAACACCTCCCCGAATATGTCGGGGTTTATCCTTGTAAGTTCATCCCTCAGAACATCCCTCTCCTCAGGGGACAGATCAGGGTACTTAACGCCATAGGATACACCCGTCCTCTCAAGGAATCCCATAGAAGCCTCCATATCCCCGGTGAGTCCAGGCAGGGCCGGGTTGAAGGTGTATGCAATGGACCGGTAGAGGGGTTCGGTGTACCTTGATGCCAGCCTGAGGTCACTGTGGACCTGAAGGACACCCGATTCAACAGCCTCCTCCATGATGAACCTGTTTGCACCGGTGAATCCGTCAGTGTACTGCATGTCCCCCAGGGCACCGACGAGGGCGAGGGGTGCGGTGTCCCTGTTAATGACTCTAGTGGCCAGATAGGCTGTCCCGGACGCGCTAAGGTCCCTGCTACCATCAAGCCCATGCAGATGCGGGTTTATGTGAACAACATTGGATTCTGCCCCTGATTCAGAGGGCTGATGATGATCAGCTACTATGACATCACCCTTCAGGCGGGATATCTCTTCAATGTAGGCGCTTCCCATATCACAGAAAAAGAAGAGGGAGTATTTCTCTCCCGATAATTTCTTAATGAAATCCTTCTTCAGCCTGGAGAGGATGGAGATGTGGAACTGGCCATTCCGGGATGAAATGGCCCTTGCAACAACTCCCGCAGCTGATAGACCATCCGCGTCGTTGTGGGATATGATCCTTATTATGTTTCCCCTTTCAAGGTGCTCTTCAAGGACCTTTGAGGCCTCTGCACCCTTCTTGAGAATTGAGTCGGGGAGTTTACTTGACGAGGAGGGCTGCTTTCTGTGGGTCATATCTCCATCCTTCAGGAAGGACACCTTCTCTCACATAGTACCTGACAAGGCGTCTTATCTTTGATTCAACAATCTGAAGGCCCCTCCTGGTGTGGAGGTCCTTTGGGTGTTCCTTAAGGTGGTCCCTTATGTTAACAGCCTTCCTTATGAGATTCATCAGGTCCTCAGGGTATTCAGGTTTCATTTCATGCTTATCAAGTATCTGTGTTATTTTAAGCCCTGTAACGGCCTTTACGCTGGGTATACCGTGCTGGTCCCTCAGTATTATACCTATTTTGCTGGCGGAGTTGCCCTCCCTGTATAGCTTGACTATAAGATCCTCTATTTCTTCATTTGAGTATTCAACCCACTCAGGTTTTAGAGACATCAAATCACCTCATAATTTTCAATGTACCATTCTGCAAATTTTTTAAGGGCTCTGCTTCGATGCGAAAACCTGTTCTTCTCATCGGCACTGATTTCTCCGAAGCTTTTATCCATCCCTTCGGGATAGAATAACGGGTCGAAGGCGAAACCCCGGGTTCCGCGTTCCTCAGTGCCTATACGTCCCTTCACCACGCCTAAAAAAACCTCGGGTTCGGAGTTGGGGGTGCAGAACCCAACAGCCGACCTGAACTCGGCGTAGCGATCTTCAACATTTTCCATGAGCTTTAATATGCCGGGGTTTCCGATGGTATCCTGTACATAGGCAGAATAGGGTCCTGGAAACCATTTAAGAGCCCTTATAAAGAGTCCTGCGTCCTCAACGATCACAGGACCATCCATGATCCTGGCAGCATACTCTGCACCGTAGCGGGCCACCTCCTCAAGTGTTCCCTGAAGTTCAGGGTAGCCCAGATCAGCATGCATCAGTTCTATTCCAGTACCATGGAATATCTTCTCTGCCTCAGATAACTTGTGTTTATTACCAGTTATAAATGTTATCTTCATGATGAACCTCCAGGTTGGCTTGTTCATTGGTTTGGGTGTTGCCTCTAATTCTGAACCTCAGTCAGTGTATCTTCCCCTGGACTCTATCTCCCTTATCTTTGACCTGATATCAGCATCTATTATTTTACCGTAACCCTCAAGGACCCTGCTGAAGCACTCCTCTGCAAGGGCGTAGTGGGTGCTCTCAAGGGACTTCTTGAGGACGAGGAGATCAACACCCATATCCTCTACTTCATCTGAGAACCTGCCAAGTCCAAAGTCTATGAAGACCACCTCATCCCCCCTGAGGATTATGTTGGACCCTGTGAGATCCCCGTGTATTATACCAGCCCGGTGGAGCCTCCCTATGGCCTCACCGATCCTTAAACAGAGGCCTGTATCCTCAACAGCGTCCCTGAACTGGGTCCCGCTAACATCCTCCATGACCATAACCCCTCCATGGGGGTCAACATCGAAGAGGATGGGCGTATGTACCCCGGCGCCCTTTGCCTGGTTGATGAGCCTGGCCTCCCTTCTGGTCCTGGATGATCGGAGTTTCTGATCAATTTCAGGTATCCGGTAAGCCTTGGATATCCTCTCCTTTATTATGCATGGCCTACCGATCCACTGGCCCCTGTATATATTCGCCTCAGCACCCTTGGCCAGGATGTCAGGCGGGAGCTCTATTCCATCCTCTGATTCCCTCATCCAGGGAACATCCACATCATCGGTCCTGTAGCGCTGCACAACCCCTGTTTCCTCAATGGCATCGGGGCCCTTGTACCTGTAGACGAGGTGGCCGAGCCAGGCTATCATTGCACCGTTATCCCCACAGTACTCAGGGGGAGGCATGTGGAATTCCACGTTGTGCTCCAGGCACATGTCCCTCAGCATATCCCTCAGGCGACTGTTAACAGCCACTCCACCGCATAGGAGGACCTGATTCTTTTCCGTGTATGCCAGGGCACGCTCTGTAACCTCCACCAGCATTGAAAATGCTGTTTCTTGGATGCTGTATGCCAGGTCCTCAAGCCCTGCGCCAACCTCCAGTTTTCTTAAAGCAGCAGTTAGAAGTCCTGAGAAGGATATATCCATCCCCTTAACACTGTAGGGGAGTTCAATGTACTCTGAAGACTTCAATGCAAGCCTCTCAATGACCGGCCCCCCCGGGTGCCCCAGGCCGGCCTCCCTTGCAAACTGGTCAAGCATGTTCCCGACGGCTATGTCGAGGGTTTCACCGAAGACACGGTACCTTCCCTGGTTGAAGGCTATGACCTGGGTGTTCCCGCCGCTCACATAGAGTGAAACAGGGTCACTGGCCCCTGTGGTGAGCCGGCCTATCTCTATGTGACCTATGCAGTGGTTAACACCGACTATGGGGACATCAAGTGAAAGTGCAAGGGTCCTTGCAGCTGTTGCAACTGTCCTGAGGGCTGGCCCAAGCCCCGGCCCCCTTGAAAAGGATATCAGTCCTATTTCCCCCAGTTCAACACCTGCATCACTGCATGCCTCGTCCACGAGGCGGGGTATCCATTTTGCGTGGTGTTCGGCAGCCTCCCTTGGGTGTATACCTCCGGTTTCAGGTATAAGTGGCTTTCCGCGCAGGGATAGGACAGTTCCATCCTCATCTACGATACCAACACCTGTCTTCTCTGCAGTTCCCTCTATACCAAGACACAACATTTAATTAACCACCTGTGGGCCTGCTCCTTTGGAGTGTAACTAATTTATGTATCTCCGGTTATAACTATTGTATCGTTGGAAAGGTGAATGGAAATGTTTGATGGACTGAAGATCTATGGTTCAGGCGATTACCTTGAAGGTGTTACTGACAGGGATGCCCTCTTCATCTGCGCCGTTGCAACAACTGAGACATCAAAAATCCCCGGAATAACAGGGGCAGGGGCAAGCCCCGAACTCACAGAGTACACTCCGGCAGCCGATGTTGAACTAATAGTTCATGATGCTCCAAGGTGTCTTCCTGAGATACCCCAGACCATAGTGGAGGGGGAGGCAGCCCCCACACCAGCAGTGATAACCAAGGTGGCCCTGGAACTTGCGGAGGTCCCCTTCCTGGTGGCAGATGCCGGGGCCTCGGTTAAACCAGACGTCCCATACATAAACATCAACTCTGAATCCGGGGGTGATATAAGGACGGGGAGGGCGGTCTCTGATCCTGAAAGGATATATGAGAGGGGCTTGATGGTTGGAAGAACCCTTTCATGCCTCACAGAGCACCTCGTGGTTGGTGAGAGCACACCGGCAGGTACAACAACCGCTCTGGGTGTTTTAACGGCCCTGGGCTATGATGCTGATTTCAGGGTCAGCGCCAGCATGCCCCACAACCCACACGACCTCAAGAGGGAGGTTGTGATGGCAGGCCTCAGTAATGCCGGAATCGAGAAGGGAGACTGTCGCAGGGAACCCTTCAGGGCAGTGGAGGCAGTGGGGGACCCCATGATACCTGCTGTTGCAGGGATATGCATGGGGAGCACTGTACCGGTGACCCTCGCAGGTGGTACCCAGATGACAGCGGTCTGCGCCCTTATGAAGGCCATTGACCCGGAATTCGACTTTTCAGATACTGCAATTGCAACGACCATATTTGTTGCAGAGGACAGCACCTCTGATATAAACAGGATAGCAGATCAGATAGGTGATATTGACATCTATGCGGTTGACCCTGATTTCGGGGCTGCG
This sequence comes from Methanothermobacter thermautotrophicus, assembly GCF_014889545.1. NCBI lineage: Archaea > Methanobacteriati > Methanobacteriota > Methanobacteria > Methanobacteriales > Methanobacteriaceae > Methanothermobacter > Methanothermobacter thermautotrophicus. Next base: position 306,805 of record NZ_QKOF01000005.1, on the reverse strand, counting down.
TCCCACAGGGGCCTCCATGAGTACCTCAGTGGCTCTGTGAAGGAGGGTGTTGGTGCCGGAGGCGCCATGCTCCTGGCACTGCTCCATGGCGTACCCGTTGAAATGGTCAGGGAGCGTATTGAGGAACTCTGCAATACAATACTGGCCTGAAATACTTTAATGGAGGTTCCAGATGACTTCAGGGTCCCGATGGGATGGGATCATCCCACACCCTGGAATCCTTGCCTTTGCAATGGTACTGTATTTTCTTGGCTTTGTACTGGATGCTTCGGGAAGATCACTGGCCTACGGGTTCCTCACAGGGGATATGGTGGTCCACTTTTCCACATTCCCTGGTTTCAGGGAGCAGTTCATAGATTACCTCTCTGCAACTGCCCTCTGGGTATTCATATCAAACATAACCCAGGTTACAGTGTTCATCTTCACCCTGGCAACAGTTTATCCTGTTCTCAAGATCTTCATCCTTGCCGGGGCCCTTCTACATAATCTTCTGGAGGGCTGGGGGGTCAGGGGCCTCATGATCTATGCAGGAACACTGCACCTGCACCTTGAGGTCACAGGGTGCCTCCTTTCACTACAGGCAGCCCTTGTATTTGTGAGATCAGTCCTGGGGGCCATCCAGCAAAGATCCCCTGGACCCATCGTCACAGCCCTCAGGGAGAACCTTGCATTCCTCATACCACTGATAATACTTTTATTCGCCATTGCGGCGATTCTGGAGGTCTTCTGGAGCACCTGGTGGGTTTACAACCTCACCCATGGGCCTGTCTCGTGGACCTACTTCTACACCCATGTAGCAGCTGTGGAGCTATGATTTTTACTCATAAATGTAGGTATCAAGTTTTTAAACGCATTAAGGTGAATTAGTTTGATACAATGATTTAACAAATGACCAGCTTGAATTTTTAAATAAAATAGATGCAGTTCGCCATGTTGACGACTGCAGGTATCCTCCTCTTTAGATGAGGGTGGTTGCAAGGATAAGGACACCGAGTGCCCAGCAGTAGTAGGCGAATATGTAGAGGTCCCTCTCCTTTATGAGCTTAAGGAAGAACTTTATGGCAATGTAACCTGATACAGCCGCCGCAGCAAATCCTGCAACTATACTTGCACCCAGGAGGTCCATGCCGGCTCCAATGTCCTTAACCTGGATGAGGGCGGCCCCCAGTATCGCAGGTATGGACAGGAGGAAGCTGTACCTTGCTGCAAGCTCCCTATCAAATCCAAGAAACAGGCCCGCGGATATGGTTGCACCTGAACGTGATATGCCGGGGGCTATTGCAAGGGCCTGTGCACACCCTATAAGCAGTGACTCCCTGACACCCAGTTTCTCAACTGGCAGCCTTTCCTTCACACGTCTGCTGATCTTCTCTGATCCCCAGAGCAGAAAGCCTGTGACCAGAAGGAAGAACCCTACAGCGGTTAAACTGCTGAATAGGGATTCAAAGAAGTCCTTGAACAGTACACCAGCAAGGCCCGCCGGCACGGTACCAATGATCACCATCCAGGCAAGCCTCTTGAAGGGGTCCTCTCTGATTCCACTCCTGAATCTGCCTGAAGGGATGTCCCCCAGACTTGAGAGGAATGCCCCCACCATGTGAACTATGTCATTCCAGAAGTATCCAGCGACAGCCACAAGTGTTCCCACATGAAGCACTGTGTCGAATGCGAGGCTGGAGCTAACACCCATCAGCTCCGGCACCAGCACCAGGTGGGCTGAGCTACTTACTGGCAGGAATTCAGTCAAACCCTGCACTGTTCCAATGATTATGGCCTGAAAGACGTCCATGAACATCACCTTTAACTTTTAACTTATAAGTTATCACTTATAATCCGAGGTATTCAGATGTAGGTTAGCCATCCGAAGCTGTCCTCTGTTTCAGCCCTGATTATTTTGAAGAACTCATCCTGCAGCAGCTCTGTCACAGGACCCCTTCGCCCGGCACCTATCTCTATACCATCAACTGACCTGATGGGTGTTATCTCTGCGGCCGTGCCGGTGAAGAAGGCCTCGTCTGCAATGTAGAGCATCTCTCTGGTTATGGGTTCCTCATGCACAGTAACACCCTCGGCCCTGGCTATCTTTATTACAGAGTCCCTTGTTATCCCCCTCAGAAGTGATGATGAGAGAGGAGGGGTGTAAACTTCACCATCACTGACGATGAATATGTTCTCACCGCTACCCTCACTTATGTATCCATGATAGTCCAGCATTATGGCCTCGTCATATCCATGCCTGAAGGCCTCCATCTTGGCAAGCTGTGAGTTAAGATAGTTCCCACCGGCCTTTGCCATGTTGGGCATGGTATTTGGGGCCATCCTCCTCCAGGTTGAAACACCAGCATCAACTCCAACCTCAAGGGCCTCTGCACCCAGATAGGCCCCCCATTCCCAGGCAGCCACAGCAACCTCCACGGGGCAGTTCACCGGGTGAACACCCATCTCACCGTACCCCCTGAATACCACGGGCCTTATATAGCACTCCTCAAGTCCGTTCTCCTTCACGGTCTCAACTATGGCATCACATATCTGCTTCTGGCTGTAGGGTATTTCCATCCTGTATATCCTGGCAGAATCAAAAAGGCGTTTAACATGCTCCCGCAAACGGAAGATGGCTGACCCCTTACTGTTCCTGTAGCACCTTATTCCCTCAAAGACTGATGAACCATAGTGCACAACATGTGAGAGTATGTGGACGGTGGCTTCCTCCCATTCAACCATTTCACCGTTGAACCATATCTTTCCACTGGCTTCGCATGACATGAGAATAACCTCGGATGATTTACTAGGATAGGTTATACTCTAAGGTTTATATAATGCTCTCCATAACCGGAAAACTTTATATACTGTGAAAATTTAAAGTCACACTGAGGGCCGGTGGTCTAGGGGTATGATACCTCGCTTACAACGAGGTGGTCACGAGTTCGAATCTCGTCCGGCCCATTGATTTTCTGGGGATCAGCAGGGGCCGGTGGTCTAGGGGTATGATACCTCGCTCACACCGAGGTGGTCACGAGTTCGAATCTCGTCCGGCCCACTGGATTTCTCATTTTTAAGAGGCACTTAATCTACTGAACTTCAGTAACCATCATTTCTTTTCATGGTTCATAAAAAGGGGTCTGTGTGGGATTGCTCATTAAGGTACTGCCATAGACCCGGCTTTTGAATATCCGCCACACAATATTTATTATAAATGGAAGATATGCAGTAAATAAACATGGGAATTTATTTTTCATGTTATTGGGGGGGGTGAAGAAATGTACAGACTTCTTTTGGCTGCCATGATTTTCCTTTCAATGGGAGCAGCAACTGCCCAGGAAACTGATGACAATCTACAGGTAAATTCGGATCTTGCAGTGGATGCAGAATACCTTGATCTCGATGAAAAACGTTATAAACACTGCCAGCGTTGGTGATGAGGTCTTCGAGGGAGTTGCAGTTACCAATCTTGGCCCCACAAATGCAACTGGGGGAAGGTTGATATAACAAGGAGCAGTCAGTATCCCTTTGAGTACCTTGAGCATGAGGTTTCATGGGACAATGGGGCAACATGGCTCTATAACGATCCATCCTACGACCCTTTAACCAGCACGTGGACCATAGGGAATCTCCCTGTGGGAGCAGTTTACAGACTTGTCGTGCATCAGAGGGCCACGGCACCGGGAACCGCACAGTTCACGGCGACCATCACAGGTGACCAGCCAGACCTCAACGTTACAAACAACAATGACACAGCAACAATAACCATAAAGGAATCTCAGGGGGCCCCGGAAGCTGAAGCAGGTAAGGTTCCAATGCAGGATACAGGCGCAGGGGCAGGGTTACTCGTCCTTGGAATAGGTATCCTTGGAACAGGAATGGTTATCTCAAGAAGATAACCCAAAAAATTTATTTTTTTGATGAGGGACATTTGTTCAGGTCTATGCTGAGGTTTAAGCTCTTTTTCTATTTTTTGCGCATTGCATTGCTTATTTTATGGAGGGATTAGATCAGTATCAGGATAACCAGGAGAAGGAGAGAACTGAAAAACACTATAGTACCCTTTATCATTACAACAGCACCATCCTCCTCCACAAGGTAGGGTATACCATAGGATAGGGCTGCTGCAATCATCAGTTTCAAAACACCTGTGAGGCTTGTCCCGAGTCCAGCCGCAATCTGCAGCAGTGTTGCAATGATGAATGAGACTGCAACAACGGTGAGGATCAGTATTATGGTGTTCTGCATCAGCCCCCTTATAATGGGGGCCACAGGGGCCCGCTTCTCTTTTCTTGAGAGAACCCCCCTCCCCGGGCGGGTGTGGAAGATGTTTGAGGGGGGGTTGTAGACCTCGACCTCTTCCTCATCATAGTACTCCTCATCCTCATCCTCATCCTCATCTTCAGGGGCCTGTATTTTCTTTGAGAATTCCTCTGCAATACGTATAAGACAATTCCTGTCTATGAGTTTCATGTTTCTCTTCACAGCATAATTCCTTGCCTGGGATGAGAAATCAGATGTCGTAACAATCACTACCTTGGACGCCTTGAGGGTCTTTGCAGCCATCTCCATTTCCTTAAGGACATCCATTCCAACCTTCCAGTTTTCATCATAATTTTTACAGGCAACAACAACCCCGATATCCCCGAGGGCGGTTGGAAGAATCCCGTATATATCCACTATATGCTGGGAGGTCCTGAAGTCCTTGTAAACCTTAAAACCGGAATCCTCCATGACCTTGGCAATAAAATCCACCAGTTTCTGTTTCTTCAATTCTTCCACCTGCCGGGGTTAGACTTAATAGAGCTATGTTATAACATATACTTAAAATTTGATATAAAGGACTATAAAAAGATAGAGATGATTCCGATGAAGATTAACCATCAGTTTTCAGGATCCATAGAAGAAGAGAAACCTGATGATTACCATAATTGAGCTTGATGAGGACTATTATCAGCCTTTTAGTCAATAGGAGAGAAGATGATGATTGAAGATTATCTTTAGTCTAGGGAGGAAATGATTAGCAATGAAGATTCTTATAACAAATGACGATGGAGTTAATTCTTCAGGCATCCTTGCAGCAAGAAGGGCCGTTGAGGACCTTGGGGAGACGATCATAGTTGCCCCCGCCACGCAGCAGAGCGGGATAGGCCATGCCCTGACACTCTTTGAACCTGTGAGGGTAACTGAGGTCACCCTCAGGGATGGATCAGAGGCCTACGCTGTTTCAGGGACACCCACCGACGCTGTTATCATAGGGATATTCGAGCTCATGGATGAAAGGCCTGACCTCGTGATATCAGGGATAAATATGGGCGAGAACCTTGGCAAATCAGAACTAACGACATCAGGGACAATAGGTGCGGCAATGGAGGCTGCTGTGCATGGAGTGCCATCCCTCGCAGTTTCGCTCCAGGTGAGGCGAGGTGATATCAAGTTCCATGACGGCCATGTTGACGTCGACTTTTCAATGGCATCTGAACTCACAGGGAGGGTTGCATCGAGGATTCTCAGAAAGGGACTTCCTGAGGGTGTTGACTTCCTGAACCTTAATGTACCCTCTCATCCAGCGAGCGATGAGATAAGGCTCACGAGGCTGGGGGACCGGATGTACAATGTTCACATAAAGAAAAGGCTGGATCCCCGAGGACGCCCCTATTACTGGATAGATGGTGACCCTGCAGGCACAGACCTACCCGGTACAGACGTCCACACACTTAAGGCAGAAAATACTGCCACCATAACCCCCATATCACTGGACTGTACAGCAAACCACGAATCAATGGAGGGCTGGCTTGATTAGAGATAGGAACTGATTTTTAAATTCAAGAACCTTTTTTATTCAAAGCCATCCATCAGGATGGGTATTCCTTATTTTATGGCCGTGATAATATGCACCATTGATTCTCAGTATCTATTTCCAGGCGAATCTGGTTGAAATCTGGGTATAAATACGGAAAAAATTCTTTTAGGAGGCTCACCCATCCACTTATAAAGAGAACTTAAAGGTGATAATTGAATGGGATACAGTATTTTACCCGCAATACCCGTCACGGGGCTTTATATGGCCACCTATTTAATCTACAGGGCGGGTTTCATGCGCAGAGCTTTTCATGTGGATCTCTGGAACCTCGGGATACTGCTGGCATTTATGATATCAGGAATTGGGGGCTTCATCCTCATGCTGCTCACTGAAGCTGGTGTGAAGCTCTATATTAACCCTCAACTCCTATACTGGCATGTGGAGGCCGGGATTGCCCTCATACCCCTCACGATTTTTCACTTTCACTGCTACAGGGGGAGTTTGAGGAGAATTATGGGGATGAGAACATGAGGATCAGGAGAATTTTAAGGACTCTAACAGGCGTGTTACCCTTTGCAGGCATCATGGTGGCTGACGTGGCATGCGCTGCATCCTGTCCCTATGGACTTGTGAATGACCCCTACCCTGGACAGTGCCCCAGGTTCACAGATCTTAACGGGGACGGGATATGTGACCTTTCACAGTCAACCACAGACTACAGCACAGCTGAGGATACATCTCAGGATGCTTCTAATGACCAGAGCAACTCAGAGGATTTCCAAGTGGCAGAAGATTCAGGTAATGGGGCGGGTCACAGTGGAGGTGTGGATACTCCAGAGGAAACACTTCAGCCCCCACCAGCTGATGAAACCCCTGCAGATTATCATATGATACCCCTGAGCCTCATCCTAACAGCGGCTTACATGGTTACACTCTACCTCCTGAGGAGCGGCCTTATCCGGAAATCGATGTACAGGAGGATCTGGAATGTTATAATTACAGCTGGATATGCCGGGACTGGAGTTACGGGGGTTCTACTTCTACTATTCATACGTCTAGGCATAAAGACGGCTCTGAATCCATCAGTTACCTACTGGCACGCAGAACTGGCCATTCTCATGGTCATAGGGACATTAATCCATATACACATCTACTGGAAGCAATTCAGGGGGATTTTCAGGCACATCAAAAATAAGATCTCATCTCCTTAGGCCACGCATTTGTATCTGCTGATGTAATTAATGCCGATGAGAACAGTTCCTCCCGGTTTGAGGGGATATCAAGATGCTCCTCTCTCAGGGACCGATGGTAACCTGAGGATATCTGGAGCTTCTCCGACCACATGCAGATCCAGAGGACTCTATGACCGAGGTAACCTAAAGTGATATCTTGGGGGACCACCATAATCCTATACAGGATTCTGAATGTGGTCTCTATGAAGAGGTTGTTATGGTGGCTTCTTGCAGCTACAAGAGGAGGACATAACCGTGCGAGGATAATCAGTATGCTGCATGAGAGGCCATATAATAACAACCAGTTAGCAGAGGCCCTTGGACTTGACTATAAGACAGTTCAGCATCATCTGAGGGTCCTTGAGAAGAATAAGATCATAGTATCCTCAGGGGAGAGGTACGGTAGAATGTACTTTCTTTCAGATATGATGGAGGAGAATTATCCCCTCTTTGAGGAGATATGGAACAGAATCGAGGTGTGTGAATGAGGGGAAGGGGTGCACATGATTTCATCCAGGACCAGAACTTCACATTTCTGGCCATCATTGTGGGGCTTTTGAACGTGTTTCTTCTCCTGATACTTCTCGGAATTTATCTTTCAGGATACAGGAGGATAAAGTCCAGCTTCACTCTGGGACTTGTGGCCTTCACCGTACTCCTGATATTGCAGAACACAATATTCATAGTGTTCATGGTGACCCGTGAGGGATTCAGGGGACATGGGATCGGATTTCCTGTTCTGAGTGTTAATCTATGCCAGCTCGCAGCTTTAATTGTACTCCTTAAGATAGCATGGGAGTAGTCTGTGGTTTTGGTTCGGTGTGTTTGAGGAGTCTTTGTGTGGTCTTTGCCGGACCTCAGCCTGTGAACTATATATATGTGAATCATTATAGGATTACTAAATCAGTTAAGGGGATTTATAATGAAGGACAGTGACAAGGAATTCAGGGTTAACAGGCAGTTTCTAAAATTTAAAAATAAGAATGTTCTCCTCACCCTGAAGAACAATGAAGAGGCAAGGGGAAAACTCATATCAATCGACAACTACCTTAACACGGTTCTCCAGACAGAGGAGGGCCTTCAGTTTATTAAGGGCACCAAGATAGCCTTCATCGCAATGGAATAATCGCTTACTTTGTGGATGGAGGACCTGGACTAAACCTCCACCTCTATTCCAAGGATCTCCCTTTTACCGTTATGTATGTCCCTTGCGATCTGGGCACTTCCCATGGAACCGGAAGTTGGATCTGCACGCCTCACATCCGCGATTTCCTTCACCATATCCCTCAGTTTTCCATGGAAGTCGTAGGGTTCCCGCATGGCTCCAATGGATCCAGTTAGTACGATCCCATCAACTCCACTGGAGATCCCTGCAAGTCCCCATATCTCCATGGCTATGGTCATCATCATGGTATCGAGGGCAAGCTTCGCTTCATCCCTACCTGCAAGGTACATCTCAAGGAGTTCCTCCCTTGCCCTTGAGACCCTGGTATCGATACCTGCTATCTTAACTGCTCCTGCATGCGAAAAGCACTCATTGGCTGTCTTTTCCCCATCATCTATCTTCCTGAGCATTTCAAGGTCAAGGGGTCCATGTATAACTCCCATGGCACCTAAACATGCGTCCATGGCACCGACTATCCTGCCATCCTCTATCAGCATGGTAACGGTATTTGAGCTTATGTCTGAGACGATCATATTCTCCCAGCCTGTCTCAAGGTATGCGTTGTAGCAGATGCTCACCTTCTCGGGGCTTGCATGGTGGGAGTAGGCGGCTCTGAACCTCTCATCAAGGCAGGGCGTGTTTCGGTGGAGGCCGGGGATGAGGACTGTGGGTATCCCCGATGATTCTATTTCACTGTATACTGCGGTTCCGCCACCTGTGACCTTACCCGCACCTCCAATGGAGATTATGCCCCTGTTCTTCACCCTTTCAATGGGCTTTATGGTGCTAATGGCGTCACCCATGGCATATGTTATTGCCATGAGGTCTATATCATTGAGGGGAACCCTCTCTCTGAGTTCAGCAAGGGCGGAGACCCTGCCTGCGGATAGATCCTCCCTCCCTATCTTGAAGTGTTCAGCATCATCACCGAGGATGGTGAAGGAGACACCCGTTGTCCCATGGTCCATACCCACAAATACCAAAAAATCACCTGAAAAAAGGAGATTTAGGGGTTTACTTCTCGAGTCCGCAGAGTTTCCTCAGCTTTGCCCCGACTTCCTCTATCTCCAGTTCACTTTCCAGTTTCCTCATCCTCTTGAGCATGGGGGCCCCTGCCCTGTTCTCAAGGGCCCATTCCTTGGCGAATTTACCGTTCTGGATTTCCTTGAGGATTTCATCCATTTCCTTCTCAGTCTCCTCTGTTATTATCCGTCCTCTCCTTGTAAGGCCGCCGAACTCTGCGGTGTTACTCACATTGTGCCACATACCCTGGAATCCCCTCTCATAGATGAGGTCCACTATGAGCTTGAGTTCATGGCAGGTTTCAAAGTATGCTATCTCTGGCTGGTAACCTGCCTTCACAAGAGTCCTGAACGCAGTATTTATGAGTTCTGTGACACCACCGCAGAGCACAGCCTGTTCACCGAACAGGTCAGTCTCTGTTTCCTCCCGGAAGGTCGTCTCCAGAACCCCTGCCCTTGCAAGTCCACAAGCCTTTGCCATTGCAAGTGCCTGCTCTAGTGCATCGCCTGTTGCATCAACCTCAACAGCCACGAGGCCGGGTATTCCGAAGCCCTCAAGGTAGGTCCTTCTTACCATGGCACCCGGACCCTTGGGGGCCACCATTGTGACGTTGACTCCTTCAGGAGCCTTTATGTAGCCGTAGTGGATGTTGTATCCATGTGAGAAGGATACGGTGTTGCCCTCCTTCAGGTAGGGCTTTATTGACTGTTCGAAGACAGTCTCCTGTATCTCATCGGGTATGAGTATGTGTATGATGTCGGCCTCCCGGGCGGCGTCCTCGATGGTCATGACGTTCATGCCGTCATCATGGGCCTTCTTCCAGGAGCTACCTCCCCTTCTGAGCCCAACTATCACCTTCAGTCCACTGTCGGCCATGTTCCTGGCCTGTGCTTCGCCCTGGCTCCCGTAACCTATGACAGCTATCTTCTTATCTGCCAGTATCTCCATGTCAATGTCATTTTCATAGTATATCTTCATAAAAAACCTCCTCAACTTCTAATTAACACTTCATTTAAAATAAATTTATGTATGGCCTCACTCCTATCGGATCAGGAGTCCTTCGTGCATTAACATCACATTGTCCGGCTTCCACGGGACATTGCGGTTGGCCCTGTCCTTGCAAGTTCCTTTATTCCAAAGTTCCGCAGAAGCTCCAGGAAGGCGTCTATCTTTTCAGAGTCCCCGGTAACCTCAACCGTCAGGGCATCAGGGCTCACATCCACTATCCTCCCCCGGAATATGTTGGTGTACTGTATTATCTCTGACCTCTCACTCTCTGATGGGGCGTGGACCTTAACCATGCATAGCTCCCTCTTGACCGTCGCCGAGGGTTCAAGGTCCCTGACCTTTATGACGTCTATGAGCTTGTTCAGCTGCTTTGTTATCTGCTCAAGCACCCTGTCATCGCCCCTGGCGATTATGGTCATCCTGGCAATGCCTGGCGTTTCTGATTCCCCAACCGTTATGTTTTCGATGTTGAATCCACGCCTTGTGAAGAGCCCTGCAACGCGCTGGAGCACTCCGGGTTTGTGTTCCACGAGGGCGCTTATGATGTGGGTGTCGGGTTCCATCTCAATCACCATCCACCTTTACCTTTGGGGAGTATTTAATTTCCTGGGGGTCCTCCCTTTCAACCCGGTACTCCCCGACTATCTCGGTTAGACGACAGCCAGGGGGTACCATTGGGAGTATCTCATCCGGATCTATTACTATGTCAAGGAGCGCAGGTTCACCTGACCTTATGGCCCTTGAAAGGGCTTCGGATGTTTCACCAGGTTTTTCTATCCTCTCAGCCTCAACTCCAAATGATTCAGCCAGTTTCACGAAGTCTGGAACCTCACCGAGGTGTGTATGGGACATTCTCTCATCGTAGAATAGGCGCTGCCACTGCGCCACCATTCCAAGGTGCCTGTTGTCCATGACACATATCACCACCGGGATGTCGTATTCCCTGATGGTTGCAAGGTCCTGGCAGACCATCAGGAATCCACCGTCACCGCAAACCGCAACAACGTCACTATCAGGCAGTGCTACCTTGGCACCTATGGCGGCCGGGAAACCGAAGCCCATTGTTCCAAGGCCTCCAGATGATATGAACTTTCTCGGGGTGCGGGATGTGTAGAAGTGGGCCATCCACATCTGGTTCTGCCCGACATCTGTTGTGACCACGGTTTCATCATCAAGGACCTGGCTTATCTCCTTTATAACCTGCTGAGGCTTCAGTGGCACGTCGTCATAGCTCATCCTTGGCATGCACTCGGTTCGGAATTTCTGTACACTTTCAAGCCATTGGCTTTCCCTCTTTTCATATTTTTTGAGTTTTGCTATGAGTTCCCTGAGGACGTTCCTTGCATCTCCAACAATGGGGACATCAACTCCAACGTTCTTACCTATCTCAGCGGGGTCGATGTCAACGTGTATTATGCTGGCGCCCGGGGCGAATTCTGCAACGTTCCCTGTTGTGCGATCTGAGAACCGGCATCCAACGGCTATGAGGCAGTCGCATTCGTCCACTGTCAGGTTAGCCACCTTGCGGCCGTGCATGCCGAGCATGCCCATGGCGGATGGATGGTCCTCGGGGAATGCTCCCTTACCAAGAAGTGTTGTTGTCACAGGGGCCTTTATCAGATCTGATAATTCCATTATCTCCCTGGAGGCCCCTGATATTATAACGCCTCCCCCTGCTAGTATGACAGGTTTTTCTGACCTTCTTATGAGTTCAGCGGCCCTCTTTATCTGGAGGGGGTGACCCCTTACATTTGGTCTGTAACCTGGAAGCTCGAGATCATCAACCTCCTCCTGGATCTCCTGTTCCTGTATATCCTTGGGGAGGTCTATGACAACCGGTCCTGGGCGGCCTGTCTTTGCTATGTGGAAGCTTGCCCTGACCATTGCAGGTATCTCACTGGCGTCTGATGGCTGGAAGCTGTGCTTGGTGATAGGCATGGTTATCCCTATCATGTCCACCTCCTGGAATGCATCATTTCCAATGAGGTGTGTTGGGACCTGTCCTGCAATGGCCACTATTGGGGATGAGTCCATGTAGGCTGTTGCAATGCCTGTTACAAGATTCGTGGCCCCGGGACCGGAGGTAGCTATGCAGACCCCCACCCTTCCTGAGGCCCTCGCATATCCATCTGCAGCGTGTGCTGCGCACTGTTCATGTCTTACGAGAACGTGTTTGAGTTCAGAATCATAGAGCATGTCATAGAGTGGCAGTAACTGTCCACCGGGGTATCCGAATACGGTGTCTGCTCCCTGATCCAGAAGTGATCTGATTATTGCCTGCCCACCTTTCATTGGAAACACCTTGAACGGAATCTGTCATTATTATTAATGACATATTTCCTATAAGAGTATATACTTTCAAATAAGTGCTAAGATTATATAAAATAATAGGGAGATTTAACATTATCAATTTCCAGGAGGATTATCCGATGAAAATACTTGTCGTGGGAACAGGAGCAAGGGAACATGCCATCTGCAGTGCACTTGCAGATGAAGCAACCATATACTCTGTGATGGGTAACAGAAACCCGGGTATATCAAGGCTCGCCAGGGAATTCACTGTTGCTCCTGAAGTTGACACCGAAGGGGTGGTCAGTTTCGCATCAGAGAAGGGAGTTGACATGGCATTCATAGGGCCGGAGGCCCCCCTTGAGGCCGGGCTGGTTGACGCCCTCGAGGAGGCAGGCATCCCATCGGTCGGGCCAACCAGGGACGCAGCCCGCATCGAAACAGATAAATCATTCATGCGCAAACTCTTTGAGGATTACAGGATACCGGGATCAATAACATACCGGGTCTTCAGTGACCCTGAGGAGCTACGTGAATTCATGGAGAGCTTTGAGGGGGAGGCGGTTGTAAAGCCAGTGGGCCTCACAGGAGGAAAGGGAGTCAAGATAGTCGGGGAACACCTGAGGGACAACATGGAGGCCCTTAAATATGCAACAGAGGTCATTGAGAAAAGGATAGGTGGTCATTCCAGCGTCGTGATAGAGGAGAGGGTTGTTGGAGAGGAATTCACGGTACAGGCCTTCTCCGACGGTGAACACATAGTGCCAATGCCAGCAGTCCAGGACCACCCCCACGCCTATGAGGGCGATCAGGGCCCCATAACAGGAGGGATGGGATCATATTCTGACTCAGATGGCCTTCTCCCATTCTTAACACAGAAGGACTATGAAGACGCTGTGGATATAATGCAGAGGACCGTGGACGCCATAAGGAAGGAGAAAGGGCCATACAGGGGCATACTCTATGGCCAGTTCATGCTCTCTGCAGATGGTCCGAAGCTAATAGAGTACAATGCACGATTCGGGGACCCTGAGGCAATGAACGTGCTCCCGTTACTTGAATCAAGCATGCTTGAAATATGTGAGGGTATAGTGGACGGAAACCTCAGATCAGCACGTTTCAGGGACCTTGCAACGGTCTGCAAGTATCTGGTACCTGAGGGCTACCCTGAGTCAGGTGTGGCAGGCGCCGAGATAAGGGTTGACGAGAGGAGTATAGAGGACCTGGGTGTCATAACATACTATGCAGCTGTAAACCAGGAGGATGATCGTATATACACATCATCATCCCGGGCCCTTGCACTTGTTGCCCTTGCAGAGGACATATACTCTGCAGAGGAGCTCTGCGAGGAGGCAACAGCCCATGTTAAGGGAAGGCTTTACCACAGGAGGGACATAGGCACCAGGGAACTCGTTGAGAAGAGGGTTAAACACATGGAGGACCTGAGGTCCTGAGGAGCTGGGCAGATGAAGCACCTACTATCTGTATGTGACATGGATAACGTGGCGGACCTCCTTGACCTCGCTTCTGACTACAAGGAGGGAAGGGTCAAAGAGAAGATCCTGAGGGGCAAAACACTTGCCATGATATTTGAGAAGTCATCAACAAGGACCAGGGTATCCTTTGAGGTAGGGGCATCTCAGATGGGGGCTCAGCCCCTCTATCTATCCGCATCGGACCTTCAGCTGGGAAGGGGTGAACCCATAGCTGATACAGCAAGGACCCTCAGCAGATACGTTGACGGGATAATGATAAGGGCCATAAGCCACTCCGACGTGGTTGAACTTGCAAGCGAGGCATCTGTCCCTGTTATCAATGGTCTGACGGACCTTGAACATCCATGCCAGGCCCTGGCCGATATGCAGACTGTCAGGGAGAAGCTTGGAGGATTTGATGGAAGACTGGTTTTCGTGGGTGATGGTAACAATGTCTGCAACTCCCTGCTACTAATAACAGCAACCCTGGGGATGGACATGGACGTGGCCTGCCCCCCTGGATATGAACCTGACCCCAGCATCAGGGAGATGGCAGGGAAAATAGCAGATGAGACAGGGGCACGGATAAGGATAATTCATGACCCTGTCGAGGCTGTCACTGGGGCTGATGTGGTCTACACTGATGTCTGGGTGAGTATGGGATACGAGGATGAGACAGAGGACCGTTTAGAGGCCTTCAGACCATACCAGGTGAATCTGGAGTTCATGGAACTCGCAGCCCCCGACGCAATATTCATGCACTGCCTGCCTGCTGTGAGGGGCCAGGAAACAACCTCTGAGGTTATTGATGGTCCTCATTCGGTTGTCTGGGATCAGGCAGAAAACAGGCTACATGCCCAGAAGGCCATAATGCACTGGCTAATGGGGGATGTCTGAGTTCCAGTCCACGGGTTTATGGGCTTGATGCAAACTCATTAAAACTCATCGGGATCAGGTTACTCAGATTTTCCATGGTTATGAAATACTGAGAATCAGTTTTATTCAAAAAAATTTAATTTTAAGTTAAAGATCCGTAATGATTATTGAAAATTTTAATTGTGGTGAAATTGTCCGACGATCTCACATGGTCTCGGGGGCGTGTATCCCCAGGAGGTCGAGTGCGTTCCTTATGGTTTTTCTAACAGAATCAACAAGTCTGAGGCGCGCACCCTCAAAATCAGACCCTATAACAGGAGTGGACCTGTAGAAGCTGTTGAATGTATTTGCAAGATCCTGGGCGTACTGCGCCACAGGGTGAACCCTCCTTGCAAGGGCAGATTCCTCAACCACCACCGGGAAGCGTGCAAGGAGACGGATAAGTTCCCTCTCATCACCATCAGGCTTCCATCCATCTTCAATACTCTCTTCACCCGTGAATGAAGCCTTCTCAAGGAGTTTACATGCCCTCGCATGGGCGTACTGGATGGATGCGCAGCCACGTTCAAAGCTGAGGGCATCATCCCACCGGAATACAATGTGCTTCTCCGGTGAGAGCCTCGCTATGTAGTACCTTATGGCACCGTTGCCTATGGACTCTGCGATATCATCTGCAACATCTTCAGGAAGATCCCTACGCTTTTTAACTTCATCAAGGGCCCTGCCGTGGGCTTCATCCATTAGCTCATCCACGGATATGAAAACACCCCTCCTGGTGGACATTGAACCCTCAGGGAGTGTTATGAACTCATAGAATATGACCTCGGGCCGTTTACCACCCAGTAGTTCCACTGCGATCCCCACCTGCTCGGCTGCAAGCTTATGGTCAGATCCAAGGACATCGATGATAACATCCCCATCCTCTGACTTCTGCAGGTGGTATGCTATGTCCCTGGTCGAGTAGAGGGAGGTTCCATCTGACCTTGTGAGGACCAGTTCCTTCTCAAGGCCGAACTCCTCAAGGTCCAGGTAGAGGACTTCGTTCTCCTGGGCGTAACCTGTTTCCCTGAGGGCTTCTATCACCCTCTCAACGGTACCATCCCTTACGAACTGGCCCTCCCATACGAAGCGGTCGTGGTGAACGTGGAGCCTCTTCATTGTTTCCTTCATCCCGCTGAGGCAGTACTCAACGACCCTCCTGAAAATCTCCTCATTCTCACCGGCCTCGTACTTCCTTATTAATTCATCCACCTCATCCCTGATCCCTGGATTTTCCTGGAGCCTCTGATTAACCTCGAAGTATAGTTTACCAACCCTGTGGTCCATCTTATCCCCCGGGTAGTCCTCAAGGTCTCCATCAAGGTTCAGGAGGCCCCATACTATCATGGCGATCTGTCTCCCCATGTCATTCACGTAGTACTGGGTTTCGACGTCGTAGCCAGCCATCCTCAGTATCCTTGCAAGGGAATCACCTATGATGGCGTTCCTTATGTGGCCTATGTGAAGGGGGCCGTTGGGGTTGGCTGAGGTGTGCTCGAGGATCACCTTCTCCCCCCTGGGGGGGTGTGAACCGTAGTCATCCCTGATGGACTCCAGGAGTCTTCTGGAGAATTTACTGTAATCGACGAAAAAGTTTATGTATGGCCCCTTGGATTCAATGGCCTCAAATATGTCAGGAGTTTCTATCACAGACATTATATCAGCCGTTATTTCAATGGGGGCCCTTTTCAGTTCACCTGCAAGTTCGAAGGATACCGTGGATGCAAGGTCCCCGAGCTGGGGGTTTGGTGGTTCCTCAAGCTTTATCTCATGGGGTACCGGTACCCCGAGCTTTTCAAGCGCCGCTGTTATAGAATCTCTAGCCTCTTTTTCAATGTACCTGAACATCTCTTCACCTGCCTTCTTCAGAGTCCCTTAAGCCATAGTGTTATGTATCCAACCCTGGGTATCATGAGTGGCTGTGACCCCACCGTCAGCACCCTCGCCTCAACCTGTGATGGATAGACAGGGGCCGGGTCCGGTGAAGGGTTGTTATCACCCTTTGTGATGTAATATCTGTTCCCGTTTCTATCAGTCTCAACACCTATAACCCGGTGTATCACTGGTTCAGGGAACCAGGTGGCGTCATAGATGATTATATCGCCCTTCCTGATGCTTTCAGGGTTCAGCTCCTGTATCCCCAGGAAGCTGGTCTTCTCGATTATGACTATGTCTCCACGGTAGAAGACGGGTTCCATGCTCCCGGATACAACAACGTTCATGTGCTGGGAGGCAACCACTGCCAGCACAAGCAGGAGGATGTATGCGCCTGCCTCAATTACTTCGCGCCTGTCCTTCATATGAACACCTATCTGAGTATTGCACCCGTGTCTGCTGACCCTGCAAGTTTACGGTAACGTGCAAGCCACCCCTTCACACTGCGGAGGGGTTTAACTGCGCCCTGAAGTCTCTCCTCAATTTCATGGGGAGTAAGGTCAACTTCAACCTTTCGGGAGGGTATATCTATTCTGATGATGTCCCCGTCCTTCACCGCGGCGATGGGGCCATCCTCCATGGCTTCAGGCGATACATGACCAACACAGGGTCCCCTTGTACCACCTGAGAACCTTCCATCGGTTATAAGGGCAACCCTTTCAAGGCCCATGCCTGCAATTGCAGATGTCGGGTTGAGCATCTCCCTCATGCCGGGGCCCCCCTTGGGTCCCTCATAGCGTATGACGACAACATCACCCTCCTCTATCCTGCCACCGAATATGGCCTCCACACATTCATCTTCGCTGTTAAAGACCTTCGCAGGACCTTCATGCACCATCATGTCCTCTGCAACGGCTCCCTGTTTCACAACCGATCCCCGGGGCGCCAGATTCCCCCTGAGTATTGCAAGGCCCCCCTCACTGTGGACTGGCTTTTCAGGGGACCTTATGACGTTCCTGTCCCTTACCTCCACCCCTTCAATGTTCTCCTGCACTGTTCTGCTGGTGCATGTTAGGCATTCCCCATTTATATGGTCCTCCAGGGTCTTTAGGACGGCGGGTATCCCTCCTGCACGGTCAAGGTCCAGCATCATGTGTTCACCTGCCGGTGAGATTGATGCTATGTGGGGTATCATCCTGCTCAGTTCATCAAAGAGGTCCAGGTTGACGTTGAGACCATCAATCTCTGCAGCGATGGCAGGGATGTGGAGTGTGGTATTTGTTGAACCCCCCAGGGCGAGGTCGACCATAATAGCATTCTCAAAGGCTTCCTGGCTCATTATCATGGTCGGCTTCAGATTCTCCCTCACCATTTCAACTATCCTCTTACCAGAGAGCCTTGCAATCTGCCTCTTACGTGCACTTACAGCGTGGGCCGTTGCACAGCCAGGGAGGCTCATGCCCAGGGCCTCTGTGAGGCATGCCATGGTGTTGGCTGTGAATAGGCCTGCGCAGGATCCTGGCCCTGGACATGCGCATCTTTCGAGTTCCTCCAGTTCATCCTCTGACATCTCACCTGCGCTGACTGCTCCAACACCCTCATACACGTTTATGAGGTCCACCTTTTTCCCTTTAAATTCTCCAGGGAGCATGGGCCCACCTGTCACTGCTATGGCCGGTATGTCAAGTCTGGCCGCTGCCATCAGCATCCCCGGGACTATCTTGTCGCAGGTGGGAAGCAGTACCAGACCGTCAAGGGCATGGGCCATGGCCATGCTCTCCACCGTGTCTGCAACTATCTCCCTTGATGCCAGGGAGTACTTCATCCCATCGTGGTTCATGGCTATTCCATCACATATTGCCATGGTGTTAAATTCAAATGCAACGCCTCCTGCAGCATTCACACCCTCCTTAACAGCCTCTGCAAGTTCCCTGAGGTGGATGTGCCCGGGGACTATGTCAGTGTAACTGTTGGCTATACCTATGAATGGTTTCTCGAAGTCATCATCTGTGAGGCCGCAGGCCCTCAGGAGGGATCTGTGGGGTGCCCTCTGTATTCCCCTCTTTACTGTATCGCTCTTCATGGAATCACCATTATTATCATCAACCCGATTATTATTAAATATTAGGGGATAATTAATATTAAACTTACTGCCATATATTATAACATGGACTTCCCGGTAATTAAGTTTTTGATAGCCCTTGCAATAGGTGCACTGGTGGGCATTGAAAGGGAGCGGAAGATCAAGAGGACTGAATTTGCAGGTATAAGGACCTTCATGCTCATATCACTTGTAGGGGCACTTTCAGCCTATCTTTCAGGGACGTTTTTCCTGGCATTTCCTGTGGCATTCCTTGGACTCATCCTCCTAATAATCGTAAGTTACACCGCAAGCACAAGGGAGGGCGGTGATATAGGGATAACCGGGGAGGTGGCAGCCCTTGTCACATTTCTCCTGGGGGCCATGTGTGTTGCATATGATTACCGGCTGGCGGTGATGCTCTCAATCATAGTAACGGCCATCCTGGCCCTGAAGAGGTACATACACATCGCAGTGAGGAGGATAAGTGAGAGGGAGATGATAGACACCATAAAGTTCCTGATAATAGCCTTCGTAATCCTCCCCCTCCTTCCTGACACCTCAATTGGCCCGTGGGGTGTCTTCAATCCCTACCAGGTCTGGCTCATGGTGGTTTTCATATCTGCAATAAGCTATGCCGGGTACATAGCCATGAAAATAGCCGGACCTGAAAGGGGTCTTGGGGCCACAGGGATCATAGGAGGTCTGGTTTCAAGTACTGCAGTGGTAACTGCCATGGCAGGCAGGGTGAGAGAATCAGAGGACCTTATGGGGCCAGCAGTATTCGCGGCGGTCATTTCAAGTTCAATGATGTTCTTCAGGATACTGCTGGAGGTATCTGTTATTAACACATCACTTCTGGTCTATGTGGCCCCTCCCATGATTACCATGGGTTTTCTGGGTGTTATGCTTGCAGCCCTCTTCATGAGGTCATCATCAGGAATCGATTCAGAGATCAAAATCGAAAACCCCTTTTCTGTTAAACCGGCCCTCATATTCGGGGCACTATTCCTTGCCATACTCTTCATATCAAAGGCTGCCAGTGTCTATCTTGGCCGTGGGGGTGTACTTGTGGCCAGTGTGATCTCAGGCGTTGCTGATGTTGATGCAATCACTGTGAGCATGTCCATTCTTGCATCTGGGGGCTCCATCTCACAATCAACTGCTGCAGCCGCCATAACACTGGCCGGAGTGTCAAACACCCTGATAAAGGGTGGAATAGCCCTTGTCCTCGGAACAAAAAAATTCGGGAGAAGGGTGGGAACCCTTTTCATTGCAATCGTAACAGCCGGCTTGCTGGCTGCCCTACTAACATAGCTCAAGGCATTGTTTGTGACCTTTCCTGGCGGTTCAGGACCTTATCATGGTAAGGAGCATCCTGAAGGGCTTCACAGCCATCACCGCATGGGGTTTGCCTGCTGGCATGATTATCATCTCACCTGCAACCAGGCGGTGCCTCTCTCCGCTTATGGTGACTTCGGCTTCACCATCAATGACCTGTACCATGGCATCGAAGGGGGCGATGTGCTCACTGAGGCCCTGGCCCCTGTCAAAGGCAAATAGGGTCACAGTGCCGGTCTCCCTGCGGATTATCTCCCTGCTGACCACCGAGTCGTCCTGGTAATCAATGAGGTCGCTGATCTTAATTACCTTTCCCCTGAGTTCCATCCCAATCACCCCAGTATCTTCCTTATATCCTCTTCGGGGTCACCTATTGGTGTGAGGTCATATCTGTCAACCAGGAACTTCACTATGTCCTCGTTGGCCCATCCAGGGAGTATGGGACCTATGTACATGCCCCTGAGGTCCAGTGAAAGGAGGCTCCAGAGTATTGCTGCGGCCTTCTGCTCCATCCAGCTAAGGATTATGCTGAGTGGAAGCTCATTTATGTCCATCTGGAAGAGGTTGCTGAGGGCCTCGACGAGTTCAACTGCCACTATGGCGTCGTTGCACTGACCTAGGTCTATTAGCCGCGGAATCCCATCAATGTCACCCAGTTCCATGGAGTTGAACCGGTACTTCCCGCAGGCCAGTGTAAGGACAACGGTGTCATCTGGCAGTTTTCTCACGAAATCAGTGTAATATTTTGCCTTTGGGAGGGGGGAGTCACAGCCACCCACAAGGAAGAATCTCCTTATCTTACCATCCTCAACCAGTTCTTTGATATTATCTGCCAGTGAGAGTATGGTTGATAACCCGAAACCTGTTGTAAGGGTCGTGGCATCCTCTTCAGTGAGTGGGGGTAATTCAAGGGCCCTGTCTATGACTGGACTGAAGTCATAACCCTCCAGGTGTTCAACTCCTGGCAATGCTGCGACGCCACAGGTGAACATGCGGTCCCTGTAAGCGTCGCGGGGAAGGAGGACGCAGTTTGAAGTTCCAAGTATGGCCGTGCTGTAGCGTGAGAAGGTGTCCCTCTGGTCGAACCATGGACCCCCCAGCTGACCGGCCAGGTGGGGGTACTTCCTGAGTCCTGGATAGCCGTGGGCTGGCAGGAGCTCTGAATGGGTGTATACGTTGATACCGGTACCCTCTGTCTGCTTCAGAAGCTCTTCAAGGGCCCTGAGGCTGTGGCCGGTTGCTATTATGGCGGGACCTTCAAGGGCCCCCACCCTCACCTCTGTGGGCTCAGGTTCCCCGTAGGTGTCAATGTGGGCCTTCTTCAGGAGCTTCATGGTCCTGAGGTTCATCTCACCCGCTTCAAGGGCAAGGTCTATGAACTCCTCTGCATCGAAGTTAACGTTTGTGAGGGTTGAGTAGAATCCCCTCTCTAGGAAGGCGTCCACCTCCTCATCAGTGTATCCGAGTTCCCTGGCATGGTAGAGATAGGCTGAAATCCCCTTTATTGCGAATAGAAGGTTGTCCTGGAGTCTGGCAACTGTTGGTTCCTTTCCACAGACCCCCCTGATTGTGCAGGCCCTTCCACGGACGGTCTGGGAGCACTGATAACAGAACATGTCTATATCCTCTGGCCTCACGTGTTTTATTTCACCCCTGAGGGGTTCAAACTGGTCCTTGCCCACGTTGCACACAGGGCAGAGCCAGTCATCCGGGAGTTCCTCAAAGGGTGTCCCGGGTTCTATACCTGAGCGGGGGTCACCCACCTCCGGATCATATATGTAGTCACATACCTTGCAGCGGTACTTCATTTTCAATCACCATATTAAAAACTGGCAGCAAAGTATATGTAACTTTTGTCACTAAATGAGTATAAAATGTAACAGGTGAGGCGTTTTTATGGGCAGGGATGTGATGGAAGCCCTCAGGTTTATGGGTCTAACAGAGTATCAGGCCTCGGCCTACAAGGCACTGGTTTCCCTGGTATCTGCCAGGGCAGCGGAGGTTGCGGAGGTTTCTGGCATACCAAGATCAAGGGTCTATGAGGTACTGAGGCAGCTCGCAGAAAGGGGCTTCGTGGAGGTTGAGAGGGGTAAACCCATGAGGTATCATGTGGTGCCACCATCAGAGGTGTTCAGGAGGGAGAAGGAGAGTATCATCAAAAAACTTGACGCTGCCATGTCCCACCTTACTGAAATCTACGAGGAGGGGGTTGCCAGGGTACCGGCACCTGTATGGCTCATCCATGGCCAGGAGAAGATTCTGAAGAAGGAACTTGAGATAGTATCCCGTTCAAGGAATGAACTCAAGATGAGGATGGGGTTCACCTTCGGGGATGAAATAAAAACACTCCGTCCTGCCCTTGATAGGATAACAGACCGTGGGGTTGAGGTTAAGATAATGGCAGCGGAGGTGATTGATGTGCCCGGCGAGGTTAAGGTAAGGAGAATACCCCCTGTAAGGATGCTTGTGAGGGATTCACAGGAGATGATGTGGATATTCTCACGCTTCACACCCGATGGTGCACCCATCCCTGAGACAGCCATAGGGATATGGAACCAGTACCCTGAGATAGCAGAGAACTATGCACGGATATTCGACACGGTCTGGAAGAGAGGCAACAGTAAACTTTGAGGGCGGTTCTCGTTTTGAACAGGAAGAAGGGTTATCTTTATGGCAACACTCCACTTTCCATGACCCCTGAAAATCTTTAGAATCCCATGAAAGTTTCAGCGGAGCTGCTGGAGTGAGTCCAATAATCTGGCTGGCCTGTCTGAGTGTAGATAAAGCTGCTGGAGCCACATTTCAACATTGGGAACAATATTTAAAGCTTCGCCCCATGAAGGGAGCAATATTTAAAAACCCTCACCTTAAAAAGAATAACATTAATTATTCTTACAAGGTGATGGCATGAGGATACTGTTAATTCACTCTGATTACTTGAAATACGAGACAAAGAATAAAACAGGGATAGCAGAGGAAATCCCTGAAGATAAGATGCAGGGAGATTTCAGGGAGTCCCTGGTGGTTTTCACAGCTGTGGAGTCAGGGGATGAGGATAACCCGGAATCAGTAATTGAAAACGCGGTTAATGAAATAATAAAGGTTTTCAATGACGTTAAGGCGGAGAATGTTGTGATATATCCATACGCACACCTCAGCTCCTCACTCAGCTCCCCCAAAACAGCGGTGGAGATCCTTGAGGGGATGGAATCAGCCCTCCGCAGGGAGGGTGTTGAGGTCTCAAGGGTTCCCTTCGGGTGGTACAAGGCCTTCAAGATATCCTGCAAGGGCCACCCTCTATCAGAGCTCTCAAGGACCATCAGGCCACAGCCCCCAAAGGTGGAGGAGGAGAGCGAGGAATCAGAGTGGTTCATACTCTACAGGGGAGAGACAGTCAAACCCGAGGACTTCGAGTTCAAAAACAGGGACCTTGAGAACCTGGTGAAATATGAGCTTGGTGAACTTGAATCCTCCGGTGAAGAACCACCACACGTTAGACTCATGAGGGAGAAGGGACTTGCAGACTATGAGCCATCAGCAGATGTGGGACACCTCCGCTGGTACCCAAGGGGCAGACTGATAAGGGACCTCCTTGCAGACTACGTCTACATGCTCGTCACCAGTGAGGGGGCGATGCCAGTTGAGACACCCATAATGTATGACCTTGCGGATGAGGCAATCAGGGTACATGCAGAGAAGTTTGGTGAAAGACAGTACAGGATGAAGAACAAGAAGGAGCTCATGCTGAGATACGCATGCTGCTTCGGAGCCTTCAGGATCCTCTCAGATTCCTTCCTCACATGGAAGAACCTGCCGGCGTCCATATATGAACTCTCAACCTACAGCTTCCGGCTTGAAAAGAAGGGTGAAGTCGTTGGCCTCAAGAGGCTCAGGGGCTTTACAATGCCAGACCTCCACACGGTCTGCGCCGACCTTGACCAGTCCCTTGAGGAATTCGCGAGGCAGGTTGAGATGTGCATGAGGACCGGTCAGGACCTCCAGGTTAACTATGAGGTCATATTCAGGGCCACAGCTGACTTCTATGAGGAGTACAGGGAATGGGTCCATGAGGTAGTGGATAGGATCGGGAAACCCGTACTCCTGGAGATACTGCCATCAAGAAAGCACTACTGGATTGCCAAGATGGACTTCGCAGCCATAGATTACCTTGGAAGACCGATAGAGAACCCAACGGTTCAGATTGACGTTGAAAGCGGGGAGAGGTTCGGGATAACCTATGTTAACCGTGATGAGGATGAGGTAAACCCTATAATACTCCACTGCAGTCCAACCGGCAGTATTGAGAGGGTTATATGCAGTCTTCTAGAGAAAACAGCCATTGAAATGGATGAAAAACCCCCCATGCTGCCTGTCTGGCTCTCCCCCACCCAGGTACGTGTGCTTCCAATTGCTGAGCGCCACATGGAGTATGCCAGCGACCTCGTATCGAAACTTATTGCAGGTGACATAAGGGCTGATCTGGACGACCGGTCAGAGACCCTCGGGAAGAAGATAAGGAATGCGGCCCAGGACTGGGTCCCCTACGTTGTTGTTATAGGTGACAGTGAGCTGGAGGGTAAACTCACGGTCAATGTGAGGGAAACAGGTGAAAAGCTTCAGATGAGCGTGGATGAGCTCATAGAACGAATCAGAGCGGAAACAGATGGGATGCCCTTCAGGAGACTGCCCCTGCCTGTTAAACTATCCGAGAGGATAAACTTCTAATAAATTTTTTAATCTGATAACTTATAACTTATAAGATATACTTTATAAGTTATAAATTATAACCTGTATTCATCAGGTGATGAGATGGGAGAGGTAATTTCAATCATAAACCAGAAGGGTGGCTGTGGAAAGACAACGACAGCCGTTAACCTATCAGCAGCACTTTCACTCCTTGACAGGAGGGTTCTTGTAATCGACATGGACCCCCAGGGTAATGCAACCACAGGGTTCGGGATAAACAAGTCGGAGCTTGATTCAACAATATACACGGTCCTCACCAGAAAGGCAACACTATCCTCTGTGATAATGCCCGCCGAACTCCAGGACCTCTACATAGCACCCAGCAACATATCCCTCAGCGGTGCCGAGATAGAGCTCAGCAGTGAGATAGGCTACCATGCCATACTCCAGGAGTCACTTGGGGATGTGAGGAATGATTTTGACTACATATTCATAGATGCCCCACCATCCCTGGGCATCCTCACACTAAACGCCCTGGTGGCATCCGACAGTGTCATAATACCCATACAGGCAGAATACTACGCCCTTGAGGGCATGGCAGACCTCCTCAGGACAATGAACCTGGTGGAAGAACGCCTCCAGAGTCCCTGCCCAGTAAAGGGGATACTGCTGACACTCTACGATTCAAGGACACGACTTGCAAGGGACGTCCAGAGGGAGGTTGAGAAGTTCTTCGGTGAAAGGGAGAACATCTTCAGGACAAGGATACCCAGGAACGTCCGCCTTGCTGAGGCCCCCAGCCATGGCAAGCCCTGCATAACCTATGACCCTGAAAGTACAGGTACGGAGGCCTACATGAAACTTGCAGCCGAAATACTTGAGATGGAGGGATAGGATGACACAGAAGAAGGGTCTTGGAATGGGACTGGATGCACTGATCCAGTCAAGGACAAGGAAGGAACCTGAAATAGATAAAGGAAAGGATGATGATATCCGCGTACAGGAGGTCATAAGGGAAGTTAAGAAGAATCCAAGGGTGACCCTGTGGTCTGCAAGATCAGCAGCTGTTTTGAGGTACCTTAAAAAGACACAGCCAGAATTCAGCATAAGTAAGGAGGCATCTTACCTCATAGAGCGGGCAGTGAGGGAGAAGTACCCTGACATATGGGATATGTTCTCTGAGCTTTAGTTTATTTTTTACTGGTTCTTGGAGTTGCTTCCTGGTTTACTTTTTTTGTGTGGACTTGCCGGGGTGTTCTGTTGATTGAGCTATGTACCCTCTGATCCAATCCAATCTATATTCGCATATTCAGAACATTCATGGCTTACTCCAGTCACTCAGCGTGGACTGGAAGCCATCAAGGTATATGAATGGTTCTGCTCTCTTTAACCTCACACCCATCTTCCTGAGCACTGCAGGTGTGAGGCGTGTTCTGCTACGCATCTCAATTATTCTCCTGGCAGACCTGGGGCCGATCCCGGGCACCCTTATGATTTCATGGTAGGGTGCGCTCTCAAGGTCAACAGGGAAGATATCCATATCCACTGCAGCGGCATATTTCGGGTCAATGTCCGTGTCAAGGTAGCCCTCACTGAATCTGAGCTCATCTGGTCTGAAACCATAGGAACTGATGAGCGAATCCGCCTGATAAAGCCTCAGAACCCTCATAGAATCAGCTTCATTCCTGGATTCGAGGGGAGTGCCCTCCATGGGCTGAAAACCACTGAAGTAGACCCTTTTAATTGAAAAACGGTCATGGATCCAACTGACCCTTTTCACTATATCCTCATCTGTTTCATCAACGGCCCCGACCATGAGCTGTGTGCTCTGACCTGAGGGGGCAAGTTCAGGGTGCCTCTTCCTGAACCTGTGGATCCACCTCATTCTCCTCAGTATATCAACACCATAATCCTTGGTCGATGAAAGCTCATCCAAGCCGTCAGGGGTGGCTGTCTCGATGTTGATACTCACACGGCTTGCAAGCTCCATGGCCCTCTTTATACTATCCATGGAG
Source organism: Methanothermobacter thermautotrophicus (assembly GCF_014889545.1). Lineage (NCBI taxonomy): Archaea > Methanobacteriati > Methanobacteriota > Methanobacteria > Methanobacteriales > Methanobacteriaceae > Methanothermobacter > Methanothermobacter thermautotrophicus. Next base: position 279,919 of record NZ_QKOF01000005.1, on the reverse strand, counting down.
GATCCAGGGATAATCTTGAGGTGTATGTAACCACCATAGCCTTCCAGACGGAGGATCCTGAGGGTTTCTATGAGACGCTCCATGGTTTCATGGGGGTCATGGCTGACACCGGAACTAAGGAAGAGGCCGTCAACATACCGCCTCTCATAGTAGTCAAGGAATACCCGGGCAATCTCCTCCGGGCTGAGCTCCACCGGCATCTCACAGGAGCTGTTTATACAGTACCTGCAGTCATTGCAGCACCTGTTGGTGAGGAGCACCTTGAATAGGGGAACCCTGCAGCCCCGGTAACTGCTGTAGTAGATGCCAGGGACGGCAGTATTCCGCTGGGAAGGGTCAGCGCTGTAATCACAGAGGTCAAACTGGGCGCTGTCACTTAGGACCTGGACCCTTTCACCTAGACTCATAATCATATTTATGTGTGGGCTTCTATTAATTTTTTACCCTTGCATCTGACCCCCCATGGATCTCCATTACTGTAATGTTAACCATTAGATCTGCCTTGATTACATAAAATGCATATATGGGAATATTAATGCTTATTTACGGCTATAAGTGCTCTTAAATGTGATTTAATTTTCCTGAAACCCTAAAATGGTCCATTTAGCAGTTTTAACCCATTTAAGTACAATCCACTGGAGCATCATAAGCATAAAAGAGCCTGAAATGACTTATTTTTTGAAAAAGACGATTTATATTGTCAAAGAGGTTTAAAGAGGAAATAAAAAGTGGATGGCCATTATCAGCATATTTGAAAAGGAATAATAGAGTTTAAATTGAAAAAAAGAGTTTTATTCAAGCTTCTTTTTTGATTTAGAGGCAAAATATTTATATATACCTTCAGATTTATATCCATACCATCCAGAGGGAATGATACATCTTTCTGGATTGGAGGCGGTACAATTAAGCGATTTTTTATTACATCCATATTCCTTCTATCCATTGCTGCAGGAGGCATAGCTGCTTCCTATGATGCTGAGGATGGAGGAACAAGGCTGGGTGCGGAGCCAGTGAAGGTTGATGCAGCATCCAAGTACAGGAAGAAGATCCATACAAAGGCATACTACAGGAAGAAGGTCTACAAGAGGAAACACGTGAGGGCCTACAGACGCACATCAAGGGATGTTGGAGCATCATATCACAGAGTAACTTCACAGTACGTTGAATCGGTGGGTAGATGTTCATGCTCCCTCCACACAGACTATGCTGAACACAGGTCAATCTTCAGGAACCACTGCCCATTCTGTGGCAGGGACGGCGTACTGAGATATGAGGAGGGCCCCACATGTCCAGAGGGGATGTGGGTATGCAGTCACTGTGATGCAGACTTCTGTCTTGTACATGGAAAGTCACACACATCAAGGGCAAGGTACCTCACCAGGTACTGATACAACCCATCAACTTCAATAATTTTTTCTCTGATCCATCTTCTACCAATAATTTAAATAAATTGAGCGCTGACCATCATACATGAGAGTTGTACTTGCAGGGACAGGGAGTGCAGTGGGTAAGACCACCATAGCAACAGGGATAATGAAGGCGCTCTCAGGTAGAGGAGTGCAGCCCTTCAAGGTGGGCCCCGACTACATAGACCCCTCATATCATACCATGGCCACCGGCAACAAATCAAGGAACCTTGACTCATTCTTCATGACAGACGCCCAGATAAGGGAGGCATTCACAAGGGCCATGGAATCATCAGGGGCCCGAATGGGTATAATAGAGGGTGTAAGGGGATTATATGAAGGTATAAGTCCGGTAGGAGATACTGGGAGTACAGCATCCGTTGCAAAGGCCCTCGATGCGCCAGTAGTACTTATAATAAACTCAAGGAGCCTTGTTAAGAGCGCTGCAGCAATGGTCCTCGGATTCAGAAGTCTCGACAGGGAGGTTAAAATAGAGGGTGTCATACTGAACCAGGTTAAGAACAGGAGGCACTACCTCAAGACAAAGAGGGCTGTGGAGGAACTGACAGGCACAGCTGTTATTGGAGGCATCCCCCGCAGCAGCGAACTTGAGGTTGAACAGAGACACCTTGGCCTTGTCCCCGCAGTTGAAAGGGATACCATCGCAGCCCACATCGATAGGTGGGGCCTCGCAATGGAGGAATACATCGACCTTGAGGCCCTTCAGGATATAATGTCCTCTGCAGGGAGAATAAGGGGTGAAAGGGAACCCCTCTGGCAGAAGAAAAACAGTAAAAGGGTGAGGATAGGCGTGGCCATTGACGAGGCCTTTAACTTCTACTACCAGGAGAACCTTGAAGCCCTTGAGGACAACGCAGCATCTGTGGTTCCCTTCAGTCCCCTCCATGATGAGGAGCTTCCAGATGTTGATGCCATCTACATCGGTGGGGGATACCCTGAGGTATTTGCAGGGGAACTTGAATCCAACACCTCAATGAGGAAGTCCATCCGGAGGTTCCACTCAGATGGGAGGCCCATCTTCGGTGAATGCGGAGGCCTCATGTATCTCATGAGGTCAATAGATGGGCGTGAAATGTGCGGCGTTTTCCCACACCCAGCCGAAATGACAGGGCGGGTTCAGGGGCTGAGCTACGTGATAGCCGAGGCCTTGAGGGATAACCCCATCACAGAGGGTGGTGATAAATTCAGGGGACATGAGTTCCACTACTCGAGGGTCCAGGGGGCTTCAGGCGGAAAATTCGCCTTCAGGGTCCTTCGGGGGAGGGGTATAGTGGATTCACTTGATGGTATCACATCCGGCTCAGCCCTTGCAAGCTACATCCATATACATGCCGCTTCCTGCCCACAGTTTGCTGCAAACTTCACAAGGAATGCATGGGAGTTTTAGAATGAGGGGATTCCGGTTGACCTGGAAACCTGGAGGGCCATCCATGAGGTTTGATGTCTTTTCACCATACTCCCTGGTGGCTGTAATTATAATCTACATTGCCATGGCCCTGGCTGGAACAGGAATGAGCCTGAGGGGACTTGAACCACCTTCAGCCCTTTCCATCATCTACATAGTCACCGGAGCTGCAGCCCTCACCGCAGGTGTTTACCTATCATCATGGCTCAGAATAGGTGAAATATGGACACCTGAGTTATCTGAATCCTTCCTGGTCGCGGCTGTGGCTGCAGGACTTCTCATCCAGGCCATTAACCTGTATATCCTGGGGGGAATTCCACTATTCAGCGGATACCTCAAGGCAAGGGCCGTCACAAAGTTATGGTTCATTTCATACCTGGTATTTCTCCCATCCATCAACATGCTCCTTGCAGCATACCCTGAGAGAAAATATTACTTCCCCCTCCTCATGGGGGCCATCATCTTCGCCCTTACAGGATACAGGACGACCGTGGTGGTAATACTCCTCAGTGGCACCATAACCCTCTACTATTCTCTGAGGCCATCCTGGAGGGAACTGGGGGTTTTAATCTCTGTACTTGCAGTGGCAGCTCTGCTTGTTGGATACGTTGCGGTTAAATCCATTGAGTGGCAGACCTGGACACTTAACCCTGTGGAGCTCCTCCTCTACAGGGCAGGCTACACCCTCACAGTTTTTGACAGGATACTGTCCATCCAGGGTGCAACAGGAGGGAAACTCCTATATTACACCCTGACAGGATACCTCCACTCCATCGACCCCAGGGCAATCGTTGGAGAGGCTGTACTAGGTTACAGGCACTCCACAACATCCCTGATCTTTGGACCCGCCCTCCTGGATTTCGGGTTACATGCGATGCTCTTCCAGATGTTTATAATAGGACTAATCCTGGGGCTTATGCACAGAATTCAGGGAAGTATCGGCGGATTCTTCACAGGAATATACTCCATCCTACTGGCCCAGACAATGGTGTGGGTTGAAACAGGACCCACAGACCTCGTGGTCTGGATATTCTACCTCATAGCATCCATATCAATAATATACGTTCTCTGGAGGTGTTACTCTGAGGCTGGCAGTTGCAGCTGAAATGGCCCCTGCAAAGACATTCCACCCCCTGATGGAGGATACGGGACATGATTATCACTGCCTCTGTCACGGGAATGGTGTCAGGGATATCCTTGATGGTCTCTGTTCACGATTCTACACCATGGGTGCAGGGAGGAGCCGTTCAGGAAGGGCTGTTGAGGTCGGAGTACTTGTCCTGAGGGATATCCTTAGGACCTGGAGGCACCTCGGGGTGATAGACCCTGACCTAGTCCTCACATGTGGAAATGCCGGTGACGTCAGGAAGGCCATAGCAGCTTCACGCCTCAGGGGCATCGGTGTAATCCACGTTGAACAGGATATCTACAACCCCATCGAGATGATAGCCTTCGCAGACACTGTAACGGCACCTTCAGCTGAGTACAGGGATTACCTTGAGGACGAGTACCTCCTTGAGAATGTTGAGGTCATCGGAGGATACCCCCACGCCCTCTATGTGAGCCGCCTCCACATTGAAGACCCGGGGATAAGGGACTACACCCTCCTTGTACTCGGCGGTGACCTGAGGAGGAGGGACGTACCTGAGGTTATCTCAGGGGTTGAAGCACTTGATAGGAGAGTCCTGGTTGTCCCCTTCCGTTTCAGCCCTGATTATGTCAGGGGCTTTGTAAGATCCGGAAACGTGGAGGTCCTTGAGGGTTTCGTTGACCTCCCATCCCTTATGAGCGCCGCTGACCTCATGGTATATGGTGCTGGAATGGGGGTTACGATAGAGGCGGCGGTACTGGGTGTCCCATCCATTAAGATAAGGGGATTCCATGTGAGGCATGCCAGTGTTGATCTTGCCCGTCAGGTGGGGATACCTGTTGCTGATGCTGGAGATCTGAGGGATATGGTGGATGATGTGAGGCCACCGGAAGCAGCGAGTATTGTCCGGGATGCTGAGGTTGCTTTAAGTAAACTTTCAGAGCTTGTAGAAGATTTCCATGAATTCGCTGGACCCAGGGGAGGTTTGAAGTCCATGAGGCGAATATGGGATGCCCGCAGACATTTCAGATAGTATTTTTCTGGTAGCTGCAGGTTGCTCTATCTGGTAGTTCTCTCTATTTTACAGCTTACTGTTTCTGGAGATCCATGGGTTTCACCATACACATTTATTAATAACAATTAATAATTAATTATTAACATCAGTATTAAAATGGAGGTTTTTGTTATGAGTACATCTCTGGATGATGATGTTATAGTGATGCAGAGCAGAAGCTACAGCTGTGGACCAGCAGCACTTGCAACGGTCCTCAGGAACCTTGGAGTAAACTGTACCGAGGCAGAACTTGCAGAACTTGCAGGTACAGACGAATCAGGTACCACAATGTATGGACTTATCCTTGCAGCCACCTCAAAGGGCCTGAGGGCGAGGGGGGTTAAAATGGAGCTCAATGATCTTAGAAAAAACCACATAGTCTTTGTTAAATATGGGGACACATGCCACTACACCGTTGTCATTTCAATGGATGAGAGGAACATCACCCTTGCCGACCCTGCACTTGGAAGGATCAAAATTAAAAGGGAGATATTTTCAAGGATCTTCACAGGCAATGTTCTTGTTATTGAAAAACCAGAGATTAATAAATCTGATATTAAATTTAATGATTAAAATAATATTAGTACTTTAAATTTTAACCATCGGTATCCCAGAAAATGTGAAAAATATACTACTGATATAAAAGCTTAATCATAATCTTTAAATCATAAAATACTTAATAAGGTGCAAAATAATAAGATTCTGGTGATCTAATGGTTGTAAAAATTGGGATAATAAGATGCGGTAACATCGGGACCTCACCTGTACTTGACCTGCTACTGGATGAGAGGGCCGACAGGCCAAACATAGATGTCTGTGTGGTTGGTTCAGGTGCAAAGATGAACCCTGATGAAATTGAAAGGGCAGTACCATCCATGCTTGAAATGGACAGGGACTTTGTTATATTCATAAGTCCAAACCCAGGTGCACCAGGCCCTGCAAAGGCACGGGAACTCCTATCAGAGGCCGACGTCCCCGCCATGATAATTGGTGACGCTCCAGGTCTCCGGGTAAAGGATGAAATCGAGGAACAGGGACTCGGTTACATCATAGTTAAGGCAGACCCAATGATAGGTGCAAGGAGGGAGTTCCTGGACCCAACAGAGATGGCATCCTTCAACTCAGATGTTATAAAGGTCCTTGCATTCACAGGTGCATACAGGGTCGTTCAGAACACAATTGATGCCATGATCGCCGATGTTGAGGCTGGAAAGGCACCTGAACTTCCACAGGTTGTAATAGACACCGACGTTGCTGTTGAGGCAGCAGGCTATGAGAACCCATATGCAAAGGCCAAGGCCATGGCAGCATATGAGATAGCCACCAAGGTCGCAGATATAGACGTTAAGGGCTGCTTCATGGTGCAGGACCCAGACAAGTACATACCGATAGTCGCATCAGCACACGAAATGCTGGCTGCAGCAGCCAAACTTGCAGCAGAAGCAAGGGAGATTGAAAAGGCCAACGACACCGTCCTCAGAACACCACACGGTAAAGAGGGCGAAACATTAAGCAAGACGGATCTTCTGGCCAAACCAGAATAGATCAGTTCTGGTTTTACTTTTTTCTCTCTTTAATATAATTTTACAGGTCTCAGCTGAAAAGACATCCACACAAGTTTTGAAGTTCCACAGCAAAATGAAGTGGGGATGGAGAGGTTCAGATTAACCTATTCTCTGGAGATGTATACCAGTTTACCATCCCTGTAGACCCTCAGTTCACCCTCATGGAATTCTTCCCATTTTTCATTGGTCAGAGGATTGCTTGCGATGATGTAGCCCTCCTGGTCGGGTCTTTTCTCATGGGCAAGGTTTATCTCGTAATCATCGTCCAGGAGTTTCACTTTATCATAGGGTGCCCTTCGGTGCAGCTGGCAGAGACCATTGTATCCGGCATGGTCATGGTAACAGAAGAGATGCCTGCCATCGGATAGAAGGCAGTTGAATGTTCCGCGCTGGTTTATATCCCTCAGGAGGTCCCATAGCCACCTGTATTCTGATTCATCCTTGAATGTAATCCCCATTTTCGCTGATCTGGTTCATGATATGGCAGAAGGCCATCTCAGAGTCAGTTTCACCTACTGGCCGGTATCTTCCGTCTTCCAGGTTAAATTCCGCATTTAGGGTGCCATTGTGGGCGAATACATATTCTCTACCGTCCCACTCCCTCTGGAAGGGATGGGTGTTCCTTTGGGCAACAGTTCCTTTACTTGTATACCTGACGTGGGACATTATGATGCTGGATCTGATAAGGTTATAGCCCTCCATGATCTCCGCCATCAGGCTTTTTCTGGATTTCACTGGCTCCTTATACACCTGGACGGATTTGTCCGGATAGAAGGCAAGCCCCCATCCATGGGGGTTGCGCTCTGATCTCATCCTGAAACCCCTCAAGGAGAAGGATGGCTGCACCTCCTGGTTGAAACACATTCCTAAAAGTTCACACAAAACGTTCACCCCCATTCCAGTTGATAACCGCGATTTTGCAGTCATTCAATAATAAAGGATATGATCATGGCCGGCGACCCTGATCCTAGTACAATGTATGTTAAAAAAGGTTAATAAATGTTTACATATTAAGATTTGATATTATTAGTAAATGTATATACTTGAAGCGTGTCTGATGTTTTTGGGTCCTCATGGTGGTCTCTGGATGAATATGCTTGAAGCACAATCCACCATAGAGGTGACTCATGGTAATCAATGAAAAAAAGGGGCTTACTGGTTGCGTGGAGAGGTGCTTTACTGTTTCAGTGGAGCTGGAATGCCGGCTAAATTATCTGGAACTGGAGTTTTCATCCCATCTCCTGTTCCATATTACAATTTGCCCTTCGTGCTTGGAATTTCCCCGTGTTCAACCCGGACAGCGTCCCGGATTGCAAGGGCAAGGGCCTTGAAGAGGGCCTCGGCCTTGTGATGGTCGTTCCTTCCCCTCACGGAGGCGTGGATGTTCATGCCTGCAGATACTGCAAGGGACTCAATGAAGTGTCCTAGGTTCTGTGATTTCACATCACCTATCACAGCATCATCGAATTCCAGTTCAAGGACCGTATAGGGCCTTCCACTGAGGTCCAGGGCAACGGTTGCAAGGGCATCATCCATGGGGACCATGGCATGGGCCATCCTCCTTATACCGCTCTTATCACCCAGGGCCTCCCTCAGGGCCTCCCCCAGTGTGAGGGCAACATCCTCAACGGTATGATGGTCGTCAACCTCCAGGTCACCCCTCGCCTCAACCTCCAGGTCAAGGAGTCCATGGCGTGCAAGTGATTCAAGCATGTGGTCAAGGAATCCCAGACCGGTGTTCACGCTTGATTTCCCGCTTCCGTCAAGTTCAAGATCCACCTTCACATGGGTTTCAAGGGTTTCCCTCGTCTTCATACTTCTTCTCATAGTTATCATCCCTGATAATTCTTATGGCGCCCTCAGGACACTTACTTGCGCAGATCATGCACTGGTGGCAGAATTCAAGGTTTGAGGGGGTTGCAGGCTTCCCCCTCTGGATCATCCATATCTTACCACCCTTGGGGCATGCCTCACGGCACTCGCCGCATGCTGTGCACTTCTCTGGATCAACAATTATCTTCAAATCAACCACCTATCTCCAGTAAAGGTTTTTTGTATAGGACTTCATATCTTTAGAACCTATTGGGTGAGAACTTTGTTCAGGATTAGATTAATTTTGGTATAGTACGTCATATCTTCAGAACCGTAACAGCCACTGCCTTAAACCCTGCGTATATCCCGGTGCCCAGTTCAAGGTGGAGGCTCCTCTGTGAAGCAGGTGTTATATGGGTCTCAAGTTCCAGTCCATCACCTGCATCCACCCTGACACCTACGATGCCCCCCCTCATCTCAAGGCCCGTCACAATTCCGTGGATGATGTTCCTCATACTGGTGTTCTGCATTTCCCTCATCAGGACAATATCGTCGGGTTCAACAAGGAGGATGACCCTGTCTCCAGAGGATAAATCATCTGCGTGGGCCGCGTCAATGGTGAACCCACCGACCCTAACCCTCACACCATCCTCTGAGACCTCCTCAACGACGCCCTCAAGTTCATTCACAGTTTTCTGCCTTTCAAGGGCCCTCTTTAGTTTCAGGTACTCCTTGATGATCATCAGGCCCGTCTCTGTGAGCCTGCTTCCTCCACCACCCCCCCTTCCACCGCGCCGGGTTTCCACTATGTTCTCGCCAAGGATATCCTCGACGTTCCGTATGTATGCAATGGCGCTTCTGTAGGGTATTCCAGCAGCCCTGGCTGCAACTGTTATGGAGCCCATCCTGTGGATGAGGTTGAGGAGTTTGAACATTCTCTCATCAACGGGAACTTCAACCTCGTTGATGGGGATTCTGCAGGCAAATCTCATTGTGGAACCTATGGTGCCAATTCTTTATATTTTTATGCCATCAACTATCTAGCCCACCTGTCCATCAGGTCAGCCATCCATGTAACGGTACCACTCAGCGGCCCCATCCTTGCACCCAACCTTCGAAGGAGCCTCACATCCCTCTTCTCAACACCACCGACAAGTAGAATGCTCAGACCATAAACCAGGGGGGCGAAGATGATGGCTGCAATGAGGCCCGGGATGTTCTGGGGGAGCAGCATCATGAAACCACCCATAACTCCTGATGCAATGACTATCCTGAGGAAAGCCATCCCTGGAAGCCCCACACCTGTTATCTCCGTTGTCTTCCACAGGATTATGATCATTATAATGAGGGCTGCAAGGGTTGTTGCAAGGGCTCCTCCCTCGATCCCGAGCATGGGTACAAGGGCAACGTTGAGTACAAGGTTTATTATGGTCCCACCCACCAGTACGTACATTGGGAGGCGTGGGTACCCTATCCCCTGGGCTATGCTTGATGATATCATGAAGAGGGTGTAGAAGCTCATACCAACCACGAGTATGCTGAGGGCCCCTGCGCCAAATATGAAGTCCCTACCGAATAGCAGCTCAAGGAGGGGCCCTGAGAACACGGCTATACCCACACACATTGGCAGTACAAGGAGGGTGACTACACGGTATGACTGGACGATGTAGGTCTCAAGGAGCCTCCGGTCCTTCAGTGCAAATGCCTCTGATGCTGCTGGCAGCACTGCAGTTGCTACGGACAGTGATATGACAAGCGGAAGCCTTGCAACTGGATCAGCAGCGGTGTAGTACCCCACTGAGGTCGTCGCCATGAAGTAACCTATTACGAATACGCTTATGTCGTATATGGCCATCTCAGAGAGGGCGGTTATTATGACAGGGATTGAGAAGGATATCAGGGTCTTAACGAGTCCAAGTTCCTCCCTGAGACCCAGTCTCTTCTCAGGCGGGGCGGGCGGGAAGTAAGTATTTATCAGCTTCCTGAAGATTATTATTGCGGATATGGCTGATGCAAGGAACCCCATGGCAGTCCCCATGACCGCTCCAGCCGCATAGAAGCCCGCCATAACGAATACAACAGCCAGTGTTATCATGAAAACCTGTTCAACAGCCCTTGTAATCACAACGTACTCCATGTGGTATATGCCCTGGAATGCCCCACGGAAGGCTCCAACAATTACACTGAAGGGTGTTATGAGGGCAACCGCCTGGAGGGGGTACTGGGCGGCTGGTTTGTGGAAGAACTGATTTGCAAGCCATGGGGCCGTGAAGAACATGACCAGGGAGAAGGTTATGCCCAGGAATATCATCACCTTCAGGGATGTCACAACCACCTGTCGTGCCATCTCGTTCTCATTAAGGGCCCTGTGCTGGGCAACGTACTTTGCTATGGCCGGTGGAAGGCCTCCGGCTGCCAGTATCTGGAATATCCCCTGGAAGGGGAGTGTGAGTCCAAGCAAACCGTAGCCCTCGGGTCCAAGGAGGCGGGTCATGAGAACCCTGTAGATGTAGCCCCCAACCCTGAAAAGAAGGTTGCCTATCATTATAAGGAAACTGCCCTTTAGGAGTTTGGATGTGCCTGAGGATGTCATTGAATCACCAGAAATAAGAGATTTGACGGATATTTAAATAAATTTCGAAGAAAAAAGAATTTTTAGCGTCCTTCAGATTCCAGGAACCTTTTGAACATGCTCAATGTCTTCTTGAGGGTTTTGAAGCCATATGAGTCCTCTTTAACACCCTCAAGGGTGTCCCTTGACCAGAAACAGGCCCCAAGATTCGCGCCGAAGGAACCTCCGCTTACTGGGATGACGCCGTTTAGTATGTAGAATGTGTGGATCTGCATGAGGGCAGGCTCCTGCCCTCCGCATCTATCACCACCAACAGCTATGCCCATACCTACCTTCCCGCGGAGGGCGTCATAGTCTTCAGCACCCAGCGCACGGCAACGGTCCATGATGGCTTTTACCTGGGCGCTGACACCTCCATTGTAGACTGGGGTTGCAATGATGATCCCTCTGGCCTTCCTGAGGAGCTCGTAAAGGGGGAACATGTCGTCCTTCAGAACACACTCCCTGTTCTTCAGGCAGTAATCGCAGTGTCTGCAGGGGGAGATGTTCTTACCCCTCACGGTGAAGAACTCTGTCTCAAGTCCTTCCCCCTCAAGCATTGATAGGGCACTCTCAAGGACATGTTCCGTTGCCTGCTTCCTGGGGCTTCCGCATATACCGAGTATCATGCAACCCCCTCCAGTTCTAGATTGCCTCGTCCTCGTCGAGGGGGAGTCTCATGGTGTCAGGGTCCTGGGGCATGTGCTCAAGGAAGTCCTCTGCAGCCCGCCTGACGTCCCTTGACCCTATTATGTATCTGCCAACGACTATTATGTCTGCGCCGCTGTCAAGGGCCTCCTGCATCTTTGCAGGGGTTATTCCACCTGCAACCGCCACAAGGCCCCTGGGTCCAAGAATCTCCTTTATCTCCCTGATGTTGCCCCATTCACTCATTTCACCAATTTCCTCTCCACGTTCGGCCCGGAGGGTTTCAAGGTCAACGTTTCTGTGGAGGAGAACAATGTCTGGTTTGTATTTGAGTCCCCTGAGTTTATCGACGAAGTTTTCAACGTTCATCATGTCGAGTATGGAGTAGATTCCCTGCTTCTGGGCCTCGTGGATTGCCTTCTCAATGGACTCCACTGTACCGAGTCCTGATATTGCAACGGCATCTGCAGTTTCATCTGCAGCCATTTTGACCTCTATTCTGCCAACATCAAGGGTTTTCAGGTCAGCTATTATGAAGGCGTCCCTTCGAAGCTCCCTTATCCTCCTGACAACACCCACACCGAATTTCTTGACAAGGGGTGTTCCAGCTTCAAGGAGTATACGCTCCCTGTCGGGGAGGGTGTTGATGATCCTCTCCATCTCCTCCATGCTGTCGAGGTCAAGGGCAACCTGCAGGTATGGAGGGTTCCATAGCCTCACAGCCCTGAATCCCATTATTGGGTGGCTGCCACGATCCTTTTCAGCAAGTACCTTACTGACTGAGGGGTAGCCTTCCATGGCCCTTCTGAGGGCAAGTCTGGTTGCTCCGTAGTTGTACTGGTATATCTTCCGGTAGTCCTCTGCCTCAGGGTGTATGAATACGCTGACTATAACAACCAGGTCTTCAGCCTTTTCCTCTGGAATTACACCCTCCTCGACGGCATCAGCCACTGCACGAGCCACTGCCGTCTGTGCAGGGCCAAATACTTTATTGGCGTCCTCAAGGCAGCCCACCGTGACCTTTGGCACGATTAGTGTCGCTGGTTTGGTCATCAGGTTGGGTCTTATGACGGATAGAAGCGGGGTGTGACCCAGTGAGAGGTTTGTGAGGCCACTTGCAAAGGCGGCCCCGGCGTTTCCCTCCTTATCCCCTATGATGAGATCTATATGCGCGACTTCATTGCCGCTTCCTATGAGCGCTTCACCTATTCTGTACATTAAAATCCTCCTATGTGGTCTGGTTTTCTGCCGGTGCTTCAGGTTCAGATGTTTCCGTGCCGTTTTCAGCACTGTTGTTCGTTCTCGGCTTTATTTTATTTGTGGCGGTTTTTGTGTTGTCGGTGCTGACCGGTGCTGGGGATTCATTTGCAAAACTCATATCTGTTGTTGCGTTATTGGACCAGTCCAGCTGGGTTACATTCTGGTCCTGGGCCCCCATGTACAGGGCAACATTGAAACCAACCATCAGTGCTATGATGAGAACCATGGCACCGATAACTATGTTCCTGTAGTCCATCAGATCACCTTGATGAGATTGATATAATTGATTTAGTGTAGGTGATGATGGTATTTATATCTATTGAAGCAGCTGGCACTGTTTCTTTATTCGTCTGGAGGAAAAATCAGTCAGGGTCCGGTGATGGAGGGTTAGATTTTACCCTCCAGGTAGTCACCGTATCCCTTCAGGTCCAGGAGTCCATGACCTGAGAAACTGACAACTATGGTCTTCTCTTCACCGGTCTCCCGGCACTTACGTGCTTCTTCGATGGCAACACTTATGGCGTGGCATGTTTCGGGGGCCGGGACAACGCCCTCGGCCTTTGCAAATTTGACGCCGCTCTCGAATATTGTGTGCTGGGGGACTGCCCTGGCATTGACCACACCTTCCCTGACGAGGAGTGCAACCTGTGGTGACATTCCATGGTACCTGAGTCCGCCTGCATGGACGGATGGGGGTACGAAGTCGTGGCCTAGGGTGTACATCTTGAGGAGGGGGGTCATGCCTGCGGTGTCACCGAAGTCATAGCGGTACTCTCCAGCTGTAAGTGTGGGGCATGACTTTGGTTCTGCAGCTATGAATTCGCAGTCCAGCTTACCATCAAGCTTGTCCTTCACGAAGGGGAATATGGCCCCCCCGAAGTTGCTGCCTCCTCCAACGCAGCCTATCATGATGTCAGGCGTTTCACCTGCGATTTCAAGCTGTTTCTTTGTCTCAAGGCCTATCACTGTCTGGTGCAGGAGTACATGGTTAAGGACGCTTCCAAGGGAGTAGTAGACCTTTTCGTCCTGCAGTGCCTCCTCCATGGCCTCGGATATGGCTATTCCAAGGGATCCCGGGTGGTCAGGGTCCTTACTGAGTATACTTCGACCGAATTCTGTGTGATTGCTGGGGGAGGGGACAACCTCGCCACCGTATAGCTGCATTATGGTTTTTCTGAAGGGCTTCTGGTTGAAGGATACCTTAACCATGTAGACCTTGCACTGGAGGTCCATGAGTGAGCAGGCAAGGGACAGTGCGGTTCCCCACTGGCCGGCACCGGTCTCAGTTGTCAGTCTCTCTGCCCCGTCCTCACGGGCATAATATGCCTGGGCTATGGCTGTGTTCAGCTTATGGCTCCCTGTGGGGGAGTAGTCCTCCCTCTTGTAGTATATCCTTGCCGGTGTGTCCAGCATCTCCTCAAGGCCCTTTGCTCTGAACAGTGGAGTGGGCCTCCCGATCATCTTATAGACGTCCCTGACTTCCCTTGGGATCTTTATCCATCTTTCCATGGACATCTCCTGCTCAAGGACTCCGCTTGAGAATACCTTTGGCAGGTTTTCAATGTTTTCTCCACCCTCAGGATTTTTTGGTTCAGGTAGTGGTGAGGGGAGGTCCGGGTTAATGTTGTACCACTTCTTTGGTATTTCATTTTCATCAAGAACTATCTTGTTCATCATATCACCTCATGGGATGGGACCTGTTCCTATCTGATGAAGATATCAGCATTTCCATGCATCAGAGTATCTTCAAAGAACTATTTAAAACTTTACTGCACATATATGTACATTAAGCGGAAATGGTTAATAAACAATGATGAAATATGTTTCCCACATGAAAATACTTGCAGTTGATGTGGGGGCCGGAACCCAGGATATAATGTACCATGACACAGGGGTCGACAGGATAGAGAACTCCATAAAGATGGTAATGCCCTCACCAACAAGGATAATTGCAGGGAGAATCCGCAAGATCAGTGGTGACGTCTTCATAAGTGGACAGACAATGGGGGGTGGCCCCGTTACACGGGCGATACTTGAACACATCGAGGCTGGAAACCGGGTGGTCATGACACCCGAAGCAGCCAGGACAGTGAGGGATGACCCTGAAAGGGTCATGGCCATGGGAATAGAGATATCAGGGAAAAACCCGGGATTTAAGAGCCTTGAATTCAGGGACGTTGACCTGGAGGCCATAGCAGGGGCCCTGGCATGCTTTGATGTTGATCTGGACTTCGATGTGCTGGGTGTTGCTGTCCAGGACCACGGGGCAGGAGGGGATATGGGTGATAGGAACTTCAGATTTATGAAGATCAGGGAGAAATTATCCGGACCAACCCCACCGGAGGAGTTCTCCTACATGGGTGACGTCCCTGACCACTTCACAAGGATGAAGTCCATTGAGGAGGCCATCCAGCACCCGGTCCTCATAATGGATTCAAAGTTCGCATCAGTAACAGGGGCCCTCATGGATCCTGCAGTGGGCTCAGATGAGCCGATAGTCGTGGCTGATGTGGGAAATGGGCACACACTGGCAGCCAGCATCCTTGAAGGCAGGATATACGGTGTCATGGAACACCACACACGCATGCTCTCACCGGCTAAACTTGAGGACTTTCTAATCAGGCTCTGCCTGGGTGAGCTTACCCACCGGGAGGTCCATGGAGATGGAGGCCACGGCGCATATGCAGTTGATGCTGTTGGCGAACCTGTCATGGTGGCTGCAACTGGCCCCCAGAGGAGTATACTTGACGATATAAACCTTGATGTCCATCATGCAGCACCGGCAGGGGATGTTATGATGGCGGGACCCGTGGGTCTTATAAGGAGTATTGAGTATAGGGTGAGTTGATGTTTCTGTTTTTCTGGAGTAGAGGGTGATTTGATGATCAGGATAGATCCCCACATACACAGTGTATATTCTGGCGATGCAAGGGGAACCCCAAGTGAGATCCTCAGGAGGGCCTCGGCCATAGGCCTTGATGCCGTTGCAGTGGCAGACCACAACACAATGAAGGGGTCAATTATTGCCCTCAGGGAATCCAGGGGCATGGAAGTAACAGTGGTACCTGCAATGGAGCTCAGCACATCCGCCGGACACATCGTCGCCCTTGGTATCCAGGAGGAGATACAGAGGGGACTAACACCGGCCGAGACCCTGGATGCGATACATGACCAGGATGGAGCCGCCATCATACCCCACCCCTTTGTTAGGTACCGGCAGGGACTCTTTGTGAATGAGCGGAACATCCGTGTTGACGGCATCGAGACCCTTAACTCCCGCTACATCGTGGGCTACTCAAACTGGAGGGCCCGGAAGTTTGCAAGGAAAAGGGGCATACCCGAGATAGGTGCAAGCGACGCCCACTTCGTGGAGGCCGTTGGAAGCTCCTTCACCCTTGTTGACTCTGAGGGCGAGGCTGATGATATACTCCATGGGATACTTAAGGGGAAAACAGAGCCAGCAGGAAGCAGGACACCACTTCCCCTCATTGTGAGGGAGGTCATTAACAAGAAGTTCCTTGGAAGGATGAGGAATTATGTTTGATCCTGGTTTTAACTGTGTTCCTGACCTGACCCTGAAATCTATTCTTCAACAGGGTGTGCCAGTTTATGGCTGGCCATCAAGTTGTGGACTGGCATACCTCCTCAGAAGGTGAGTGACATGATATCTGAGATCATCGAGTTCCTTGAGAGCAACTTCTTTTACCTGCACCCTGGATACACGCCCCTGAACACGGTCGCATTCGGGATTATCCTTGGAATAGTTGTCCTGATAATACTTAGAATGTTCAGATGGCTTAAAAAGGATCCCGGGGAGCTACTGGTGCCCCTCCTTCCCTTCATATTCCTGGGCTCCGGTGCAAGGGCCCTTGTTGATAACGGTGTATATCCCCTGACACACCTTCTGGTAACCCCCGGTATATACATCCTTGTGGGCCTCACAACCATAGCAACACTCCTTGCTTCGGTTAAACTTGAGGAGGTCTTTGGATGGGATTACAGGAAACTGATATTCGTCACAGGTTCCGTACTCGCCTTACCGAACCTCGTCAGCATACACCACATAAACCCCATCCCCTTCTTCGCTGTCCTGGCGGTATTCACAGCCTTTGCAGCCATATTTTATGCCCTGAGCTTAAGATGGGAGTTCCTTGGAGAGAGGATGAACATTCCCGTTATATATGCACACCTTTTTGATGCATCTTCAACCTACGTCGCCGTCGACTGGTACGGCTATTTAGAGCAGCATGTGGTTCCATCAGCCCTGACAGGCCTCACAGGCACGGCCCTGGTGATGTTCCCCCTGAAGATGGTGGTTATACTGGCCGCCCTCTACGCCATTGATAGATACGTTGACTCTGATGTGGATTCAGAGGGCCTTAAGCTTGTAATATTCATACTTGGTCTTGCCCCTGGGCTTAGGAATTTCCTGAGCCTGAGCATGGCGGTTTAAATGTTTTCATGAAAAATGGCACCTGATGACATGGATCACACTTATAACTTATAACTTATAACTTATAATATATAACTTATAAGATTCTGTGTGTAAAAGCTTTTAATGTGGCCTTACAGAAGATTAAACATTATAAAAGGCCAGACCACGGGGAATCAAGATGTACATAGAAGAGGTTAAAGGAGAAATGAATCTCCCGGAGAATGTCAGGATATTTGACACAACACTGAGGGATGGTGAACAGACACCTGGAGTGGCCCTCACAGTAGAGGAAAAGACGGGTATAGCAAGGAAGCTCGATGCCCTTGGAGTAGATACAATAGAGGCAGGGTTTCCTGCAGCATCTCCAGGTGAAATGAACTCCATAAGGGGAATAGTTGAACTGGGACTCGAAGCAAATATCTGTGGTTTGGCAAGGGTGCTTCGTGAGGACATAGACGCAGCAATAGACTGCGGAGTAGATTACATACACACCTTCATAGGGACATCACCACTCCACAGAGAATACAAGCTCAAAATGTCACCCGATGAGATAATAGACAGGGCGGTCTTTGGAGTGGAATATGCGGTTGAACATGGCCTGAAGGTCGAGTTCTCTGCAGAGGATGCAACAAGGACTGAATTTGATTATCTGGTTGATGTATACCGTGCAGCAGAGGATGCGGGTGCCTCCATCATAAACGTGCCAGATACCGTCGGGGTCATGATACCCAGGGCAATGAATCACCTTATATCCAAACTTAAAGGCGAACTCAGGGTACCCATAAGCGTGCACTGCCACAATGACTTCGGCCTGGCAGCCGCCAACTCCCTTGCAGCTGTGGAGGCAGGGGCATCACAGATACACGCAACAGTGAATGGTCTAGGTGAAAGGGCGGGAAACGCTGCCCTTGAGGAGGTTGTCATGGCCCTAATAACCCGCTATGACCTCCCTGTTGATATAAGGACCGTGGAACTCGTTAACATCTCAGAGTTCGTTTCAAAGATAACAGGTGTCAGGATGCCGCCCAACAAGGCCATAGTTGGTGAAAATGCCTTTGCACATGAAGCAGGCATACACGTCCATGGAGTCCTTGAAAAGGCGGAGACCTATGAGCCAATAACACCTGAGATGGTGGGCCACAAGAGGCGGATAGTCCTTGGTAAACACACCGGCGCCAACGCCCTCAGATCAAAGCTCCAGGAATACGGTATAGATATGAACGAGGACCAGTTCTGCACACTCTATGAACAGGTCAAGAGGCTTGGAGATAAGGGTAAAAGGATTACTGATGCGGATCTGAGGGCCATGGCCGTCACCATCCTCGGAAAGGCCAGCAGGGAGATAGTGAAACTTGAGGGCATAGCAGTCATGACAGGGGAGAGTGTGATGCCAACAGCCACAGTTAAGCTCAGAATCGGTGACGAGATCAAGACGACATCCATGACTGGAGTTGGACCTGTAGACGCAGCAATAAACGCAATACAGAGTCTTGTAAGTGAAACAGCAGATATAGAACTCGATGAATACAACATAGAGGCCATAACTGGCGGTACAAACGCACTTGCAGAGGTTTTCGTTGTCATGAGTGACAGGGAGGGTAACAAGGCAACAGGAAGGTCCACAAGGGAGGACATAGTCATGGCGAGTGTTGAGGCAGTACTGGACGCCATAAACAAGATACTGAGCCTTAAATAGATCATCTGGAGTCATTATGGGACCAGTTTCAACCTGCAAGCTTTTCGGCGCCGTGAGGGCGGTGAGCGGAATAAAAAATGCAGTACCCCTCATCCATGGCCCCAGGGGATGCGCATACCATATAGGATATCTGCTCACCGCCAGGGGCGGTAAGCGGATAGCTGTGGCATCAACAGAACTTTCAGAATCAGACGTGGTGTTCGGAGCATCAGATAAACTCAGTGAGATGATAATTGAGGTTGACAGAACCAGGAAACCCGATATCATAGCTGTTATGAGTTCCTGCGCAACCAGCATAATCGGCGAGGATATAGGGAGGGTTGCAGATGAAACATCAGAACTCGTGGATGCGGAGCTCATAACCGTCAGTGCTGGTGGATTTGAGTCCAGTCAGGGCGAGGGCTATGAGGAGGTGATGATGGCACTCATCCGGAAATTCTGCAGGAGGATGGAGCCATCAGGGAGACCTTCAGTAAACATAATAGGGGAATTCAGGGGCGGAGCAGACCTCAGGGAGGTCAGGGAGTCCCTCTCAGCGATGGGGGTGGATGTGAACTGTGTCCTGACATCGGGATGCAGCATCCAGGATATAAAAATGATCCCTGCGGGCCACCTTAACTGCTCCTTCTGTGATGTCTCGGGTATCGCCCCCTGCCGCTTCCTTGAGGAGAACTTCGGGACACCCTTCATCCACCACCCGCTACCCATAGGTTTTTTGAATTCACTCAGATTCTACAGGGAGGTACTCGGCAAACTCAACCTTGATTATCCCATAGATGACGTATTCTCTGATTTTATTGAGGAGAGGGATCGAATGAGGTCTGAACTTGAGGGAATGAGGGTTGCAGTCGTTTCAGGACCAACAAGGGCCGTTGCGCTCACAGAATTCATCACTGAACTGAGGATGAGGCCATTTCTTGTAGCCATGGACATGATAGGCGATTACACACTGGAGAACCTCAGGGGGGTGCCTGGATTGAGGTCGGAGGTGCTTGTGGGGGTTGATGCTTCTGATATTGAGGATGCCGTCATCAGGACCGAACCCGAACTCATACTGGGGGGCCTTGCAGAGACCCGCATATCTGAGGTTTCAGGGGCACCCCTCATAGATGTTATGCATGGATCCAGCCTCACAGCAGGTTTCAGGGGAGCGGTTAAACTGGGCAGCAGAATTTACGGGGCTGTACATGGGGATCATGGCTGTTATTAAATTTTTCAGTTACCATATCACAAAGTTTATATAATCTTGGGTTTCTATCTTTATTACAGACACTCTTGGAGGTTAAGTGATGTCAGAGGAGAATGTAGTATACATCGGAAACAAGCCTGTAATGAACTATGTTCTGGCCGTTGTTACTCAGATGAACGGTGGGACCAGTGAAGTGATTCTTAAAGCCCGTGGAAGAGCCATAAGTCGGGCTGTTGACGTTGCAGAGATTGTAAGGAACCGCTTCATACCAGACATACAGATAGAGAACATTGACATATGCACAGAGGAGATCATTGGTAACGAGGGAACCGCTACCAATGTTTCAGCAATAGAAATTCAGCTCCGGAAATAGGGATATAAAAGATGGAAGCCACAGGTTTCCATTTTTTATATTTTATTATCAAAGATTGCAGTGACCTCTGATTAATCATTTAAGGGTCTTACGTCTGACGCCTAATTTAGTCTTTTTTAACCCAGAGGACCTGCTTTGCGCTTGATGAGATGTCCC
Source organism: Methanothermobacter thermautotrophicus (assembly GCF_014889545.1). Taxonomy (NCBI): domain Archaea; kingdom Methanobacteriati; phylum Methanobacteriota; class Methanobacteria; order Methanobacteriales; family Methanobacteriaceae; genus Methanothermobacter; species Methanothermobacter thermautotrophicus. Next base: position 259,198 of record NZ_QKOF01000005.1, on the reverse strand, counting down.
TGAATTTACTGTTCAGGAATTCAACCTTCTGAATGTCAATACCTATGACATTCATATCAATGTTTAGATTTTTCATGGCATCAGGGTTTAGCCCCCTCAGTTCATAGACCCTCTCAGCATCCTCCCCCTGGAGTATGCTGGCAGTGCCTGTTATCTGCATCCCTGCAAGGTTGCTCATGGACGTGTAGTCCTCGTATACTGCAACTGAAACCCTTTCATTCTCAGGGAGACCCGCAAATTTCTCACCACCCTCACTGATTATGAACAGTGAATCCCCATCATAGATGTACTCGAGGGGTGTTGCCCGTGGCTGTCCCCCATGGCATGTTGCAAGGGTGCAGGTGTTGTGTGATCTGAGGAATTCGTCAATGAATCCACGAAGTTCACCCTCATCAATGGAGGTCATGAGGGAGTCACGGATGTCCCTGAGTTCAAGTGCAAACTCAATGACCTCCCCTTTATCCAGGAGATCAACGTCAGTCAGTTCAATACCCGTGATCTCAGAGAAGGCCTGAAGATCAGCAAGGTCCTCCTCTGAAAGTTCGCCGAGTTTCATACGTCCACCCAGGGCCCTGGAGTATATGCTACCTCCCAGAAGATCTTCAGCCTCCTTAAGGGCCCTCAGGCCATCCTCTCTACTCAGAGAAACTGAGAATAGGGCCACGGGTTTCTCCCTGAGCCAGGGGGTTTCCCTTATAAACTCAGTTACCCGTGGGTGGAGTCTCCCCCGGTAGACGCCGGATCCAATTACAAAGAATTCAAAGTCCTGGCAGGTCTCCTGGAATTCATGGGCCCTGCAGCACCTGGATGGTCCGAGTATCATCCCGGTTTTAGATGCAACCTCCTCAGTGGAACCATAGGTGCTCTCATAGATTATAAGTGTCCTGAACATCGGAGCATCTCCTTTTTAAAAAAATTGGAATATTTTTTCATCTTCTTCCTGCAAACTTCCTGACCACAATAACAGCCCCTGCGATCACGATGAGCACTGCAATGATGTAGTAGGCGAATACTGATGTCGGGCCCTCCTTCTTCTTGGAGTCAAGGGCGTACATGTATCCGTTTTCGGTTGAAAAGTAGACTGTCTTGCCGTAGACCACCGGGGAGGAACTAACAGGTGAGTTGAAGAGGTAGTAGCCAGGGGAGTAACTCCACTCTTCCTTACCGCTGTACTTGTTGAGGATGTAGAGTGTTCCGTCATTTGATCCCACAGCTATCATGTTCTCGAAGATGGCCGGTGTTGAGCGTACAGGGGCACCGGTATGGAATGACCATTTCAGGGCACCTGTCCTTGTATCGAGTGATGTGATGTTCCCGTCATCGCATCCTATGAATACGCTGTTCTCCTCTGTGTCAACTGATGGTGAGGAATATACCCTGTCACCGAGGCTGTACTTCCAGATAACGCTTCCATCTGACTCTGAGAGGGCGTAGATGTTCCCGTCGTCTGACCCAACATAGACTGTCCCATTCCAGAAGGCTGGTGATGATCTTATGGCGTCCCCTGATGTGTAGCTCCATATTTCATTCCCATTTGATTCTGAGATGGCGTAGATATTACCATTGAATGAACCCACATAGACTGTGCCGTTCACAGGGAGGGGTGATGATTTAACGGCGTCCCCCGTGTAGAATTCCCATTTTTTGGATCCATCATCTCTGTCCACTGCGTATACCCTGCAGTCATCAGATCCAATATAGACGGTGTCCCCGCTCACTGCAGGTGATGATTCTATCCTGTTACCTGTTTTGAATTTCCATTCAAGGTCTCCGGTGTCTGTGTCTATTGCATAGAGGTATCCGTCCCATGAACCCACGAATACGGTTCCATTCACAACCACCGGCGATGAGACGATGGCGCCCTCTGTCTTGTAGCTCCAGACCACTGAACCTGTCTCAAGGTTCACTGCATATAGCCTTCCATCAAGGGATCCTATGTAGGCCACCTTGTTGAATAGGGCCGGGGATGACTTTATACCCCCAATGGAGAGGTACCATGTCTTTGCAGAGAAGTCGCTTGGCTCCTCTGCATAACCTGTGTGCTGTTCGTCTCCATGGAATACTGGCCAGTCAGCTGCTGATACAGGACTTAGTACCATTCCAAGGATTATGAGTGTCGCGATTAAACCTTTTCTCATCATTTGTATCACCATCTTGAACCATCAAATCTAAATGTCCCTGTTGAACCGGGTAACACCCATCGCAAAGAACAGGAGGGTGAATCCACCAAGCACAAGGAGGTTAACCATTATGTCCCCGACGCCGGCGCCCTTGAGCATAACCGCCCTGAGGGCGTTGTTTGCATAGGTTAGGGGTACTATGTAGGCGATCTTCTGGAATATCCAGGGCATGGTCTCAATTGGGTAGAACACCCCTGATACGAACATCATGGGCATGGCGAAGGGCATGACCATCTGCATGTAGTCCTCCTGGGTCCCCACCCTTGCCGATATCATTATACCGAAGCCCACAAAGCAGAGGGCTGTCAGTATCAGGAGCATGATGGTCAGGAGCATGCTACCATTTATCTTAATACCGAAGAGGAGGATTGCAATGAAGAGCAGCAGAAGGGCCCTTCCACTTTCTATAACAAGCTTTGAGATTATCTTACCCCCCACAACTGTTGAGACACTTGTTGGGGTCATGAAGAGTCTTGCAAGTTCTCCCCTCTCCCTTTCACCGGCTATGGACTGACCCATTCCAAACATGCAGGAGAACATTATGGTCATAGCCAGTATGGCGGGAACAAGGAAGTCCATGTACTTGATGTCCCCATAGATCCTGTCAATCTGGAAGTTTATGGTGCTGACCATGCCCTGGAAACCGGAAGCAGGGGTTGAATTCTGTGGCTTCATGGATGCGCCCTGCATCCTCTCCACAGCAAGCTGCCCGGACAGTTTGCTGAAGAGGGCCTCTGTTGCCGGCACGAGGGCCTGGCTTGCCAGCTGGTCAGAGGAGTCAAGGTACATGACCACGGTGGGCTCCGATGATGTGAGGTTATCGTAGTTGGGTGGCAGTATTATGGCCGCCTTGACCTCCCCTGTGTCCACCATCTCCCTGGCGATTTCGGGGTCCTTCAGAATATCCTTTATATCATAGAGGCTCATGTTCCTCATGGCATCAACGGTCTGGTCGGTCACGGGACCGCTGCTCTGTTCCACTATAACCACGGGTATGTTCTCAAGGGTACCCCCCATACCATAACCGAAGAGGGTTATCATCAGTATGGGGAACAGTATGATGGATATGAGGCGCGGTTTGTGCCTCCAGAGGACTATCAGGTCCTTCTTAAGCATCCACATTACCTTTTTCATTTCCATAACGGTTACCTCCCTGTAACCTTCATGAAGACGTCCTCGAGTGAGGGGTCCTTTGTTGAAATTGAGGTTATCCTGGCGTTGTTCCTTATAACAGCCGCCAGAACATCATTAACGGCAGTTTCACATGTTTCATCGAGTTCAAGGATTATCCTTCCGGTGTGGTGCTTCTTAACGTCCAGTGTGACTGGTAGGGATTCCAGTTCAGATATTAGATCATCTGTGAGGTTCACAATGAGCATGCTTATCTCCTTACCGGCACACACCCTCCCGGATTTTCTTATTTCCCTGATGGCCCTTTTCTCTGATTCAGGTGTCTCCTCGTCGATCCTGTCGAGTATACCACCAATCTCCTTTGCTCTGAGGGATTCCTCCTCCTTTATCACAGTGTCCTTGAGCCCCTGTGGCGTGTCGAAGGCGGCAAGAACGCCCTGATTTATTATCCCCACGTAGTCACAGAGGAGCTCCACCTCGTACATGTCATGGGAGCAGAGTATTATGGTGTGGCCGCTGCTGTTTAGTTCATCTATTAGGTCCCAGAGCACCCTTTTGGTTGTTGGGTCCAGCCCGATTGTAGGTTCGTCCAGGAAGAGGATGTCTGGCTGGTGTATCAGGCTTGCCACCAGTGACACCTTCTGCTGCTGTCCACCTGACATCTGCCCGACTGGCTTGTCTGCAGCGTATTTTATGTCCACGAGTTCCATGAGCTCTTCTATCCTTGATTCCTTCAGGTCCTCGGGCATACCATAGAAGTCTGCGCACATTTCCACGTTTTCCCTTGCGGTGAGGTCCTCGTAGAGGCTCACCTTCTGGGGAACCATACCTATCTGCTGTCTCACCTCATCGGGGTTCTTGAGTATATCGTAACCTGCAACCTTTGCTGTTCCTGAGGTTGGGGGTATGAGACAGGTGAGCATCTTAATGGTTGTTGTTTTCCCGGCTCCGTTGGGCCCCAGGAAACCGAAGATGGAGTTCTTCTCTATCTTCATGTTAAGGCTGTCCACTGCCCTGAAGTCCCCGTAGACCTTTGTGAGGTCAAAGGTTTCTATTGCATATTTCATCTTTCATCCTCCTTTTCAGGGGGGAACATATCATTCCAGAAGTCTTCCCATATCTTTGAGACATGGTCTCTCATTATATGCCGGATCCTGTCTATTGTCTTCTCACCGAGGGGGGTTATATGGTAGTATTTGACTCTTTTCTCACCGTGCATCTCCCATTCCCCCTCTATCAGTCCCTTTCTTTCGAGGTCATGGAGTACCGGGTAGATGACGCTGGGTCCTGGTGGTTTCATGTTCTTGCAGTGCATGCCCTTGAATGAGTAGAACCTTTCAAGGCGTCGCATTATCTCGTAGCCGTGTATTTTTTCCTTGCTTATCATCCAGAGAATCATTGTCTTGCCGAATCCCCTCATGAAGCTTTTTATTATCTTTTCATCGAACTCACCCTCATCAGGGCGAGGGGAACCTTCTTCTGCGCACATAGAGCCATCTCCAGCAACTGATTATTTTGCCGATATATCCTTTACACATGCATGTATATCAATCTCACGATATATCTATTTACAGAATAAAACATCCACGATATATAAGCTTTGTGATATATGATGGGCCTGTCTGGTTTATGATGGCATATCTGAACTGAACCGGCACTGGCCATCAGGACATGTTGAGATGCGATGCGGCTAGGACGGTATTGTACCCTGAACTGACTGGAATTGAACCTGAAGACACCGCAATCAAATGGAAAGACTCATAAGCCCTGATAAATAGAAGATCTACCGGGACCCGATATGAGACTTGGTTTTTCAACCCTGGCGCTCTTCATGGAGCCACTGGAAAACATACTTCAGAAAGCTGAAGAAGATGGTTTTGAACTTATAGAACTCCTCTGTGAGGGACCCTACTGGCCAAGAAGGCTGCTTCAGGGTAATGATTCCCTCGAAGTCTTTGAATCATTTGACCTTGAGGTCCTTATCCATGCACCCACCATAGACCTCAACCCCGCCAGCATGAACCCTGGTATAAGGGAGGAGACAGGGAGGCAGATGGTGGAGACCCTTGACCTGGCATCTGAGATAGGTGCAACAACAGTCACAACCCACCCTGGAGTGGTTCACCGGAGGGAGGAGCGGATAAGGAATGCGGCACTCCATTTTGCAGTTGAAACATTGGGGGAATGTGTTGAATACGCAGAGGATCTGTCCATAAAATTTTCAGTCGAAAACATGCCAGGTAGATTCTCTTACCTCTGCAATAACCCGGCAGAACATGAAAGATTTGTTGAGGAATGCGGCTCATATGCAACGGTTGACATAGGACATGCCAACACTACAGGGCGCCTCCGGGATTTCCTTGAGATCAAGAGGACAGCGCACTACCACCTAAGTGACAATAATGGGGAGAGGGACCAGCACCTCCCCCTTGGAGAGGGTACAGTTGACATTAAACTACTGGAATCCATAGATAGGGGCGTCATAGAGCTGAACAACTATGAGGGTGTAATCAGGAGCCGAAGAATCCTTGAGGGGGCTGGAATTTGGGGCGGGCGTTATGAGAAAGAATAGATTGGAGGCTCTGGTTGATGCCATATTCGCTATCGCCATGACAATACTTGTTCTGGGTATAGATACTCCCACGGGCACAATCAGTGCTTCGAAAATGGACGCCTACATCATGGGTCTTGCGTCTGATTTGTACAGCTAGTGTCTCAGTTTCCTCCTCTGGGTGTCTTCTGGTGGTTAACCACATGCAGTTCGAGAAACTGGAGAAGATTGACACTGGATTCATATGGATAAACATCATCTTGCTCATGGTCGTTGCCATGGTACCCCTCTTAACAAACCTGATAAGTAACATGGAAACCTTGTAACACCCAACATCCTGTTCCACGTGAATATGCTCATTTAGGTCTATTATCCATTAGCTGGATCTATACCCAGAGGAATGGTTTAATGGATATCCAGGTAAATGAATACCGGAGTGTTCTGATGAAGAACCTTTTAATGCCCCTCGCAGCCATCCTTGCACTCATATTAACTCCCATAGTACTTGAGTACAGCTCCACTGCATATGCAGTTCTCATATTCAAGAGGTTCCTTTAGCTTCTCGGGACACCCTTTCTGCGTTCTGTCTGTTGGGTGGATCAGTGGATGTGTAGACTTTATGCGTTTTAATAATTAGACAGATACGGCGGAGAGGACACCCCTCTCCTTCAAGTACTCCCCTTTATGCGTTTTAATAATTAGACAGATACTGAATCAGGGCCTTATATAGGCCCACCCCTCTGTCTGTCTTCTCACAATTTGACCAACGCCTGATGATACAACCTGGACTCCTTCCAGAATATCAGAAACGTCCATACCAGATGCCCTGAGGGTGTTTGAACATGCGCAGAACATGACGCCCTGACCAATGAGTTCAGCTATATCCTCTGAGTACTCCGAATCCCTCCGAAGGGCATTAACTCCCATGGAGTAAGCCACAACCTCTATTCTGACGGATTCGAGATCAGCCATTAGGTTCCTGACATTGGAGAGGAGGAGCAGAACCCTTGACTCATCATCCTCATCTATGTGGAAGACCACACGGTAATCCACCATGACACCACCTCCGCTAGACGGGTGTTATCCTCCCCTCCAGGCCGGCGTCCACCGGGCTGTTTATCGCGATGTATTCTTCAAGCACCTCAATGGCCCTCAGGTCGGTCTCCTCATGGTCCTCACCGTACCTGGATGGAACCCCCTGGGATGTGACGTAGACAGCACTGTAGGTCCCTGAGGGGTCAAGGGGCCTGCCATTTACAAATATCTTCTGTATCCTTGAACCGGGGGGGTTCTCGATCTTGAAGTACATTTCAAGCCCAAGGCACCTCTTGAGGTAGCCTCCCATCTGATTGTAGGGGTTCCTTGAGAATACGAGTTCAATGTTCTCCTCCATCATCTTCCATAAGTCCCTGCCTTTTAACCGCACCTGAGATAAAGGAGGATTCACAGGTATAATATTCCATATATCCTCCATTCTTATATCTCCTGGAGGTACAGGGGCACCGTAACGCCACCCATTGGAGAATGCAAGGTCAAAGTCCCCTGTATCCATTATGGCCTTCAGGAGGAGGTTATCCATGGTTGACTCCAGTATGGTGTATCTGTTAAGGTGGGTCCGGGTGGAGCCCACCACCATTTCAAGGTAGTCACTGTCGGTATCAGTTATCCTGAGCACCATCTCCTCAACCTCAGGATCTGAGGGGCCCCTAACCTTCATGAGTTCATGGCTGAATCCCCTGACACCATCACGCACCTCAAGGTCAAGGCGCCCGATGAAGGAGCCATGACAGCCAGACTGTATGATTATGGTATCTCCAACCATGTGTGGCCTCTCAAGTCTGTTGTGGGTGTGTGCGCTCAGCAGCACATCGATGCCCCCTACGTCAGATGCCAGCTGCACCTCCTGTGGAAAGCCAAGGTGTGATATCACAACGATGAGATCCACCCTCTCATCATTTCTGAGGACATCGATCCATCCTGGGAGCTCCTCCAGGCCAAGGGTGAATTCAAGGCCCTCGCTGAAGCTGGGGGGCATGACCTTATCGACTATGTTTGATGCTATCCCTATGACACCCACCTGCACTTCCCCAACATCAAGGATTTCATAGGGCTGGAATACCAGCCTGTCGCTACCCTCACGGTAGCAGTTTATGGCAAGCATGGGGTAGTCTAACTTCTTTGAGAGTTCAATGAACCTTTCAGGGCCATAGGCGAACTCCCAGTGGGCTGTCATGGCGTCAAATCCCATCTCATTCAGCAGCGGGATCATTGCAGCGCCCCGACTCTTGACGGCATGGTATGTGCCGTGTATTGTGTCCCCGCAGTCAAGGAGTAGTGTGGGCCTCTCCTGGCGTATTTTATCAACAAGTCCGGCTATGTGCTGGTAACCACCAAGGTTCTCATATACGATTTCGCGGCCCTCCCAGAAAAGTTCAGGATGGCTTTTAATGTATCCGTGGGTGTCGTTCACCTGGATTATGCTCAAATCAGCCATGATACATCCCCCCTCTGTTTAAATTCAGATCTCTATATCCAGCAGCTCTTCTATATTCTCTATTACATAATCAGCGGCTTCTATGAGCCTCTGGGGAACAGGTTCCCTCTGCTGGAGTGTAAGAACCCCTATATCAGCCTCCCTCAGTGCCAGAATATCATTGATGCCATTACCCACCATAACCACCCTGCTGTACATCCTCCTGAGTTCACGGATTATTTCGGCCTTCCTCTCGGTGTCTGCGGTGTCAAATACGTTTTCAGTTGGGAGCCCAAGGATCCTTGCAAGTTCCATCAGGGACCCCCTCCGGTCTCCGGATGCAATGTATATGTCGATTTTCCGGTTCATGAGTTCTCTGATAACATGTGGGACCTCAGGGAAGAGTTTTCCACCGGCTGTTATGGTGAAATCCACCCTCCTCCGGTCCATGTTGACGATGAAACCTGAACCGCTGCATATCTGTATGTTATAGTTCTTTTCTGCGACAGCATCTATGGTGTCCTGTATGTCCCTCACGGTGGCAGGGTCATCCCTGAGCACATCAAGGATTTCACCTTGATCAACAGCTGTGTTGGCGTAACTTATATTGAACCTTATATGGTTCCTCTCTATGAATTCGTAGATGGTCTGGTCGGGTCTGGCATTAACTATACAGGTGGATGGATCCGTCTGAAGCACCACGAGCGCCCTACGATCCCGGTAATCAACAACATCAAGGGAGTTCATGCTGTCACATATCTTACCGGTTTTAAGGTTCTTGAGGGCCCTGTACCTCCGTATTAGGGTGCCTGAATTATCAAAAACAACGGCCTTCATTGGATCTGAGTATGTTGTTCATGGTATTAAGATTTTGAGGGTGGGTGTCAGATCAGTTGCCTTCACTGGATCTGATTGTATCATTAATTTGAGAGAACACTGCAGTAACGGGAAACCAATAAAGACCTTGCCTATCCTGAAATGGTCTTCAGACTCTCAATAATGAAGTATACTCCAAAGAGAATCAGGAATGAACTTAAAATTCTCATAACGAGTTTGTATGGTTTTCCATCCATTCTGAACGATTTTCTTGATGACATGAATGATACCAGGCTGTACCATGTGAGGTCGGATGACCAGTGACCTGCAAGGAACGCCAGAAGTCCCAGGGTGCCTGCTGACTCCAGTCCCCTGTACATGAGGGCAGCGCCCACTGCACCCCACCACAGGAAGAAGTAGGGGTTTGCGAGGCTTATGATGGCCCCCCTGAGGATTGACCCCCCATCAGGTATGCTTTCAGTGTCTTCAGAATCCCTGAATCCAAGGATCCCCATCCATATAAGGACCGCTCCACCTGCAGTCCCCAGAAGGGCTGGGGCAGCGCCTGATCTGAGGATACAACCCAGCCCCATAAGTATCAGAACAACGAGAAGGGCCTCCCCGAGGACATGCCCGGCCACAAGGAGGGGTCCAGCCCTGAATCCCCTCCTGATGGAATCTGAAACAGTTACAGTTAGGAGGGGGCCGGGGGCCATGGCACCTGATAATCCGATAAGAAATGATGTCAGAGCAAATAGGAGGATACCGGTCATGTGTCCCGACTTCAGTTGTACCTGTTCAGTATCCTCATTATCTCCGTCAGGTGGTGGTCTATCTCTTCCATCTCCTCCCTTTTAAGGGATCTTGTTCTGCTAATTAACCTCATCCTCTCGAAGACATGGTCCATCCTTGTGAGGAGTTCATTCATATACGTCCTGGTGGGGTACATGCTATCAGCTCCATCAGATTATCTGTCATTCATGCTATAAGGATCCTTCCACTCCCCATATGCGCTTCACCTCATCCCTGAAGATCCACCTCAAGGCCCACCTCACCGGCAACGGCCCTCTCATAGACCATCCATGCTGTTGTTATGTCCTGAATGGAGAGTCCAGTCGAATCAAATACTGTCACATCAGCGGTTGAAGTTCTACCCTCAATCTTGCCTGTCATAACATCCCCCAGGCTTCCCTGGAGGTCATCCACCCCGAGGATTCCCTCGGTGATGGGCACGTTTATCTCTCCGCTGTGGGTTGCCTGCTCCAGGCTGTCATAGAATACACGGGCATTTTTGAGTATGAGGGGGTCCAGTTCCTGCTTCCCTGGGGCGTCTGCACCCATGGCACATATGTGCGTACCCGGGGACACCCAGTCTGCCATGACCACAGGACGCCTTGATGGAGTGACGGTTACAACGATGTCCATACCCTCAACAGCCTCCCTTGGCTCTGTAGCGGCCCTCACGGGGACTTCGTATTCCCTTGAAGCCCTTAAGGCAAATTTTTCACGCGTTGACGGTGTCCTGCAGTAGACTCTGACCTCCTCAAGATCCGCCACCCTGCTGATTGCCATTAACTGGGTCCAGGCCTGCCTTCCGGCACCGATTATCCCGAGACTCGACGCGTCCCTGGATGCGAGGTACTTTACAGATACACCGCCAGCGGCACCCGTCCTCATATCGGTTATATGGGTTCCGTCCATCAGTGCAAGGGGGAACCCTGTTTCAGGGTCCACCAGCTCTATGACAGCCATCACCGTTGGCAGGGAATGTCTATCAGGGTTTGAGGGGTGCACATTGACACACTTAACACCGGCCATCTCAAGTTCCTCAAGGTAGGAGGGCATGACCCTGAGGTCTCCATCGTATCTACTGAAAAACAGGTACATTTTAGGGGGCATCTGAACCCTTCCAAGGGCCTCCTGTACAAAGGCACCCTCAACTGCCTTCAGGCAGTCTTCCATGTCAAGGAGACCCTCAACATCGCTCCTCGTGAGCACAACTGTTTTTTCCATTCATCCACCATCCATTTAATAACAATCCAGTCCAATCTCCCAATCTTTAAATATTGAACATCTCACATTTATTAGTGTTGGAAATGAAATTAAAACCAGAGATGTATGCCGCCATGGTGGCCGTGGAGCCCCACGGGTCAGATATTCCAAGCCAGACCCAGTCATGGCAGCCATTAATGCAGATCAGACTTAAATTTCACTTAAAATTGAAATATAAGGGTGTTAAACATGGAAACTGTTGATAAGGTTGATATGATTAAGAATCATGCCCTGACCGCATCAGAAAACCTTGAAAAATTTCTTAAGAGGATTGAGTCCGAGAACGATGATATCAACGCCTTCGTAGATTTAAAGGTTGAGGAGGCCGTTAAGAGGGCAGATGAGATAGACGCAAGGATAGCCTCTGGCCAGGAGACAGGGAGACTGGCGGGCCTTGTGATAGGAGTTAAAAGCAACATCAACGTGGAGGACTTCAACGTATCAGCAGCTTCAAGGACCCTCGAAAATTACACTGGAAGCTACGATGCAACTGTTATAAGGCGCATAAAGGCGGAGGACGGCATAATAATCGGCATGACCAACATGGATGAATTTGCCGCCGGAAGTTCAACCGAGACCTCATTCTTCGGTCCAACAGACAATCCAGCAGCCCCTGGAAGGATCCCGGGCGGTTCAAGTGGTGGAAGTGCTGCCGCAGTGGCTGCTGGCATGTGTGACCTGGCACTTGGATCAGATACAGGGGGTTCAATAAGGAATCCAGCATCACACTGCGGTGTAATGGGCTTCAAACCGACCTATGGGGCAGTTTCCAGGCAGGGACTTCTGGACCTCGCCATGAGCTTTGACCAGATAGGGCCCCTGGCAGCGGATGTCTCAGGGATCTCCCTGGCCCTTGAGGTCATATCAGGCCATGACCCTGCAGACCCCACAACCCTGGAAGGTTCACCTGACCTTGAGGCGGCGACTGAGCTGAAGGACCTAAGGGTCGGTGTTGTCAGGGAGTTTCTGGAGGTCACCGATGAGGCTATAGACGATGTTATCCAGGATAAACTGGGCGCCATTGAGGATGAGGGCGCCGAGATAGTTGAACTGGAATTTGAATACATAGACCTCTGCCTCCCCACCTACTACCTCATAAACTACGTTGAATTCTTCTCAGCCACCAGGAAGTATGACGGCAGGAAGTACGGCCACAGGATAGAGGATGTTTGCGGTCCTGAGGTCCTCAGGAGGATACATATGGGTTCCTACATAAGTCAGAAGGAATTATCTGGAAGATACTACAAGAGAGCCCTCCAGGCAAGATCCCTCATAAGGAGAGAGATAACAGGTCTTCTCACCAACGTGGACATAATAGCGGGGCCAACGGTTCCAAAACTACCCCACAAACTGGGCGAGGAGCTTGAACCAATGGAAATGTACGCCTATGATGTCCTGACGGTCATAGCTAACCTTGCAGGCATACCGGCTGCAAGCATACCGGCAGGAGATGTGGGGGGAGTTCCTGTTGGTCTGCAGCTACAGGCAAAGCCCTGCGATGACGGCATAATATTATCGGCCATGAGGGAGATTGCTTCACTGTAAGAGAGTGTCCCCCATGAGGATTGGACTCGTCTGTGTCAGGGGATCGGTCCCTGCCTTTGAGAACTTCGGATTTCTCCCAACGGATATTGTTGGAGCTAATGGCCTTGTGAAGGGTTCAAGGGCCCACAGGGTCCTGGACGGGATCATAATACCGGGGGGAAGCATAGTTGAGTCAGGAAGCCTTTCACCTGAACTTGGATCCGAGATAAGGAGGATGGCGGCCGACGGAAAATTTGTACTGGGGATATGCTCAGGTTTCCAGGCCCTTGCAGAGAGGACAGATATAGGGAGAAGGTCTCCATGCCCTGTTTACAGGGAGGGCCTGGGACTACTTAACGTAACCTTCCACCCCATGATAAGCAACGACCGGGTGGAGGCAACCATAACCGGAGAGTCCTTCCTCACCTCCGGGATGTCAGGTGAGAGCATAACAGGTTTCCACTGCCACACCTACGGTGAGATACGTGGCGATGCACCTGAGATAATGAGGTCCAGCATAGTCAGGGCAGACTATCGTGAAAGGCCGGGGGAGATCATATCAGGGGTCTGCAGTGATGATGGTAACGTTGCAGGGACCATGGTCCATGGCTGCCTGGATGAGAACCCTGCCCTCGTCGATAACATCCTGGAATTCCTTGATGCAGATGAGACATCAAGGGAGAGGATACTTGAAGCCAACAGGAAACTTCGTGAAGCCCTGAGATCTGAACTCGGGATATCAACGGGTATACGCGTGACAGACATTGGAGGGGTGAGGGGCACGCCACCCGCCATAATGATAGCATCCACGGGTTCAGACTCAGGTAAAACCTTCATATTAACGGGCCTTGCAGGCGCCCTCAGGAGGAGGGGCCTCAGGGTGGGTGTTATCAAGGTGGGACCCGATGTCAGGGACATAGTCCCCGCCCTCTACCTCATAAAGGAGCCAATGGAGGAGCACTCATCCATAAGGATAGGCCGCCTGGGCTGGATGGAGCTCAGGGATGTCCTTGAATCTGTGAGGGGAAGATATGACATAATACTTATCGAGGGAGTTATGAGCATCCTCACGGGCCTCCTGAATGATATAACACCATACTCAGGGGCTGAGATTGCCCTGGCAGCCGGGATCCCTGTGATAATGGTTGCCGGTTGCAGTAAGGGCGGCATAGAGTCTGCAGTGGTTGATCTTGACGCCCACATAGCTGTACTTGAGGGACTGGGTGTTGATGTATCCTGTGGAATACTGAACAGGGTCTATGATATGGATATATTTGAGAGGGCATCAGGTGGAAGGTACCTTGCCATCCCGAGGATAGAGATGAGTGAGAGGGGTGGCACACCTGAGGTTGAGATAAAACTTGAGGACTTCTGCCTGAAGGCCATGGAGACTGTGGAGGAGCACCTCGATGTCGATGCCCTCATCAGATTAGCAAAAAAACCAGAATTTAGGGGTTACATGGGCCCCGAAGAAATCAGAAGGGTATTCAGGGGTTGAATACCTATTCTGGATGTCTTTCTTCTGGATTGAGGTTTTAGATCCCCATATCCTCTTGAGGGATCTCCTCACCTTCAGTTATGGTTATACCCTCCTCACCACCGATCTCATATGTGAGGAACTGGAGTGGTGTTTTGGTGCTTCTCATCTTGACTATGTCCATTATCCGCTCCCTGCGACCGGTGTAGGGGTTCTCCCTTCTACCAAGCTTTATGGCGCCGTAGACCGAGAATAGAGCAAGTTCATTGAACTCCTTGGATGTTGCACTGTCCAGTATTATGACGGATGTTATACCGCGCTGTTTGAGCTCATATACGAGGAGGTCAAACTGGTTCCTGAATTCATAGGCTGTGAGTTTGGCTGTGTAGCCACCAAGACTGTCTATGACAACCACCTCGGCCTCAGGGGGTATGTCATGTATTATCTTGGTGAAGTTGCCCTTCATTGGATCCATGTCCATGCTTAGCTCTGCCTCGGTTATCCTCGCCCTTATACCTGTAAGTTCTATGAAGTTGAGGAGCCCCTTCTCCTCCAGCTCCTGGGTGTTCCACCCGAAGGAGTTTGCCTGTATGTGGAGGTCATTGGCGTCCTCCTCTGCTGTTATGTAGACGGTGTTATAACCCTCCATGCAGCTGCTTATGGCAAAGCGCAGCCCGAAGATGGTCTTACCACACCCGGGCTCCCCTGTTATCAGAACGGACCTTCCCATGGGGAAACCGCCTATGGTATCATCAAGTCCATTGATCCCTATCTTCAGCCTCTCCATTATGAACACCTCTATGATCTGAACTCCATGTATGATTCAATAAGGTCTGCACCGCTCATGAAAATAAGGTCATGCTCCCTGGCGTATTTCATGGCATCCTCTGTTGAGAGAGAGTTACCTGTCCTGTCATCCATCATCTCACAGCAGACAGCAACACCGGTAAGTCCGGCCATCTCCATGAGGGCTATGCTCATCTCGGTGTGACCCCCCCTGCTGAGTACATGGCCATCAGCAGCCCTGAGGAGGGTGACATGGCCGGGGGATCGGAATAGGTCGCCGAAGCTCTCATGCTTATCATCCCTGCAGATGCCTGCGAGTTCCCCTATTGTGAGGGCACGGTCATTGTCTGTTATCCCTGTGAATGTCTTCCTGTGGTTCACGGTTATGGAGAAGGCAGACTTATCATCGTAGGGTATGTCATGGGGGGACAGTTTCCCGAGGACCGGGTACCTGCCTGATGCCTCCTCCATTATATCGGTCATGTAGGGTATTCCAAGCTTCTCTGAGTTCTCCCAGGAGACAGGAACACATATGAGTCCCCCGGCATCGTTTCTCATGATACTTATATGCTCCGGCTTTATTTTCTCAGCAGCAACGATCATGTCGGTTTCTCTTTCACGGTTATCTGCATCAAATACAAGGACTATTTCTCCCCTTTTAAGCGCTTTAAGGGCTTCCTGAATCATATGATCACAATCTCCATTGATAATCCTGATGTTTATTAATCCATTATCATGTATCCATCTACTGATGTTCTATTCCTGGACTTCATCAGACTCTATATCCAGGCTAACGGTATCTCCATCCCTTAATTTAAGGGTTTTTCTGAGATTCACAGGGGCCACAAATTCAAGGCACCCGGCCCTGTGATGGGTTTTGACGGGGAAGAGGATGGCCCCTTCAACCTCTCCGTTGAGCACGGCCTTAACGTAGAGGACATCACCGAAGCCCCCGCCTCCATGTATCACAGGGGCCCCCCTCTTTATTCTATCCAGAATTTCAGGGTCCCCAACCTCTATGTTGAGGGTGCCCGGGAAGGGGTCGAAGCCCAGCTTTTTCCTGAACTGTTCCTGGTATACGCTGCGAGTTATGAAGTATGCCCCCTCACCGAAACCTGATTTAACAGTTCCTCTGATTATCAGAGCCTCACCCCCTTAACTTGCACCTTATTGTTGAGAACAGCGGCCCCCTCAGGTCGATCTCACGGTTTTTACCTGTTATGTACCTCATGGCGGCGTCCTCGAGTGTGAGGTTAAGGTCAGAGAGGGACCTTGCTATCGTGCTCCTTATCTCAACCTCCTCTGCGCCGCTTACAACCATCTCCTCTATGCGGTAGGCGGCCTCGGCTGCAAGGGCCTCCATGTAGGTTATGCCTGTGTTCAGGCCCTCCTTCCTGGCCCTGATGATGAGGTCGCTGTCGAGTTCGGTCCCGGGGGGCACCCCTAGGATGTTTCCATCATATATGTAAACGTTGTTCCATACTGCGGGTCCCAGAAGCCGGGTGTTCTCCTCCACCTCAAGGGCACTCACCTCTATCCGTCGTCCCAGGAACTCTCCACTGTAGACCTCGAAGCTGCAGGGGGATGGGGCGTCTGCATGGGCCCTCCAGGTTTTGATTATCTGCTCCATGAGCATGCGACCATCGGAGGTTACAGGGTGGAGGTTTATCCTGAGCATCTCGGCGATGTCCCTGTCAGACAGCCTCCACTCCCCATATATCTGCGGGTAGACCATTTCACGCACGTCACTGGCCTGGTTGAGTATCATGGCAACCCTTTCAACCCCCACTCCCAGGTTCATGACCTCCCTGTCTATCCCGTACATGGAGAGGGCTATTGGTGAATAGAGGCCAAAGGTTGCCACCTCAACCCACTCCTTAAGGAGGGGGTGGTAGGCGTAGACCTCTGTCTGGGTGCCGGGTATGTAGTACTTGGACTTCTTCTCATCCGGGCGGAACCTGAACCTTGAGAATCCCAGGTGTTCGAGGAGTCCCTCTGCAACGGCCTTACCCACATCGAGAGGGACCTCATCGTCCACAAAGACACAGGATGCGGAGTGGTAGGTCATAAGGTGGCTTGAGTCCTCCTTCTGCTCCCTCCGGAAGCAGCGGTCAATTGAGAAAAGCTTCAGGGGCATTCTGTATCTGTCGTGGATGTTCTGGAGTGATATGAACCATCCTGATGTCATATGGGACCTGAGGGTGGTTCTCCCTGAAACTGGCTTCAGATCCCTTATCTCAGGGAACACCCGCTCAAGGACCCTCAGACCATCATGGCTCTCAACTTCAAGGGCATTTGAGACCTCCAGGACCAGGTCGTCCCCTGAAAGGTCACCCTTCTTGTATGACCTGAAGACCTCCTTCAGGTTTTCTAGCTTCTCTTCAGATACCTCTATACCCATATCCTCTATCATCTGAATTCTATCGGCCCCGAGTCCGATGTCGGGCCTTGGGAGGCCCCCAAGGTAGAAGCACCTGTCCAGCACTGCAGGGGCCTCGGGCCCGAACTGGCGGTATATGTGCTCCTCGTCTATGAGGAGCGGGTTCACCATTTCACTGAAGCCGAGGCGCAGGTAGGCCTCCCTTATCATCCAGATGGTATCATAGAGTACATGAGATTTTCCGGTTTCAAATCGGAGGCGTGGATACTGCATGTCATGGTGGGGTTTACTGAGGCTCCTCCCACTTTCAAGCCATGCCCTTTCAAAGTCCCTCCTTGAAAGCTTCACTATATCCTTTCTTTTCAAACAGAACCCCCACTGATTTTAAATTATTGAATAAATCAGGTGGTTAATCCACTGTTGACCAGGCCAATCACCAGAATGTATGGGGTGTTGTCACCATGGATTGACTTTATTCTCTTGTGATGGTTTATCACCTTAACTATTGACTGCCAAACCTTATAATAGTGAATGTTAAAAATATTGTCCATGGAAAGTCAGGTCTATGAATGTGATGTTCTGATAATAGGCTCCGGGGGAGCCGGCTGCAGGGCGGCCATAGAAGTTTCTGAACACAATCTCACGCCATTAATAGTATCAAAGGGTTTATCATTCAAATCAGGATGCACTGGAATGGCTGAGGGCGGATACAACGCTGCATTTGCATGTGTTGACCCTGAGGACAGTCCGGACGTGCACTTCGAGGATACCATGAGGGGGGGTGGGTTCATCAATGACCCTGCCCTCGTCCGCATACTTGTGGATGAGGCACCCGACAGGTTGAGGGACCTTGAAAACTACGGGGCGCTCTTCGACAGGCAGGAATCCGGGTTGCTTGACCAGAGACCCTTCGGGGGGCAGACATACCGCAGGACGTGCTACCAGGGTGACCGCACCGGCCATGAGATGATAACCGCCCTCAAGGAGGAGGTCCTACGACGGGATATAGAGACCGTGGAGGAGGTCATGATAACATCCCTCCTCGTGGAGGAGGACCGTGTACTTGGAGCCATGGGCGTATCCATCAGGGACTCCAGCACTGTGGCCTTCAGGGCAGCTTCAACCATCCTCGCAACAGGGGGAGCCGGTCACATCTACCCGGTGACCTCCAACACAATCCAGAAGGGTGGTGATGGGTTCTCTGTGGCATGGAAGGCCGGGGCTGACCTGATTGACATGGAGCAGGTCCAGTTCCATCCCACAGGCATGGTCTACCCAGAGTCAAGGAGGGGGATCCTTGTGACGGAGGCCGTGCGGGGTGAGGGCGGAATACTCCTCAACAGTGAGGGGGAGAGGTTCATGAAGAGATACGACCCCAGGGGTGAACTTGCAACAAGGGATGTTGTTGCAAGGGCAATCTACACTGAGATCATGGAGGGGAGGGGCACCAGGCATGGTGGAGTCTACCTTGATGTCAGCCACCTCCCTGATGAGGTCATAGAGGAGAAACTTGAGACCATGCTCCTCCAGTTCCAGGATGTTGGTATTGATATAAGATCCGAGCCAATGGAGGTGGCACCCACAGCACACCACTTCATGGGGGGTGTCAGGATAGATGAATGGGGAAGAACAAACCTCAGGAACCTCTTTGCAGCCGGCGAGGTTGCAGGGGGTGTCCATGGAGCCAACAGACTGGGAGGCAATGCACTTGCGGATACCCAGGTATTCGGGCGTAGAGCAGGGATAGCTGCTGCAAGGAACGCCCTTAAATCATCCTCTGCATCCATTAAATCGGCGGTCGAGGAGGAGGAATACCGTATAAAGTCAATGGTGGCCGATGGATCCCACAACCCATCTGAGATAAGGGATAAGCTTCACGAGGCCATGTGGAGCGGTGTTGCAATAGTAAGGAGTCGTGAGTCCCTTGAATCAGCCAGGACAGTTATCAAGGACCTCAGAATGATGATGGGTGATCTGAATGTCCCTGAGACATCCGGATTTAACACCTGCCTCATTGAGGCCCTTGAACTTGAAAACATGCTTATAACGTCCTCGCTGGTGGTGGAGTCAGCCCTGATAAGGGAGGAGAGCAGGGGGTCCCACTACAGGAAGGATTTCCCTGAAACCAGACCTGAATGGCTTAAAAGCATAGTCCTCAACAGGGAAAGGAAAACCGGGTTCATAGAGAGGGGCCTTAAATCAGCTTAAGACAGCTATTAAATATGATCACGGGTCATGGATATTCAGCACGGTATCCCTGAGTTCAGGGCTTCTGTAATCAGGGAATACATAACAGGCCCCGGCAGCCAGGAGGTCCCTTTCACTGTACCTCCCCGCTGATATGCCGATGTTAACAGCTCCAACATGGGTGCCGGCCATCATGTCATGGGGGGTGTCACCGAAGAGTACAGTGACACCGGTTGCACCGAGGCTCAGGCCCCTTCTAACCGCAATCTCAGTCAACTTCTTCCTGTCGGGGCTGTCACTTCCAAAGCCCCCAAAGGAAAAGTAACCTGCAATACCCGCCCTTTCAAGCTTCATGAATGCTATTTCCATCAGGTTTCCTGTAACGAGGCCAATAGACACACCCATGGATTTTAGGAAACTCAGGAACTCATCCACACCATCTATGAGTTCTATATCCTCCCCCTTTATGTTATGCTTCACGTACTCTCTGAGTTCCACCAGGAATTCATCCAGGTGCATCTCTATCTCCGCA
This sequence comes from Methanothermobacter thermautotrophicus, assembly GCF_014889545.1. Lineage (NCBI taxonomy): Archaea > Methanobacteriati > Methanobacteriota > Methanobacteria > Methanobacteriales > Methanobacteriaceae > Methanothermobacter > Methanothermobacter thermautotrophicus. The sequence goes on along the minus strand of NZ_QKOF01000005.1, from coordinate 239,109 downwards.
TCTTCGAGTCCCTTGAGGAGGAGCACCTCCTCTGCTATTGAAGGGTCTGTCTTCCCGTGGTAGTCTATGCTGTCCACGCCGGCATCAACGCCATAGACCTCCCTGAAGGCGTGCCTGAAGGCGTCCTCATGTGCATATGACCTGTGTATCAGGGTCTTATCAACGTCGAAGAGGGCCATCATCTGTTAGCTCCCCTGCAGCTGATTCTGCAATTTCCATAACGTATTCCTCGTCCAGGACCTCCAGTTCCCCCTCCCTGAGTAGTATCCTGCCGTCGCATATGACGGTGTCCACGTCGGCCCCTGAGGCAGCATACACTGTGTGTGATTCTGGATTTCTCCATGGTGTGAGGTGGGGCCTCCTGGTGTTTAGTATGACGATGTCAGCGAGCTTACCAGGGGCTATCAGGCCGGCGTCGATTCCAAGGGCCCTGGCACCGTTGACTGTGGCCATACTGAATACCTCAATGGCTGGAAGGGCTGTGGGGTCTCCCAGGTTCACCTTCTGGAGCAGGGAGGCCGTTTTCATCTCCTGGAACATGTCGAGGTTGTTGTTTGATGCGGCTCCATCGGTTCCCAGTGAAACGTTAACACCCCTCTTGAGGAGCCGGGTGACGGGGGATACTCCGGATGCAAGTTTCATGTTACTCGTGGGGTTGTGTGAGACCTTCACATCCCTCTCTGCAAGGATATCCATATCCCGGTCCTTCAGCCAGACGCAGTGGGCAGCCACGGTCTGCGGGCCCAGTAAACCTGTCTCATCAAGGTACTCCACAGGTGTCATTCCATGGGACCTTGAGACTTCACTGACCTCATTATCTGTCTCTGAGACATGTATATGTATCATGAGATCATTTTCACAGGCCAGGGTAGCCGTCTTTTTAAGAAGTTCCTCTGAGCAGGTGTAGGGACTGTGGGGGCCAAGTGCAACCATTATGCGCCCATCAGCCATCCCGTGGCATTCCTTTATTATCCTGCGGCTCTCCATCAGTTCTGCTCTCATCTTTTCAGTGTCGCCCAGGTCTATCATGCCGTGACTTATGACGCACCTGAGGCCTGCCTCCTCCACGGCACGTGCAACGTGGTCCATGTAGAAGTACATGTCGCTGAAGGAGGTTGTCCCTGATCTTATCATTTCGATGCATCCCAGGAGGGCTCCAGCGTAGCAGTAGTCACCGTTGAGCCGGGCCTCAGCCGGCCATATGTGGTCGTTCAGCCATCTGTCCAGGGGAAGGTCATCTGCAATCCCCCTGAAAAGTGTCATTGAGAGGTGGGTGTGGGTGTTCACGAGTCCAGGGATCAGGAGCTTTCCAGTTCCATCAATCACTGTGTCGGCATCCCCGGGGCTTAGGGTGTTTGATACATCAGCTATCCTGTTATCCTCAATGAGGACGGATCCACGCCGGACCCCCCTGGCATCAAGGATCTCTGTACCGGTTATCAGTATACTTTCATTCTCCATGGAACCACCTTATAACTTATAAGTTTTAACTTATAATCCAGTCATGGACCGGACTCCAAACCTATTATATAGGTTTTCTGAAAGAAATATAAGTTAATCTACAGCCAAGAATGATATGTCCTGCAGATGAACAGAACCTGCATGATTTTAATTTAAAATTTAACCAGTAATTGAGGGATTGAATGAAGATAAGAATAGCGGTTCCCTCCAAGGGAAGAATAAGCGAGCCTGCGATAAGGTTACTTGAGAATGCAGGTGTAGGTCTTAAGGACACTGTTAACAGAAAATTATTCTCAAAGACACAGCACCCACAGATCGAGGTAATGTTCAGCAGGGCAGCGGATATACCTGAATTCGTTGCCGACGGTGCCGCTGACCTGGGGATCACAGGCTATGATCTCATAGTTGAAAGGGGAAGTGACGTCGAAATCCTGGAGGACCTCAGATACGGAAGGGCCAGCCTGGTCCTTGCAGCCCCTGAGGACTCACCCATGAGGGGCCCGGAGGATATACCTCAGGGTGCAGTTATAGCCACAGAGTTCCCGGGGATAACAGAGAAATATCTCCGTGAGCGGGGCATAGATGCAGAGGTTGTTGAACTCACAGGATCAACAGAGATAGCACCCTTCATTGGAGTCGCTGACCTCATAACAGACCTGAGCAGCACAGGGACGACCCTCAGGATGAACCACCTCAGGGTGATCGACACCATCCTGGAAAGCTCGGTTAAGCTAATAGCAAACAGGGAAAGCTACGCCACCAAGTCCAGGATAATAGAGGAACTCAGAACAGGTATACGTGGAGTCATAGATGCCGAGGGCAGGAGGCTGGTGATGCTAAACATCGACCGCAAAAACCTTGAAAGGGTCAGAGCTCTGATGCCCGGGATGACAGGCCCCACGGTCTCAGAGGTGCTCTCAGATAACGGGGTGGTGGCGGTACACGCTGTAGTGGATGAAAAGGAGGTCTTCAACCTTGTAAACAGGCTCAAGGCGGTTGGTGCCAGGGACATACTTGTGGTGCCAATTGAGAGGATAATACCCTGAAGGTGATGAGATGAAATTCCTCAGGTTCATGAAGGATGGGAGAATCCTCCATGGATTCACAGAGAATAACAGGATCTTAGAGATCCGGAGGGAGGAATACCTTTCAGATAACCCTGAAGCCATCGCTGAACATTCACTGGATGATGTGAGGATACTCCCACCGGTATCACCCTCAAAGGTGGTCTGCGTCGGCCTCAACTACCGGGACCATGCAGCCGAACTGGGGATGGAGATCCCTGATGAACCAGTCATCTTCCTGAAACCACCAACCACCGTGATAGGCCATGGAGACACGGTAATATACCCTGAGATGTCATCAGAGGTTGACTATGAGGTTGAACTTGCAGCCGTCATATCAGAGAGGGCCCGGAGGGTTGACTCTTCCGCGGCATCTGAGTTCATAGCAGGATACACGGTCCTCAATGATGTAACTGCTAGGGACCTCCAGAGGAGGGACGGGCAGTGGACACGTGCAAAGAGTTTTGACACCTTCTGTCCTGTGGGGCCTGTGATAGAGACTGAAATAACCCCGGATAACCTTGATATATCTCTGAAGCTAAACGGGGAGGTCAGACAGTCATCAAACACCTCCAACATGATATTCACGGTCCATGAGCTCCTTGAGTTCATATCCCATATCATGACACTGGAGCCAGGGGACATAATAGCAACAGGCACGCCTCCAGGTGTGGGACAGATGGTACCTGGGGATACTGTGAGGGCCACAGTCGAGGGTGTAGGGACCCTTATGAACAGGGTTGGAAGATATGTGATGGATTGAGGGGTCCATCAGACTGAAAAGACTCTCATTTTTTGATATCAAAGGGGTAAGAGTTAAGGACGATGATAAGGTAGTCGCACCCAGCTCTGGATAAATATCAAAGAAAAAGGAGTAGGAGTTAAATTATACCTTTGAAGGGCCGGCTGAGGATCATTCAAGGTATATGGCCGGCTTCAGAGGAACAGCATTCACAGCCTTGTTTTCAGGGTCATAGTCGGGTTTGCTGTGGATCACAACCTCAGCTCCAACCTCTGATTCAATGTAATCAGATGCATCCATGAGTACAGTGTACTCGTCTATCACCGTAACCTCTGATTTACCAATGTCCCTGATGATCCTCCTTACAAATTCAGCAACCTCCTTCATGTTATCGTGGATGCCCTCAGCTGACACCCTGCCCATTATTGAGCCCATATCTGGCTTCCCAACCTCTGCTGCGACCCTCAGCACATCCCACTTCCATTTCGGTGATGTGTATATGTGGACCCTCTCGGGGGTGGAGCCAAGGATCTTCACGATTTCCTGAATGTCCCTGACGGTGTTCTGGACCATCTCCTCTGCAACCTGAACATCCCTGCTCTCTGCATCAACTGAGAACTCTGGCCATGGGGCCTCTGATACGAAACCCTCACCACCATACATCTCCCACATCTCCTCGGCAGTGTATGGTATGAATGGAGCCATGAGCCTTATCCATGCGTGCAGAACGTTTGCAAGGACAGATTTCACCTCATCATCAACTCTACCCTCAACACGCTTAAGGTAGTGGTCAACATCCTTTTTAAGAAGATATAGTGCCTCCTGAATCGCCTTTCTGGTCTGGAATGATTCAAGGGCCTCTGTGGCTTCACGTATCCTCTGGTTCAGCTGTCCCATCATCCACCTTCCAATGAAGCTTTCAGGTTCAGCAGGTTTAACCTCACTGAGGACAAGTCTTCCATCCAGGATACCTGACACCTTCTCTCCGAATTCCCTGAACCATTCAATCCTTCTGCGGGTCCCGATGACCTCACTCTCCCTCCAGTCAAAGTCCTGCCAGGGCTCTGCTGATGACATGAGGAAGAGCCGCACCACATCTGCACCGTGCTTCTCAATGGCATCCCTGAGGAGTATGACGTTGCCCTTGGAGGATGACATCTTGTTACCCTCAAGGAGGCCCATACCAAAGACAACAACCCCTCGGGGCCACCATGACTCAGGGAATATGGCTGAGTGGTGGAATATATGGAAGGTCAGGTGGTTGCCTATGAGGTCCTTGGCCGAGAGCCTCCAGTCAAGGGGGTACCAGTACTGGAATTCCTCCCTGAGATCCTTAGAGGCTCCTGAATCACCCAGGAATATGGCATCAAAGAACTCGTCATCCAGCTCACTGACATCCATCTCCCTGAGGTGGTGTGCAATGGTGTAATATGCCATGTAGATGGTTGAATCTGTGAGGGGTTCGATGATCCATCTCTCATCCCAGGGTAGCCTTGTCCCAAGGCCTATCCTCCTTGAACATGCCCAGTCATTGAGCCAGTCGATGTAGTATTCAAAGTTGGCCCGGACCTCCTCTGGTATTATCTTCATACCCTCGAGGCACCTGTGGGCCAGGCCCTTCCATGCATCGTCAGAGTACTTCATGAACCACTGATCCTCCATGACCCTCACAACGCACCTGCCACCGCAGCGGCATATGACAGGCCGCTCAGCGAATTCATACATCTCATCTGCAAGGCCCTGGTCCTTAAGTTCATCGGCGATGACCTCACGGGCCTCAGAGACCTTCATACCACCATAGACAGGGATGTGCCTGCTCATAACGCCCCTGGAATGCTCGATCTTGTATAGCTCCCCGGTGGCATCCTCAAGGCGGGGGTCCTCCTGGTTTCTGACACCGAATTTCTCTATAACCTCGGCCGCCGGGAACGCACCGTAGCCATCCACTGTTATCACATTCAGGGGCTCTATACCATCAACCACATCCACAAGTCCGTACCTTTCAAGGATTTCATGGTCCTTCCTGAGGTCTTCAAGGGCTATGAAGTCTGCAGGGGCATGGGCAGGGACAGAGAACACAACACCTGTGGCATATTCAGGGTCAACGAAGGATGCAGGGAGTATGGGGTGTTCCTGGCCTGTTACAGGATTCTCTACGTACCTGCCTATCAGGTCGCCGGGGTTAACCTCACCTGCGACCTTGAGGTCCAGTTTCTGGTGTGAAAGATTATCCACAGAGGCCCTGCTTATTATCCACTCCTCACCACCTGTTTCAACCCTCACATACTCCTCATCAGGGTTCAGCCAGAGGTTGGTGGCCCCGTAGATGGTCTCGGGTCTGAAGGTGGCTGCGACAAGGTATGAGTCTCCAAGTTTGAATTTGAGGAGTGTGAGCTGGTTTATGGCGACACCCTCACCCTCAAGGAGGTCATGGTCACCCACAGGGTTTTCACATTCAGGGCAGTACTTCACAGGGTGGGCGCCCTTCCTTACGAGGCCAAGGTCCCTCAGCTTCCTTATCTGCCACTGTATGAACCTGCTGTAGGTGGGATCCGTGGTTTTGAATTCACGCCTCCAGTCGATGGAGTAGCCCATATCCTCCATAACAGACCGGTATTCCCTGCTGAAGTATTCAACTATGTACTCAGGGTCACTGAAACGTTCAATCTCATCCTCAGGGACCCTGTGGACCTCCCTGTAGATCTTGAGGGTCCAGGGATCCTTCCTCTGAATCCTCCGGGCTATCCCTATGACCGGGGCCCCTGTGACATGCCAGGCCATGGGGAACAGGACGTTGTAGCCCTGCATCCTCTTGAACCTCGCATAGACATCAGGGACCGTGTAGGTCCTCCCGTGTCCTATGTGCATCGCACCGCTTGGGTAGGGGTAAGCGACTGTGAGGAATATCTTTTCTCTATCATCAGGGTCAGCCTGAAATATGCCAGCATCTCTCCATCTATCACGCCATTTCCTTTCAATATCCACTGAATCACCGCCATCATGGCCTTTTAACTTCATTGTCTAACCATTCAAGGTAATCACGAGATCCCCCGGTTATGGGAATTGATATTATGCATGGATTATCATAACTATGTAGTTCCCTGACTCTTTTAATTATTTGCGGGGTCAGTTCATGGGACGTTTTAACGATGAGGGCTGACTCATCATCCTCCTCCAGGCTCCCCTCCCAGTGATAGATGGACCTTATGAAGGGTATTATATTAACACAGGCAGCGAGTCTCTCCTCAACAAGTCTACGTCCGATGGATGCTGCTTCATCCACTGATGATGCTGTTATGTATATCAGTGTGAACACTCCATCACCTCCCTGATATCCGGGACCTCAGGGGGCTTCAGCTTGTGCTCTGACCCTTCAACCATTCTGGCAATCCTCTCAACCTCTGAGACCGGCAGAGAGAGGGTGGATGCGACCTCATCAACCGGTAGCTTTCTGTCAACCAGCAGGCAGAGGAGTTCATCCAGCAGATCATACCTCATACCAAGTTCATCCTCATCGGTCTGTCCGTGCCAGAGTCCGGCTGTAGGCGGTTTTTTTATTATCTCAGGGGGAACACCCAGCCTCCCCGCAAGTTCACGGACCTGTCCCTTGTACAGTCCCCCGATGGGCAGCATGTCAACCCCACCATCACCGTACTTGGTGAAGTAACCCAGGAGTAGCTCGGTCCGGTTACCGGTACCTGCCACGAGCCGGTTCATGGAGTTGGCATGGTAGTAGAGGATCACCATCCGGAGCCTCGGTTTCAGGTTTGCCAGGGCCATTTCACTGGCATTATGGCTGCAGAGCCCACCAATGGATTCTAGGATGGGGTCAATGTCTATGGTTTCACTCTCAATTCCAAGTTCATCTGCAACGGTCCTGGCGTGTCTAAGATCATCCCTGGGAGTGGTATCGGATGGCATGATGAGTCCAAGGACTCTATTGGGTCCCAGGGCATTAACTGCAAGGTATGCGACTGTGCTCGAGTCCACACCGCCACTGAGACCCAGCACCACACCGCCGGTTCCACTCTCAGCCACCTTTTGCCTTATGAAATCCTCTATCAACGATGCCGCTTCTGAACAAAGCCGGGGAACACACTTCATGGAATCACTCTCATCCAACAGCAATGGTTAAAAGTAAGTAGGGTATATTTTATATAACTATCAAAAGAGGTAGAAAAACTTATATCAGTGATGCTGATCTTGGATCGATGATTAATTTTACAGGAGGAGTATAATGGCATTTAAGGATCTCTTCAAGTTCAATAAGGGCAAAACAACATTTGTATTCATAGGCGGAAAGGGAGGGGTTGGTAAGACAACCATATCGGCTGCAACAGCCCTCTGGATGGCAAGGTCAGGTAAGAAGACCCTGGTGATCTCAACTGACCCTGCACACTCACTTTCAGATTCACTGGAGAGGGAGATAGGCCACACCCCCACAAAGATAAGCGAGAACCTCTACGCGGTTGAGATAGACCCGGAGGTTGCGATGGAGGAGTACCAGGCAAAACTTCAGGAACAGGCTGCAATGAACCCTGGCATGGGCCTGGATATGCTCCAGGACCAGATGGACATGGCATCAATGTCCCCTGGTATCGATGAGGCTGCGGCCTTCGACCAGTTCCTGAGGTACATGACAACCGATGAATACGATATCGTCATCTTTGACACGGCACCAACAGGCCACACCCTCAGACTCCTATCCTTCCCTGAAATAATGGACTCATGGGTGGGGAAGATGATAAAGATAAGGAGGCAGATAGGGAGCATGGCCAAGGCCTTCAAGAACATACTCCCATTCATGGGTGATGAGGAAGAGGAGGACAGGGCACTGCAGGACATGGAGGCCACCAAGAAGCAGATAAACGCTGCAAGGGAGGTCATGTCAGACCCTGAGAGGACATCCTTCAAGATGGTTGTCATCCCTGAGGAGATGTCCATATACGAGTCAGAGAGGGCAATGAAGGCCCTTGAGAAGTACAGTATCCACGCAGACGGCGTAATAGTGAACCAGGTCCTCCCTGAGGAGAGTGACTGTGAGTTCTGCAATGCCCGCAGAAAGCTCCAGCAGGAGAGACTTAAGCAGATCAGGGATAAATTCAGTGATAAGGTGGTTGCAGAGGTCCCGCTCCTCAAGAAGGAGGCGAAGGGTATTGAAACTCTGGAGAAAATAGCAGAGCAGCTTTACGGTGAACCAGAGTCAGAGTAGATCACTCAAATTTTCTCTTTTCTAATCATTCCTATGAACAGTAACTGTATTATGGTGGCAGCTAATTTTATTAAAAAATTTTGCATCTCAGACCCCATAGTTTCAATCCATAACATGGCTAAGGTCTTTAAATCTTAAATTAAAACTTGAATGGGGATATATTAAACTTTAAAATAATCTTTGACTTTCCTGTGTATTTTAGGATGTTAGGGGACCCTATTTTTTTCAAAGAAAAAAATGCCAAAATTTATAATATTCATTCAAATTACTTAACAATATATTAATGTTAGGTGAGCACTATGAAAGTTGCAGTTTATGGCGCGGGTAACCAGAAACTTTATGTGGACCAGCTGAATTTGCCTGAAAAGTATGGGGGGGAGGCACCCTACGGCGGAAGCAGAATGGCAATTGAATTTGCAGAGGCCGGACATGATGTTGTACTGGCAGAACCAGCAAGGGAAATGCTGGATGATGCACACTGGAAGGTGGTTGAGGACGCAGGGGTCACTGTAACAGACAACGATGCTGAGGCAGCCAGTGATGCTGAAATAGCAGTACTCTTCACACCCTTCGGTAAAAGGACCTTTGAGATAGCAAAGGACATAACACAGCACCTGCCAGAGGGGGCTGTCATAGCAAACACCTGTACGGTCTCACCTGTGGTCCTCTACTACGTCCTTGAAAGGGAGCTTAGAAGGGACCGTAAGGATCTTGGTATAGCATCAATGCACCCTGCAGCCGTCCCCGGGACACCACAGCATGGCCACTATGTCATAGGGGGACACTCAAGCAGTGAACTTGACATAGCAACAGATGAACAGATATCAAAATGCGTTGAACTCGCTGAAAGCTGCGGTAAGGCAGCCTATGTTGTACCTGCCGACGTATCAAGTGCAGTTGCAGATATGGGGTCCCTGGTAACAGCTGTAACACTTTCAGGTGTCCTTGACTACTACTATGTGGGTACACAGATAATCAGGGCCCCTAAGGAGATGGTTGAGAAGCAGATCCTCATGACACTCCAGACAATAGCGTCACTTGTTGAAACCTCAGGTGTTAATGGAATGCTCAAGGCCATGAACCCTGAACTCCTTGTGAGGAGCGCTAAATCAATGCACCTCCTTGAGGAGCAGGAGGAACTTGATGCAGCACTCAAAACCCTATCAGACCTTGACGATGAGGTGAATAAATGGATAGAGAAGGGTGAGATCAAGCACACGGATCTTGTGGCTGCACAGGCCCTTGCAAAGGAGATAAAGAACCTCATGGGTGGAAAGGCAGCCGAGGGTACTATAAGAAGATGCATGAGGAAGATGTTCGAATAATTTTTTCCTTAATCCTTATTTTGTTGAAGTAATTTTTTCTGATCATCTCAGTGCTGTGTGTTTGTCAGCATGGAATAAGCCCTGTTTAATAAAAAAATAGGAAAAAGATCAGGTGACGGTTATTTTCATGTTAACCGCCCTGAAGGTCTTTGTTATGTACACGTACCGGTAGCCCCTTATGGTGTAGCTGTAGTTTAGTGTTGCTGATAGTGTGTCTGCCCTGAAGGTCTCTGAGAGTTTTATGGTCCTTGTGTAGCGGCTGGGGTTGTAGATCTTCCTTGTTGTCACTATCCTTGCATCGTATGGGTAGTACCCGATGGTTGCTGAGTAGCTTCTGCCGGGGTTCAGTGTGAACTTGAATGACCTGTATCCAAGTTTTGCACCGCTTGATGAGTAGACCGTCACATAGTATGTCACTGTGGTGGTGTATTTCCCTGTATTCCTGAATGTGAATGAGTATGTTCTTTTGGCAGGGTTAACATATACTGTGCTGTTCCTGAGGCCGCCGAGGCTGAGGGGTGTAGACACCTGGTCCTGAAAGGTACTGCTGGAAGCTTATGGCCTGACTCTCACCCGGTCCAAGCCTGACGGTCTGGTTCCTTATGAGTGATCCGTTGAGGTAGAATGGAATGCTGAATTCACCTTCGAGGTCACCACTGTTTTCTATCTCTGCAGTGACATCTGCATTCACTGATTCCACAGCGCTTGTCGGTGTAACAATGAATGATCTCACTTCAAGGGTGGCGGGTTTCAGTGCATTCACATTGATGCCTGGCGGGTTATCTATCCACACCGTGTGGTTGCCCCTCTGTGTTATATTGTAGTTGAAGGTAACTGTGACCTCCCCACCGGCTGGCACATTAACGGTCCTGTTCTGGACGTTCACACCGTCAATGTAGAGCCTCGCGGTGTAGTTACCTGGAATATCGCCAACGTTGGTCACCCTGACACTTGCCTCAACCCTGAGGGGTATGGTCCCGCTGGATGGTGAGACACTCAGGCTGTCAACGATGAAGGTTGCAGGTCTTAGAACCCTCACTGTTGCTGCCGGGAGTGACCCGACCGTCACCTGGTGCTCCCCTATTTCATTTATATCAGCTGTGAAGCTGACAGGCACTGAACCCGGGCCTATGACCTTGACGGTCCTGTTCTGGACGTTCACACCGTCAATGTAAAGCATTGCAGTGTAGTTTCCAGAACCATTCTCAGGGGTGCTTACTATGGCCGTGACCATTATCCTGTGTGGTGAAACACCTGAAAGTGGCGTTACAGTGAGGTTTGAGAGTGTCGGTTCACTGAGTACCCTTACCTCTACTGGTGTGAGGGATCCTATTCCAGCAAGGTATATCCCCGGATTATTCATGGTGTAATTGAAGGCCACCTGGACACTTCTACCGGCCCCAACTGTGACATTCTTCTCATCCATCGCCAGACCGTTAATGTAGAGGACTGCAGTGTAATTTCCGTCAACCTCGCCGGTGTTCCTGGCAGTTGCAGTGGCCAGTATTGTAAGCGGACTGAAACCTGAGGTTGGTGTCACGCGCAGATCTGAGATGGTTATGTTCGCTGGTCTCAGCACACGCACGGTTTTACTGAAATCATTGATTCCAACTGTATGGTTTCCAGGGTTTAGTAGGGTCTCCATGAGGATTTCCCTTGTTTCACCTGGACTTAGACTGACTGTGTTTTCCTGGACGGCCACACCATCAACCATGAGCCTTGCAGTGAAACCTATAACCAGGTCATGGGGGTTTGTGACGTTCAGAGACGCCGTTACCCTTAATGGTGCCGGACCTGTCACAGGAGTTACATTGAAACCTGTAATCCTTGGGTCAGGTTCAAGCACCCTGACAATTACATCGTCTCCTGAGTTCACATGCAGATGGTATTCTCCAGGAACAGTGAGCTCCTTCCTGAATGAGACTAGTACTGAACTCTTACCAGGGACACTGACGGTTCTGGTTTCCCATAAGACATCATCAAGGTAGAGTGTTACCGTGAAGTTGCCTGCAAGGTCACCATGGTTCCTCACGACAGCACTGACAGTGAAGTTGAGTGGTGATTTGCCCTCCACAGGGGACACTGTAACATTGGATAATGTGAAATTGGCCTCACTGAGGGCCCTAACTGTTCCAGAGACGTTATTGTTGAGTGATATAGTGTAGAATCCTCTCTCAGGGAGAATTACAGTTGTGTTGGATGGTACTGTGCCTCCTGCTGGAATATCTAGGGTTTCCGCATGGTCTGGTTCACCGTTGACATAGATCACGGCCGTGTAGGTTCTTGCCCTTGAATCGATGTTGGTGATCATGGCGCTGACTGTAACTGCTAGTGGCGCGGTTCCGCTCTGGGGTGTCAGTGTGAAGTTTTCTATGTAGAACTTCTCCCCCTCCATGACATAGACCCACTCGGGTTCAAGGTCATTGATGGTGATTTCATACAATCCTGCTGGAAGGGTCCTGTTGAAGGATACCGTGGTCCTGCTACTGGCATTCACAGTGACATTCCTGGTTTCAACAAGCACACCGTCTATGTAAAGCTCCGCTGTGTAGTTGTCTGGCAGATCACCGTAATTTACAAGGTCGGCTGTCACATTCACCCTGAGGGGCTCCTGGCCAGCGTATGGTGTCACCTTGAGGTTCTCTGGGATTATGAGTGGGCCGCTGAATACCCTGACAGTCACCGGTGGCAGGTTGTTCACACCCACAGAGTATGCCCTGCTGTTTCTCAGGGTGTATTCAAATTCAAAGGTCCTTGTTTCCTGTGAACCAACCTCGACCCAGTCCCCGATGGTCCTGTAACCGTTTATATACAGGTCGAGTCTGTACCACCCTGTCGAATCTCCGCAGTTGGTTATGTCGCCTGTGACTGTAACTGTGAGCGGTCCTGTTCCGTTGAGGGGTGTGACTTCGATGTTGCTTATCATGAATGGCGTGAATCTTGTCAGGAAGCCATCGGAGAGTCCTGTGAGGTTCTTTACATGCATCCGGTGTTACAGTGAAGTTTGAGGACCATGTTTTACCTGCAACATAGATGTTCTGGTACCTGTCAACTGCCACAGCGTAGCCCTGGTCGGCCTCGATGCCACCCAGGTATGAGCTGTAGAGAACGCTTTTCGGTGCGCTGAATTTCATGACGAAGGCGTCCACACCACTAAGGGAACTGTCATGGGCTCCATATGTCACAGGGAAGTTATCTGATCCAGTCAAACCGGTGAGGTAGAGGTTTCCATGTATATCAAGTGAGATGTCATTTATTGAGTCATCTCCCCGTCCACCGAGGTAGGTTGAGTATTCAACTGAGTATTCCCCTGAGTAGGCCTTGATTTTCATGATGAAACCATCAGTGCCATTCCTTGTTTTCTGGTAGGCGTTGAATGTCACCGGAAAGTCAGATGAATTGGTTTACCTGCAAGGTAAATGCCGTTATCGGAGGATATGATTGAATAACAGATCCTGGCCTGAACCTCCAAGGTAGGTTGAATAATCAAGAATGAGTTCTGGCGTGAATTTTGATAGGAATATATCGGTGGCTCCCCTCTTGTAACTGGATATTGCATCAAAGGTCACCGGAAAGTCATCGGAGTAGGTGTACCCTGTAGTGTATATGTTACCTGCATAGTCAATGGAAATCCCCTAGCAGTAGTCGTCCCATGATCCTCCAAAGTATCTTATATTTACAAAATTGAGGTCCTGGTCGAACCTGGCAAGAAATCCATCGTATCCACCATGGTAGGTCCAGTCTGTTATTAGAGTTGCGTTTTGGCTGGTCCCTGCAACTCTAACTGTGCCCCCCCTCAAGCTCCGATATCGTGAGGGCTGTTGAGATTGTGTAGCCAGCGACATAGAAGTTGCCCTCCTGGTCAATGGCAAGGCCCTTTGCAACGTCATAGCCTGAACCCCCAATGTATATCCTCTTAACTTCGTTGCCTGATGGGTCTATCTTTGATATGAAGGCGTCAGCAACCTTTAAACCATCATGGCTTATCTCACCCACAACGTAGGCGTATCCATCTCCATCTGCAATTATTCTGTGACCCCAGTCGTCTCCTGGTCCACCGAATGTCTTGTGATATATGACCTCCCTTGTTACGTTGAACTTGGTGACAAAGACGTCCTTTGATCCGTTCACATGTGTTGAGCCGGTCACATAGATGTATCCCGAGTCGTCCACGTAGACATCACGTGCCTCATCAACCACCCTGTCACCTATGTAGGTGGAGTAGTCCACTGTGTAGGCTGATTCTGCAGCTACCGTACCCTGCAGTATGAATAGGAGGAATAGGGTGCAGAATAGGAGAGAAAAACTTTTGTATAGATCTATTTTATCACCTCCCAAACATGGAACTTACTTTTATATTTATAATGCATATAATTTGCGGTTTAATCTTGAAATTAATAACTTGGCTTTATAGTTCAACAAATCAAAAAACTGTTCTAGTGAGGGTATAGAATGAAAAGGGATCTAAAAGGAGATTTTTGTTAATATGGGAGTTAATTAGTATTAATTCCGGATCTGGAATCCCCAGAACACATCCAGAACTCTGCCAGAATACTTCGTTATATATGGGGTGGAGGTATCATGGAGATCCCGGCATGGGGGATCAGCGGAAAATCCCATTTTAATATCAGAATGAGTTAAAGGACCTGAAATCTGCGAATAAGGGATTCAGGGGATCACCAGGATGGACATGTAACTGAATTCAGATTCCCTCACATCCCCCAGTGTTGATGTCAGAACCCTCTCATCGGGATAGCTGAGCCTTTCACATACCGCCACCATCCTATCAGGGTCAACTCCACTTTTAATGAGGAATGCTGCGGTCTGGGAGGGATTCCTTGAGGGAAGGATTATGGTTGGTCTGCCATTATCAATCACATCCATGATCCCCTCCTCCCTCCGTCCATGAAGGGTAACTATATCAGCTTCATCCCAGGGGATGAGGAGCCTCGCCGCGCATAGCTGGATGGAGCTGATTCCAGGCACAACCCTCACCTCCACCTGGAGTCCACGGGATGATATTATCCTCTTCAGGGGTTTGAGGACACCTGAAAATCCAGGATCCCCTGTGGAGAGCACAGAGACCTCCAGGGAAGTTGCAAGTTCAGCGGCCCTCCCCAGTGTCTCCTCCATATCACTGGCACCCAGAGCCACGGTTTTCCTGGCGGATGGAAAAAGTTCAAGGGCCCTGCGACTTCCAAATACCACGTCTGAATTCATAACAGCATTCCTTGCAGCAGGTGTGATGTAATCTGCAGATCCGGGACCTATTCCCACTATGTTCAGAGTCAAGCTTACCACCTCTGATTACTGTTTGTCTAATTCTATTTTTAGTTCGAGTAGTTCTGGTTCAGAGTCAAGCTTACCACCTCTGATTACTGTTTGTCTAATTCTATTTTTAGTTCGAGTAGTTCTGGTTCAGAGTCAAGCTTACCACCTCTGATTACCAAGCAAATCAGCATTTTCAGGAGCATTCAGGTTATACAAAGTCAATTCTCTAACTTCACAGATTTAATGTTGCTCCCACACTACCATCATACAGTATCTCGTGGTTGGTGGGTGCCCTATACATCAACCACACGACCAACATTTATTATAATATCACTGCACTACCTATTAATGTGATAACAATGATCCAGATTGCAGTCACAGGAAAACCCAACGTTGGAAAATCATCATTCTTCAATGCAGCCACCCTCTCTGAGGCCGAGGTTGCATCATATCCATTCACAACAATCGACGCCAACCATGCAGTAGCCTATGCATCCTGCAGATGCCCCTGCAGTGAGCTTGGAGTTGAATGCAACCCCAGAAACTCCCGGTGCATCAATGGTGTGAGACTAATACCTGTGGAGCTCATAGACGTAGCTGGCCTGGTACCCGGGGCCCATGAGGGGAGGGGTCTCGGTAACAAGTTTCTGGATGATCTCAGACAGGCCAGGGCCTTCCTCCATGTCATAGACGCCTCGGGTTCCACCGACGAGGAGGGAAGGCCTGTTGAACCCGGAAGCCACAACCCCATGGAGGACGTTGAGTTCCTGGAGGAGGAGATAACCATGTGGCTATACGGGATCCTTGAGAGGAACTGGGAGAGACTCCTCAGGAAGGCGGCCTCAGAGAAGCTCGACATGAACCGCATCATACATGAACAGCTCTCAGGCACCGGGATAACACCCGAGGATATCATTGAGGCATCAAGGAAGGTGGATGCCGATGTTTATTCATGGGGGAAGGATGAACTCCTCCAGTTCCTTGGTGAACTCCTCAGAATAGCAAAGCCAATGCTCATAGTTGCAAATAAGGCTGACCTTCCATCAGCCAGTGAAAATATTGAACGCCTTAAGGATGCCTACCCCCACGTGGTACCTGCATCTGCAGAGGCCGAACTGGCCCTAAGGAGGGCATCAGAGGCAGGTTTAATCAGTTACACACCTGGTGACAGCGAATTTAAGATCATCGATGAATCAGGCCTCACAGATAAACAGAGGGCTGCCCTCGAGTACATACGTGAAAATGTCCTGGAGGTTTACGGGAGCACAGGCGTCCAGGAGGCCATCAACAGGGCAGTATTCGATCTTCTGGACATGATAGTTGTATTCCCTGTTGAGGATGAGCACAGATTCACTGACCAGAAGGGAAACGTGCTGCCAGACGCCATCCTCGTACCCCGGGGATCCAGTCCAAGGGATCTCGCCTACCGGATACACACGGATATAGGGGAATCATTCCTCCATGCTGTGGACGCCAGGAAGGGCATGAGGGTCGCATCCGACCATGAACTGGAGGATGGGGACATAATAAGCATTATATGCAGCAGATAGTTTCACAGGATATTACATTAATTTAATAATGTGAGTGGTGCATTTCAAGTGTAAGCCTCCTGTATGTGGCTGTGCAACCACAAGGGTATGGAATGAGAGTATTACATTAATTTAATAATGAGGGTGGTGCCTTTCAAGTGTAACTGTGGTGTGAACCATGACATCCATATGTGAACTTCAGGTGGAGGAGGTCCTCCGCAGGCTTGAAACATCAGAATCAGGCCTTAACCCCATGGAGGCTAAAAAACGCCTTGAGATCCATGGACCCAACAAAATTGAAGAGGTCAGAAAGAGACCAGTAATCCTCCTTTTTCTATCAAACCTGTACAACGTGCTTGCATTGCTTCTCTGGATTGCGGCCATATTATCCTTTCTAACAGGCAACTACCAGCTTTCAGTGGCCATTGTAATGGTTATCATCATAAACGCGCTCTTCAGTTTCTGGCAGGAATATGAGGCTGAGAAGGCAGCAGAGGCCCTTAAAAACATTCTACCTCTTATGGTTAAGGTTATAAGGGCCTCAGAGGAGGTCCTGATACCTGCAGCTGATGTTGTGCACGGGGACATCATAATCCTTGAGGAGGGGGACACGGTCCCTGCTGACGCAAGGGTCATTGAATCACACAACCTGAGGGTGGATGCATCAGCACTGACCGGAGAATCCAAACCTGTGAGAAAGGTTTCACATCCTGTCAGGGAGGCTGATAACTACATAGACACCGAGAACATCCTGTTTGCAGGCACCCAGGTGACCTCGGGCACAGGAAGGGCCGCGGTATTTGCAACCGGCAGGGACACCGAGTTCAGCAGAATAGCGGCACTCACCCAGGAGGTGCGCGAGGAACCCAGCCCACTGCAGCGACAGATATCCCTGGCCGCAAGGATCATAGGGGCCCTGGCGGTTGCCATGGGGGTCATCCTCTTCCTGGTGAACCTCTACATAGTCAGACTCCCCCTTGAAACAGCATTCATATTCGCCATTGGCCTGATGGTTGCAAATGTTCTGGAGGGCCTCCTTCCGAGCGTCACACTCTCCCTGGCAGCCTCCGCAAGGAAGATGGCCCGGGAGAACGCCCTTGTGAAGAGACTTTCCAGTGTGGAGACACTGGGATCAACGACAATCATATGCACAGATAAGACAGGGACCCTTACAGAGGGTAAAATGACGGTTAGAAAGATCTGGATCCCCAACAAAATCATTGAGGTCACAGAGGCTGGTTACAGACCAGAGGGACAGTTCCTATTCAGGGATGAACCAGTTAGCCACAGGGATATGGATGAGCTGAGGCTCCTCATGAGGGCAGCCACATTCTGCAATGATTCAGCCCTCGTGCAGGAGGAAGGAGAATGGAGGGTTCTGGGTGATTCAACGGAGGGTGCCCTCCTTGTAGCAGCAGAGAAGATGGGCTTTGATGTTGAGGCAGAACTCGAGGCGATGCCCAGGATAACAGAGCTCCCCTTTGACTCCAGGAGGAAGTCAATGACATCCATCCATGAGAAATCAGGGAAGATGGTGGCCTACGTCAAGGGAGCACCGAAGAAGATAATAGGATTATCAGACCGCATATCTGTGGATGGAAGGGTCAGAGCCCTCCATGAAGATGAGAAGGAAATGATAATAGGTATACATGATGAAATGGCCTCGGAGGGTCTTCGTGTACTTGCCTTCGCATACCGGGAACTCCCGGAAGACATTGAGATCAGGGACCCCGCTGAGGTTGAGAGGGACCTTGTACTGGTGGGCATGGCGGCCATGTATGACCCGCCAAGGGAGGGGGTTAAGGAGGCTGTGGAGCGCTGCAAGACTGCAGGTATAAGGATCATAATGATAACCGGCGACTATGGTCTAACAGCAGAGGCCATAGCCAGGGAGATCGGGATAGTGGAGGGTGAATGCAGGATAATCAGGGGGAAGGAGCTGGATAAGCTCACAGACACCGAACTCAGGAGTATACTGGCCAGGGAGAGGGACCTTATATTCGCAAGGGCGGTCCCCGAGCATAAGATGAGGATAGCATCCATCCTGGAGGACTCAGATGAAATTGTTGCCATGACCGGTGACGGTGTTAACGATGCACCAGCCCTCAGGAAGGCAGATATAGGTGTTGCCATGGGAAGCGGCACCGATGTTGCGAAGGAGGCGGCAGACATAGTCCTTGCAGATGACAACTTTGCAAGTATCGTGACCGCAGTCAGGGAGGGCCGCACGGTATATGAGAATATAAGGAAGTTCATAACCTACATATTTTCTCATGAGACAGCTGAAATAGTCCCCTTCATTATGATGGTGCTCTTCAGCATACCCCCTCCCGATAACCATAATGCAGATACTCGCAATAGACCTTGGGACGGACACCCTACCGGCCCTGGCCCTTGGAAGATCCCCGCCGGAGTCTGATGTTATGAAACTGCCCCCCAGACCCCCATCAGAGAGGCTCCTTAACAGGGAGGTCATCCTGAGGGGTTACCTCTTCACAGGGACAATTGAGGCACTCCTTATCATGTCAGCCTACTTCCTGGTTCTCTATTCAGGTGGATGGGTCCCGGGCCAGGAACTTTCAGCCACTGACCCACTCTACATGAGGGCCACAACTGTGGTCTTTGCTGGTATAGTCATGGCACAGCTGGGTAACCTCCTCTCCTCACAGACCCTACGTTCATCAGCACTTGAAGTGGGACTCCTGAGGAACAGGTGGATACTGGCAGGTATGGTCTTTGCAATCTCGGTGATGCTCCTTGTTATCTACCTCCCACCACTGCAGCCCATCTTCGGCACAGCCCCACCGGGAATCATGGAGTGGTTCATCCTGATACTCTTCCCGCCCATAGTCTTCCTTACAGATGAGATGAGGAAGTTCATACAGAGGAGGCTGGCGTGAACATCATGGATTGTCAGGGATACTAATTTATAGGACTCTGACTGAACCATGATTAATTGAAGAAAGGGAGGTGCTGGTATGAGATGGTTAGCTCTTCTCATGCTCATGATATTCGTGGCGGGTTCATCACTAGGGACCTGCATGGCCCACTCAGATGACACCCTGAAGCCCTTCGTCAAGGGTAAGGCTGGGGGCGGTTTTAAGAGCTCATCAAAACATAAGATCGACTTCGATGATGAAGATTCTGGCGGTGGTGACGGTTCTCCTGGAGGAGGCTGGGTATGGCTCCTGGTTCTTGTCATTGTAATTGTTGTGATAGCTGTGCTGGTTCTTGTCTATCTGAGGCGCTGATCTAGTGACTGGATGGCTGGTGGAATCTTTGACCATTATTGATGAAGGTGGCGAGGTAGATGGTCCTTGTATTTGAGATAATAAGGAAACAACTCCCGCGGGTTTTAAAGGTCCCGGCCACCCGCATACTTCTCCTTGTCCTTGCTGTAATCATCTACGGCACAGCAGGGTTCCACTTCATAGAGGGAGAGTCATGGACTGTTTCCTTCTACTGGACCTTTGTAACCATAGCGACGGTTGGTTACGGTGACTACAGTCCCTCAACACCCCTTGGAATGTACTTCACCGTAACACTGATTGTACTTGGCATAGGAACCTTCGCGGTTGCAGTTGAAAGATTTTTAGAGTTCCTCATAAACAGGGAGCAGATGAAATTAATGGGGCTGATAGATGTGGCTAAATCAAGGCACGTGGTTATATGTGGCTGGAGTGAGAGCACACTTGAGTGCCTCAGGGAACTCCGGGGGAGTGAGGTGTTTGTGCTTGCAGAGGATGAGAACGTCAGGAAGAAGGTCCTCAAGATCGGGGCCAACTTCGTCCATGGGGACCCCACCAGGGTCTCTGACCTTGAAAAGGCCAATGTAAGGGGCGCAAGGGCGGTTATAGTGGACCTTCAATCTGATTCAGAGACCATACACTGCATACTTGGCATAAGGAAGATAGATGAATCCGTAAGGATCATAGCCGAGGCTGAGAGATATGAGAACATTGAGCAGTTAAGGATGGCGGGGGCTGATCAGGTGATATCCCCCTTTGTCATATCAGGGAGGCTGATGTCCAGGAGTATCGATGACGGCTATGAGGCAATTTTTGTACAGGATGTGCTTGCAGAGGAATCCACGAGGAGGATGGTGGAGCTTCCAGTTCCTGATGGGAGCAAACTTGAGGGAGTATCAGTGCTTGACGCCGATATCCATGAGGTGACCGGTGTCATTGTAATCGGAGTGGGACGTGGGGATGAACTCATAATAGACCCCCCCAGGGATTACTCCTTCAGGGCAGGGGATATCATACTTGGCATAGGAAAACCAGATGAGATTGAAAGGTTGAGGGAGTACATCGGGGCCTGAACTTTCAGAGGGATTTGCGGTGATTCATCAGGCCCCTACTTTCCTGGCGAGGGATGCCACAGCATTGGATATGATTTACGGTGATTCATCAGGCCAGCGTACCGGTATTCTCCTGAGGGGGTAGACAAGGACTTTTCCATTGATATCAGTGGCCAGGGTGTAGGGTATTACATTTACACCTGCTTCATGGGCCCTTCTCAGTGCCGATGAAAACTCAGGGTCCATTTCATGATTTGGAGAGAAAAAACGTGCCCCCCTCCCAAATACGAGGAATAGGACACTGCAACGGTAGCCCTCAGAGAGGGCATGTTCCAGTTCCTCAACGTGTCTCCTGCCCCTCTCTGTGGGGGCGTCAGGGAAAAGTGCAAGCTCCCCCCTGACAAGGGTGCAACCCTTAACCTCAACGAGCATCCTTTCCTTTCCAGATGTCAGCAGAAAGTCGATCCTGCTTCTACCGAAGCTGTATTCCCTTTTTTCTATTCTGAAGCCTTGAAACTCATCCACTGCTGAGGATTCTATTATGCTGGCAGCCAGGTCACTGTGGAAGCCCGAGTTTACAAGCACCCACTCATCATCCCTCCGGAGGGCTATAACATCAAACTCTGTTTTTCTGTTCCCTGCAGGGGCCCTCCTAAGTATGACATCGTTTCCAGGTATCAGAAGTTCCCTTAGCCTCCCAGGGTCCCTCAGGTGGGCGATTCGCCTCTCACCATCCACATAAACAGCGACTGTGAACCTGTTGGGCCTTTCAATGTAGTTTCCTATGAGGGGATTCTCTATGATCATTGCAACCATCCTTATATATGTAGGCTTCTAAATGAATATTAATCAATCCATGGATATGAATCATGAGGAAGGAATTTGCATCGTGGTTCAGCCTATGCGCATAACTACAGACGTTTGAGGTGAAGGAATGCATCCGAGACCCAGCCCAATAGCTGCATCACTCTACACACTCAGAGACCTTGACGCTGACGTAATAATCCTCCATGGCCCCCATGGCTGCTGCTTCAGGACAGGGAGACTCCTTGAAACCGATGGAGTCCGTGTCCTAACAACTGCAATGTCAGAGCAGGATTTCATATTTGGGGCATCTGATAAACTCACAGAGACCCTCAGGAAGGCCCATGAAATGTTCTCTCCCCGGCTTGTGGGTGTGGTGGGCACCTGTGCCAGCATGATAATCGGTGAGGACCTGAGGGAGGCTGTCCAGAGGGCAGGTATACCTGCAAGGGTCCTAACAGTTGAATCCCATGGAGGCTTCGGGGAGGGTGATAACACCGAGGGCGCCATAATAGTCCTGGAGGCAGCTGCAGAGCAGGGCATAATTCCTGAAGAAGAGGCAGAGCGCCAGATAAAGATGCTGAAACTCGCAACCGAAATTGAGAAGACAAGGGGCATGGCCCAGGGGGAATACATCCGCCCATCCTACGGTGATGATAAGGATGAGGTGGCTCTTCGGGTCATTGAATCAATAATGGAAGGTAGAAGGGTGGCATTTGTCCTCAATGCCAAGAAGGAGACATCATATCTATTCGCTGACATCCTGACCCTGCCCTTCAGTTCACTGAAACCTGATAACCCCCCCATTATAATCGCGAATCTTGATAGGGATGTTGGCCTTCCAAGGATACAGAGGCATGCAGAGAACATACTCTCAGAGATAGAGGGGTGCGGTAACAGGGTGGATCACATAACAGGTGGCCTGGACGAGTACCCAATAACCGGGGCAAGGGCTGCAGAAATTTTAAGGAATGAGAAGATAGAGTTCGCAGTCGTATCAGGGGTTCCCCATGCACTCCCAGTTGAGGAACTGGATCTTGAATCCGTTGCAGTTACCGATGGGCCCAGACTGGTGGAACCACTGAGGGGACTGGGTTACACCCATGTGGTGGCTGAACTTGATGCCCATGCAAGGACACTGGGACAGAGCAGCATAGTGGGATCTGATTTTGGAGACGCCCTTAGAAGAAACATTGAAAAGGTGATATGATGGCTGAAACAGTTGGAATGATACTCTGCGGGGGATTCGGGAAACGTCTGAGACCCCTAACCGAGAGAATACCAAAACCACTCATCGAGATAAAGGAGGGCTACACCATCCTTGATAAGCAGCTCTTTGACCTTAAAAATGCAGGTATAAACACGGTGTACCTCCTTACAGGGTTCCTGGGAGAAAAAATAGAGGAGAGATATGGTGATAACTACAAGGGACTCAGGATAGAGTATGTAAGGGAGGAAAAACCACTGGGGACGCTTAACGCCATAAGACTTGGCATGGAGGCCATAGATGGAGAGAAACAGTGCATAATAAGGAATGGGGATGTTGTGGCTGACCTTAACATAAAGAAGATGATACACCTGGGCGAGATATCAGACTACCCCATGACCATGTTCATAACCCGGATGCAGTCACCCTATGGCATAGTTGAAACCAGCGGTGATAAGATAGTAAACTTCAGGGAGAAACCCCTGCTGGACTATTACATCAACGCGGGTGTCTACTTCTCCAAGGGAAACCTCGACTTCGGTGACTTTGAGTCAGGGGACATCGAAAAGACACTCTTCCCACTCATGGCAAAGGAGAACAAACTGGGCTACTACAGGGAGGACGGCCTCTTCTGGATGGCCATCGACACCTCCAAGGAACTTGAGGAGATAAGGAAGGAGTACCGTAACAGGGAGGACAAGCCATGGGGCTATGAGAAGGTCCTCATAAACACCGAGAAGTACCTCACAAAGGAGCTATTCATAAGGGAGGGATACAGGACATCCTTCCATTACCACGAGGAGAAGGATGAGACCATGTACATAATCTCAGGTTCAGGTTACATAGAATTTGATAACAGGAAGGAGTACTTCAGCAAGAACGACACCATCCGCATAGAGCCAGGGGAGAAGCACTCCATAGTGGCAATGGAGAACACGGTACTACATGAGGTATCAACACCTCACCTAAACGACACCGTGAGGGTCCAGGATTACTATACAAGGTGAGATCTCTTGATAGCCATCATAGACTATGGAAGCGGAAACCTGAGGAGCATAGCCAATGCCTTCAGGAGGATAGGGGCAGATGTCTGCGTAACATCAGATCCACAGATCCTTGATTCGGCTGACGCACTCTTACTCCCTGGTGTCGGTGCCTTTGGAAGTGCGATGGCCAGACTCGAGGGCCTGAGGGAAACCATACTCGGGAACATCAGGGAGGGGAAACCCTTCCTGGGGATATGCCTGGGGCTACAGGTCCTCCTTTCAGAGAGCCAGGAATCTCCAGGTGTCCAGGGACTTAACATGATACCTGGAAGGGTCATAAGGATACCACCAGGCAATAAGGTCCCCCATATGGGCTGGAACCAGCTAATAATCGCGGAGGACTCACCCCTCCTTGAGGGTGCTGAGGATGAGTACTTCTACTTCGTCCACTCCTACTATGCTGAACCTTCGGCTGATGTGGTCACTGCAAGGACAGAGTACGGTGTTGAGATGACAGCGGCCATCGAATCCGATAATATCCATGCAACCCAGTTCCACCCCGAAAAGAGCGGGGAGGCAGGTCTGGATGTTCTAAGAAACTTTGTAGAGATAATCAGGGCATGAGAGATCAGTGAGATGGTGAAAAAATGGATATAGAGGGATTTGTAAGGAGAAAAATTGATTCCATGGATGAAAAGTCGCTCAGGAACATACTGGCAGACCGTATACTGGAATTCAAGGATATGGACAGGGAAACATCCATAAGGATGGCGGATGCGGTTATCTATGAGGTTAAGAATACCCTTAAAACTGGCGGAGTGGATGATGACCTCCGGACCATAATATCATACCCCTCTGCAGGGGTTGGAATGGGTGAGATGGGGGTAGGATCCCGGGGTGAGGGCGACTTCTTCGTCCACAGGAGGATCGCAGATATCGTTTCAAGTACAGGTACACGTTCATTCATAAACCCTGAGGCACAGGATGATGGTGGAGTCGTAAGGACTCAAACAGAAAGCGGAGACGTATACATAACAACTGCAGTGGATGGTATACACTCACGACTCAGTGAGTACCCCTTCCTTGGGGGGTTCCATGTGACAAGGGCAGCCCTGAGGGATGTGTGCGTGATGGGTTCAAGGCCCGTGGCCCTCATAAGCGACCTCCACCTTGCCGATGATGGTGACGTCGGTAAACTATTTGACTTCACTGCGGGGGTTGCAGCAGTATCAGAACTTGTTGAAGTTCCTGTGGTCGCCGGGAGCACCCTGAGGGTCGGGGGTGACATGGTCCTCGGCGACAGGCTCGTCAGTGCAGTCGGGGCCATAGGTTTTTCAGAGACACCCCCCACAGCCAGGAGGCGGGCAGAGCCCGGAGACAGCATACTCCTCACTGAGGGATCAGGGGGAGGGACTATAACCACAACCGCAATATACCATGGACTTTTCGATGTTGTATGGGAGACCCTTGACGTGAATTTCATAAGGGCATCTGAGGCCATAATGGATTCAGGGCTCCTGGAGGATGTCCATGCAATGACTGACGTTACAAATGGTGGTCTTAGGGGCGACGCCCATGAGATATCCTCAACAGCAGGGGTTGGACTGGAATTCGATGCCGATGCAGTCATGTCCATGATAAACCCCCGTGTCCTTGGGATGCTCCAGGACCTTGACATTGACCCCCTGGGGGTCTCCATAGACTCACTCATGATAATAGCCCCCGATGATGTGGCCCCGGAGGTTATGGACACCATAAGGGGTGCGGGTGTTGATGTTGCAGAGGTTGGTAGGGTCACAGACTCAGGGGTCCCGGTTCTCCTGAGGGATGGTTCAGAGGAGGAACTCAGGCCACTCTTCCGTGAGGCGGCATACACCCAGATAAAGAAGATGGTGGGTGATAGAAGACCCGGGGACTTTGAGGAGATGAAGAGGAAGGTTGAGGATGCTGCAAGGCGTGCCATAGAAAAGAAGGACATGGTGGTCCGGATGATCTCCAGGGAATAGATTTTAAAGGATATTTAGAATGGCCTTAAGGGATATGATGGATGATGGAGGTTACATATCAACAATCGACGCTGTTCTTGCACTCACAGTGGTCTTCATAATAACAGCATCTCTCATCAACACAGAACCCCCTGTTGTGACACATGAGTCTCCGGTGGCAGGGGATGTTCTTGATGTCATGGCAGCCTATCCATCCGGTGAAAGTATACTGGATGGGCTTGCAGAGTCCCCTGACCCGACCATGGCATCGGATTTCCTCAACAGGACCCTTGAGGGAATGGACTACAATCTCACATTGGACAGCGGGTCAGGTGAGGTTACCGTGGCATCCCGGGGCTCAATGGAGGATGCAGAGGAAATTGATGTGGCTGTGAGGTCAAGGGGTAACGTCACCTTCAGACTCTATCTATGGAGATCCTGATGCAAAACTTAAATACCGGCATGGAAAATTATTAATATAGGGTGCTATAGACTATCCTTCACTCTCATTTTGCCCTGATAGTGTAGCGGATATCACGTAGGACTGCGGATCCTATTACCCGGGTTCAAGTCCCGGTCAGGGCACTCTCTTTACATTAAGGGTGGGCAATGATCTTTTTTTAAGGGTGAAGCGGCGGATTACCTTCTCTTGGTGCTGACCTTGCTCTATTTAACAGGGTTGTTGGATCCTGGAGCCGCTGGTTGTCAATGGAATGAGAGCTTAAGGGCATGTGTTCCTTCAGGTGCCCATCAATAAATCTTTATTCCATGGACTACAATCTATACTATGGAGATGGTGGTTGTTATGGGGAATTACTTCAATCCTGAAATAGAGACCATGGAACGCGGCGAACTCGACGCCCTTGTGGAGGAGAGAATAAGGTACACGGTTAACTATGCATATGAGAACTCTCCATTCTACAGCAAATGGTTCAGGGAGAACAATATTAAGCCCTCAGATATAAGGAGCCATGAGGACCTCCGGGATCTCCCGATAATAAGTGGTGAAACAGTAAGAAAAAATCAACCACCTGAAAAGGAGAGATTTGAATTCAAATGCGCCCCATGGGAGGATATCTACACAATACATGAGACCAGCGGCACCAGCGGAAGACCAAAGTCCTTCTTCCTAACATGGGAGGACTGGCAGAGGTACGCAGAGAAGTATGCAAGGTCCTTTGTATCCCAGGGATTTGAAGCAGGTGACAGGGTCGTCGTATGCGCATCCTACGGGATGAATGTCGGGGCCAACACAATGACACTGGCGGCACAGAAGATAGGGATGACAATAATACCTGAGGGCAAATGCACCTTCCCTGTGAGGATAATGGAGAACTATCGGCCAACAGGGATAGTTGCAAATGTATTCAAACTGCTGAGGCTCGCAAGGCGAATGAAGGAGCAGGGAATTGATCCCAGGGAGTCAAGCATAAAGAGGCTGGTTGTGGGCGGTGAAAGCTTCGCCCCCGAATCAAGGGCATACGTTGAGGAAATCTGGGGTGTTGATGTCTACAACACATAT
Source organism: Methanothermobacter thermautotrophicus (assembly GCF_014889545.1). Lineage (NCBI taxonomy): Archaea > Methanobacteriati > Methanobacteriota > Methanobacteria > Methanobacteriales > Methanobacteriaceae > Methanothermobacter > Methanothermobacter thermautotrophicus. The sequence goes on along the minus strand of NZ_QKOF01000005.1, from coordinate 211,701 downwards.
GGAAGCACCGAGGGTACCATGTGCGGGGAATGCCACATCAAGGAGGGCCTCCACGTCCCAGAGGACCTTGTCCACCTGGACGTCTATGACCCCAACCTCCGGGACTTCGTTGATGATGGGGAATGCGGCAGGATAGTCCTGACAACACTGCTACCGGTTGGTGAGAGGACAGGCACGCTCCTCCTCAACTATGACACCGAGGACACCACTGTGGTAATATCGAGGGATACCTGCAGATGTGGAAGGACACACATGAGAATAATGAACCCTGAAAGGGAGGCAGAGACCTTCTGGATCTCCGGTCATCCATTCAACCGGGTTGACGTTGAGGCAGCGGTTTTCCAGAGGGAGAACATGGATTACCTTACAGGAGAATATGAGGCCTTCCTCTACGGGGACGAGGATGAGGGCACCGTCACCATGAGGGTCTCCCTTGAATGTGAGGATCCAGGAAACTGTGCCAAGGAGATAATCCAGGAGAACTTTATAAGGGCCTTCTTCAAATATAAGAAGGACCTCTATGATGCCTACCTTGAGGGAACATTTGAGATAGTATTCAACTTCGTCGGGCCCGGAGAACTCGAATTTTATAAGGTTAAGGGCAGGCCAAAGCGTATAGTGGATAGGCGTTAGCATCTCTAAGGCAGGCCTGCTTGAGGTGCTGGAGACTCTGGTTTAAGGCAGCCAGTATTATAATAGATAAGTTTTAACCAATGAGGCTCCTGTTCGGGGCACTGAATTCACATAAATTATGGAGTTTAATGATGCTGAATGCGGAAACATATGTTACATCAACACCGGGTACCGGTGGCAGGATAAGATTACATAACAGGGACTTCGAGGTGGAGGAGATACCCCTCACAGAGCCCAGTGGCAGCGGCCCCAACACATGGATATGGATAGAGAAGGAGGGCAGGACAACCCTTGACGTCCTCCTGGACATTGCAAGGGAACTACACCTTGACAGGAGAAGGATGGGATTCGCCGGCATGAAGGATAAGAGGGCCGTCACCAGACAGTGGATATGTGTGAGCAACACAACACCCGAAGAGGTTAAGGCAATAGAGGAGAGGCTGAGAGGCGTTAAATTCCTCAGGGTCACAGCAAATGAGAAGAAACTCAGGATGGGCCAGCTAAGGGGCAACCGCTTCAGGATCCTTATAAGGGACACTGAGATCCCTGAACCCCTTGAGGCTGCCAGGGCGACCCTGGAGGAGCTCGAGGAGAAGGGTGTCCCCAACTACTATGGCTGGCAGCGTTTCGGGAGCCCAAGGGCAAACACCCACCTTGTTGGTCGGGCCCTTGTCCATGGCGACATAAAGGGCGCGGTTGACGCCTACATAGGAAATCCCCTTGAGGGTGAATCAGAGAGGGTTTCAGAGGCCAGGAGGGCCTATGACAGGGGCGACCTCGAGGAGGCATACGAGCTCATGCCCTCATCAATGAGGTATGAGAGGATGATGCTAAGACCCATGCTGAGGGATCTACGGAGGGGTGAGTTCTCAGATGAATCCTATGTGAGGGCCATCCATGCACTTCCAAAACCCCTCAAGAGGATGTTCGTCCACGCCTACCAGTCATACCTCTTCAACCGGGCAGTAAGTGAGAGGGCCGCCCTTGGCATAGACACCTACATCAAGGGGGATATAGTCATTGATAATGAGCAGCACATAATACATGACACTGATCCTGATGAACTGGAGGAGCTGATCCTCAACTTTGAGGCCCATCCGACGGCACCACTCTATGGCAGCAAGGTCCCCCTCGCCGGTGGCAGGCCCGGTGAGATTGAGAGAAGGATAATCGAGGACGAGGGAGTATCCCTCGAGGACTTTAACTCCATAAGGGTCCCCAAACTGGGAAGTCACGGCATGAGGAGGGCGATACGCTTCAGGATATGGGACGTGGATGCCCATGAGAGCCAGGAGGGCCTTACAGTTGAATTCTCAATACCCAGGGGATGCTATGCAACCTCTGTCCTGAGGGAGATCATGAAGAAGAACGTTGCCTAGGCCTTTATGTTGATTTCACGGTTTAATGAAGGGATACCAGTGCATCATGATCATGTCTCTCGCTGAATAATGAAAGTTTATGGAGATGATCCGGTGGAAGTTAAGTGCAGAGTTATATCACGCGGAAGGGGAAGAGGTCCCCTTCTAGTATCAGATGAACCATTGAGCTTTCTGGGAGGGGTTGACCCCAGCACAGGGGAGGTTATTGATAGAAAACATCCGCTCCATGGTAGGAGCATGAGGGGAAAGGTTATCCTCATACCCGGCGGTAAGGGCTCCACAGTGGGGTCCTATGTCATATACCAGATGGCCAGGAATGGAACAGCCCCTGCCGCCATAATATGCCTGAATGCCGAGCCAATAATCGCAACAGGGGCCATAATGGCCGGTATACCCATGGTGGACAGACCATCAGAGGACCTCCTCGGTGTCATGGAGGATTCAATGGAGGTTGAGGTGGATGCCGAGGAGGGAAAAATCAGGTTCTAATCCCTGAGGGATCTCAGTAAGCTACCGGCACTCCCACCAATGAATCCAAGACTCATATCACCTGCGAGGGCATATATGAGTATTGAGAGGATGGCCACGTTCATGATGCCAGTTTTGATGTAGACCATTAAGATGTTCAGGATACCAATGGAGGCCCCCATGATAACGCCGTTCATGGCACCGTTCAGGTAATCCTTATCAGCAATGTAACCGCAGCCCACAGAGGCCAGGAGGATAGAAAGCACACCCATCCATGATGGGATCAGCAATCTGAGGATGGGTCCAAGTATAACAGTAAGGATGATACCAGAAACAACTGCCTTCCAGTTAAATTTGATCTCCATCATCTATCACCATCAATAATAATTTTTGATGGATTATATAATTTATGGCGTTTCCCTTAAGAGAATGGAACCTCTGGCTGGGATTTTAGATCAGGGATTTTTTGAGTGTTGAAGGGGATGCATTTATGCTTACTGATAATCCTAAATCATCATATAAATGGTTACCAGTCTTCCTGATTGTCTGGTTAACAGTACTCCTCAGCTCCCACCCCAGGTTGACCTTCAAGCTCCTTGCTGGACTGTTTTTCTCTACCCTGTTAATCATCTATAAACCTGAGGGTCTCCTTGAAGGCTACAAAAGGAGGATATTCATCCTGACACTCATATTATATCCCCCCGCCGAATTTGCACTGAAACTTCTGGCATCATTGGCTCCCCTGGCAGTGAACATGGCGGAACACTTTACTGCGGGCCTTGTGGTGTCAGTTTATCTTTCAACACTCCTACACGGCACCCTACGGAAGCTGGGCCACTGGGAGAGGTTAGTCTTCACGGTATCAGTAGCAGTCTTCTTATGTCTCCTCTATGAAATCACAGGGTTTTTAATCTACTATGAGCCAACTGCAGCCCTCTACTCAGACACGATGAGGGACCTCTCAATGAACATGGCCGGAGCTGTAATGGCAGCTACCCTGTTATCTAACTACGAGGCAAAATCAGGAATATAGGGGGTGCAATGCTGGCTGGAACCAGCAGTTAAGTTTAGGGAGTTATCATGGGAATGATGGGGGTATGGGGTCTGGTCCGGGTCCCGGGCCTGAGCTATTATTCACCGGGGGATTATCTGAGGCACTTCCAGCATCTGTACTGCCCCTTACCTCCTTGGTGTCCTGGGCAGAGTTCAGACTGCTCCTCTGGAAGTATGACCTGTAGATTACCAGTGCCAGTATAGCAATCACCACTATGGCCCCAAATAGGAGTATATACTCTGAGGATGACTGACCAGATTCATCCAATAAAAAGGAGTCAGGAAACATATCATTCACTTCCCCTAAATATATAGGTTTCAGCGCAATATATAATTTTTTACATGATTGAAGATGAACATTCAAGGTCTTTTCAGGGGTTATTCCATGAGATTTGCGGTCAGGGGTGAATTACTGGACATTTATTCCGGGGAGCATGATAGAAGGTACGTGGTTGTTGAAAACGGCAGGATAAAATCCATTGAGAGTAAGATCAGTGACCTTGAGATTATTGATGCCTCCGATAATTTCATTCTCCCGGGCTTCATTGACCTCCACACCCATCTAATGGAGGATGGATTCAGGACAGAGAGCAAACTTGAGGATCCACTCTCACTCTACTTCTACCGGGCCCTTGAGAATATGAGGGCCACCCTGCAGGCAGGTGTTACAACGGTAAGGGACGCGGGTCTTGCAGACCTCGGTGTTAAGATGGCCTCCGACCGGCACATCATCCAGGCGCCCAGGATGCAGATAAGCGTCACACCCCTCTCGATCACAGGGGGCCACTTCGACTTTCACACACGTTCCGGACTCAACATTGAAAGGAGATACAGGGGTCTCCCTTCAGGTATCTGTGATGGGGTCCCATCTGTGAGGAAGAAGACGAGGGAGGTCCTGAGGGCAGGGGCGGATGTTGTGAAGGTAATGGCAACTGGTGGAGTCATGAGCAGCACAGACAGACCATCAGACACCCAGTTCACACCGTCAGAACTTGCAGCCATAGTTGAGGAGGCATCATTCAGGGGTAAAAGGGTCATGGTCCATGCCCATGGTCTCCAGGGGATAAAGAATTCCATAAAGGCAGGTGTTCATTCAGTTGAACATGGAACCTACCTGGATAAAAGGACCGCCAGGTTGATGGCTGAAAGGGGTGTCTACCTGGTGCCAACATTCCTGGTAACCCGCCTCAACAATGAAAAGGCCATGAGGGGAGAACTGGCAGAATACAGCCGCAGGGACGCCATTGAGGTGGCAGGAGTCCACAGGGAGAACATGGAGATGGCCTACAATGAGGGTGTGCGGATGGTTATGGGCACAGACTCAGGCGTTGTTGAGCATGGAATGAACCTCCTTGAATTGTCCTACCTTACAGAGACAGGTATGGAACCACTGGAAGCCATAAGGGCTGGAACCATAAATGCAGCAGAATGTATGGGGTGGGAGGACAGGATAGGTTCAATAGAAAAGGGTAAAATTGCAGATATTGTTGTAACTGAGGTGAATCCCGTGGAGGAGATAGATGAACTCTCCAGGCCCCTGAACATACTCCTGGTTGTAAGGGATGGTATAATCTACAGGGATGACCTGGTCTCGTGATTGGCCGAAGTTACAGGTCTTGAATCATGGATCTGGCGGAATGTAAATGAAAAGAATAACGATAAGGATAGGTGGAATGGGGTGCGCCGCATGCGCCCTAAAGATCGAGGAGGCCCTCAAAGGACTTGATGGTGTCAGTGACGCCACAGTAAACCTTGTTGAGGGAAAAGTTTCCATTGAATACGACCCTGGAAGGGTGGAACTCTCCGACATGGAGGCCACAATTGAGGATGCCGGCTACACTGTACTCAACGAGAACATAGCCATGGCTGTGGGTGGTATGAGCTGCGTGATGTGCGCACAGAAAATAGAATCTGCCCTTAGGGAACTTGAGGGTGTGAGCAGCGCCACAGTCAACCTTGCAGCTGAAAAGGCCTACATATCATATAACCCCTCCCTGACCTCGGTGGAGGACCTCAGAAGGACCGTGGAGGGTCTGGGATACACCGTCACGGGCCTGGAGGGTGAAGAGGTCAGGGAGGACCTTAAACCAGAACTTAGAAGGATAATTGTGGGGTTCGGGGTTTCAGTTCCCCTCATGGCAGCGATGTACCTCGGTTTACACCCCCCCGGAGGGGGTGTATTCATACTCCTCGTTTCAATCATACCCTTCATCTATGTCTCAGGACCAATATTCAGGGGTGCTCTCAGATCACTTAGATCAGGGACACTTGACATGGATGTAATGTACTCAATGGGTATAGGTGTGGCATTCCTTTCAAGCATCCTTGGCACCTCAGGGATTCTCCCCTCCGATTTCATGTTCTATGACACCGCACTGATGCTGGCATCCTTCCTCACCCTAGGAAGGTACCTGGAGGCACGTGCCAGGGGTAAAACATCAGAGGCCGTCAGGAGACTCATGGAACTCCAGCCAGACACCGCCACGGTCCTAAGGGACGGCAGGGAAGTTGAGGTGAGGATCCATGACATAGAGGTGGGTGATGAGGTCATCGTGAGGCCCGGGGACAGGGTACCGGCTGATGGAAGGGTCATGGAGGGATCATCCTACGTGGATGAATCCATGATAACAGGCGAGCCCCTCCCTGTCCTTAAAAAACCTGGATCAGAGGTTGTTGCAGGAACAATAAACACCGATGGCATCCTGAGGTTCGGGGTTGAACGAACCGGTGATGAAACCTTCCTTTCAGGGATAATAAGACTGGTTGAAGGGGCCCAGGCATCAAAGCCACCCATCCAGAGGATTGCTGACAGGGTAGTATCCTACTTCATACCCGCGGTTCTGCTTGTCGCAACATCAGCTTTTCTGTTCTGGTACCTTGTTGAGGGCGCCGGGCTCCTGATATCCCTCACGGTCCTCATATCTGTACTTGTGGTGGCCTGCCCATGCGCACTGGGCCTTGCAACCCCAACCGCTGTCACGGCAGGTATAGGGAGGGGGGCTGAACTTGGAATACTCATAAAGAAGGGTGAGGCCCTTGAGTTGTCCGACAGGATATCCTGTGTGATCTTCGATAAGACAGGCACCCTGACACGTGGAAGGCCCAGGGTCACAGACATTGTTGGTGATGTGCTTGGACTGGCAGCAGCCCTTGAAAGAAAATCCAGGCACCCAATAGCAGCTGCAGTAACTGAGAGGGCTGAGGAGGAGGGTGTTGATGTTCCTGAGGCTGAGGAATTCAGGGCCATACCCGGCATGGGCCTTGAGGGGAGGGTGAAATCGCACCATGTACTTGCAGGTAACCGGGCCCTCATGGAGAGATACGGCATCCCCATCGACCGCTGGGACCCTGAAAAATTTGAATCAGATGGCAAGACCGTGGTCATAGTCGCAGTCGATGGGGAGGTGAAGGGAATCATAGCAGTCTCCGATGAGATAAAGGAGGGTTCAGCGCTGGCTGTCCGGGAACTGGATAGGATGGGGATAGGTACTGCAATGATAACCGGAGATAACAGGAATACTGCGGAGGCAGTGGCCCGTGAGGTTGGGATAGATACAGTGATTGCAGGGGTCCTCCCCGGGGATAAGGCGGCAAGGGTGGCTGAATTCAGGGATGGGGGTGAAGGGGTTGCCTTTGTGGGCGACGGTATAAACGATGCACCTGCACTTGCAGAGGCAGACCTGGGGGTGGCTGTTGGTAGCGGAACAGACATAGCAAGGGAGGCCGGTGAGGTTGTCCTCATGGGGGATGACCCCCTTGATGTTCCAGCGGCCCTACAGCTTGCAGGGAAGGTCATATCAAGGATCCGGCAGAACATCTTCTGGGCCTTCGCCTACAACGTTGTTCTGATACCACTGGCTGCCGGGGCCCTCTACCCCCTGGGGATTGTGTTCCGACCGGAATACGCGGGCATGGCCATGGCCCTCAGTTCAGTGACCGTGGTGTCCCTTTCACTCACCCTCAGGGGGTACACACCACCTGCAAGAAGGTTGAGGGAGGGGCAGTGAGAAGCTTAATCATGATTTCGAAGTATCTGGAACGCAAACTGTGAGTCCATCGGTTTAGAGGAATACGTCCAGTGAACTCTGTTTTGACCGGTCACTCTCAAAGAGGGAGTTGACACCGTACTCAAGTATCTCTATGCGCTGCATCAGGTACGGGTCTATGGGGTACCTTGATGCGAGGTCCTTTGATATCTCAAGGTACTTTATGACGGAACCCTTGGAGACGGTGAGCACAAGGTTCCCCCCGCATCTGCACTCCCCGCTGAGGGGTATGCGACGGTACTTCCGGTTGCACTTTGTGCATCGGACCTTCTGGCGTGAGAAGGCCCTTATGTTACCCATCATGTCAGGGAGGAAGTGTGACATGAGGACGCCCTCAACAACACCCCTCTGATCAACGGCCCTTATCTTCTCTGCAAGGGTTATCTGGGATTCAACCTTCTCCTTCATGGTGGGGAGCATCTTGTAGAGGCACACCTTCGGACCCTCATCTATGCTTGAGGTGTTATGGGAGAACATGAGACCCGTGTACTGTTCGGGCTTCCCGAGGCGCTTTTCGACGTTATCTATAACATCAAGAAGTTCCGCAGGCCTCGGGTGGTCAAAGCTCCTCTCATAGACCTCAAGGGGTATCATGTCCATGGTGTCTATGTTGTGGGATTCATCATCGATCTCCTCTGGATCGATCCTCGTTGATAAAACAAGGGGAGCGTCCATGCTCCCGCCCCTTGAACTGGGTAGATAGGACTTTGAGAAGTTGAGTAGTGCGTCCAGGAGGAGCATCACAGAGTCCTCGTCACTGTCACAGTTCCTCCTCTTGGCTGAATGGAAGTATGGATGGGCGTAGCATGCAGATGCACCCGTGAACCCTATGATCCTCCCAAGGACAGCAGCTGAGGTGTGGGGTGCGAGGCCTGCTATCAGGTGACCCACAAGGTCATCCCTTGTTTTAACGTTGTAGAACCTTTCAAGGCCATAGAACCTCTCGAGGAGGTCATCGACGAAGCAGGCAACCCTCACCAGGTAGTCTGCACAGTTCTCTGATATGACAACATCCTGGACCCTCAGTTCAAGTATCTGGTCCTCATCCTCAAGTTCATCACCATAGCAGTCCCTGGTGTACCCGAGCTCCCTGAGCCTCTTAACACTCACACCAACCTCTCTGGGCGTGAAGTGTGTCAGGGGGAGGTCAGTGGAGTCATGGCGTATTGTGGCATCCTTGAAGGTGTAAACATCATTCTTAGCCCTCAGTATGCCCTTTTCAAGGGGTTCAGGGAATTTTTGAGTGGATATCATGCCCTCAACCCCCTTTATTTCATCCAGCTTACGCACCGAAACATTTTCAGCCGCCCTCTTCAGGAGCGCTGCCAGGTTGATCTTTCTCCTACCAGGCTCTCCTATCACGGTCCTTGATCCGCAGCTAGGGCAGATGGACTGCATGGAGCTGACCCTGCATGATGGACATGTGGCGCGCCCTATTTCAACCACAATTGAGCCCTTCTTTGCAGCGTCGGCTATGTTACGCCGGCTACCCCCATACTTACCGATGGGGAAGAGGACGTGGGGTGCAGGCCTCATCTTCCGCTCCTTTGTCTTTTCAGGCCTGCCGACACGCGTGCCGATGTAGGTTGGGGCCTTCTTCATTATCCTGACAGATGATACCATGTTAAGTGACCCCACGGTATCGGATGAATCCTCAAGGGGCTTTCTGAGGGTTTTTAGCAGAGCATAGGCGTCATCATACCCTATAACCACCATCGAGTCCTTCACCCTGTGCGGAACCCCGAGGACCTCCAGGATCCTCTTCTCTGGCCTGAGGTCAAGGACGAGTTCATCCTCCAGCCGGGAGGTTTTAAGCCACTCCCTGAGCATGTTGAGCTCCCTGACGGTCACATCATGATAGAAGTAGGTGTAGCGTGGATGCAGGGGCACATCGTATTCCTCTGAAATCCGGAAGGCCTCCCTGGCATCCACTTCCATTTCATTCCAGCGGGTCCTGTAGTATGAGAGATTGAGGGGATCATCTTCAGGGTATTTATCGGATGAGAGGATGGTCTGTATCCACCACTCCTCGCACCAGCCAGCAGGCATGAGGACGTGGTTGTTCCTTAAAAACTCCCCGAAGGCCACCAGCATATCACCGAGGAATAGTATCTCCTCAACCTCTGATCTGACCCTTGAGGCTGTTTCAACATCCTCAACCCGTATAACGTCACCGTTTCTGAGCTTGACCACGGGCCCATCTACTGTATCAACCGGGACAACACAGTTACCCTTACCTGGCCTTTCGATCTTCATCTGGGTCCCGACGGCCAGAAACTGGAGGAGCTCCATGGTGGCCGGGTGCACCCCCATGGCAGCAAGGCCTGTGTTACGGGCCCTCCCGTACCTCAACCTGAAGGCACCCTTTTCTGATGGGTAGGCAAGGACGGGCCTTCCACCTATTATGTCCTCAACGTATTTACTGTCTGCCTTCACAACAACCTTTTCCTCTCCTTCGCCCTTCTTGGGAGCCTTTGAGAATTCTTCAAGCCATTCCCAGCCATCAAGTTGCAGCTGCTTTGCGTACTTGAGTACCTTGGGGGCCTTCTGTATAACCCCCTCAACCATGGCCAGGAGGGCCCCCCCGCGGATGTTGTTTGTTTCAACCCTCTCAAGGTCCCTGTGGGACACCTCCACCTTATCTGTGGGCTCCCCTGTCACCTCAACAGGGATTTCGCGGGCTGCAAGACGCACCTCATCGGGTTTCGGCGAGTACTGGAGGTTTGTGACCTCTGATTCATAGAGTTCAACCTCCTCAACGTACCGTTCAACCTCCCTATCCGTGGGCTTGTACCTGTCCAGGCCCACAGCAAGGCGTATGTAATCTGCTATGAGGACTGATAGGGCGGCTGCCGTACCACCGGCACTCCTTATGGGGCCTGCGAAGTACACTGCCAGGTACCGGGATCTGTCAAAGTTCTCCTTTATCCTGACCCTGGCTATACCCTCAAGGGGCGCTGCAACCACGCCCTCTGTGAGTATTGCAAGGGCAGTCCTCAGGGCCTGGTCTGCCAGTTTTTCCCTTTCCTCAAGGTTGTCTTCGGGAACGGACTGGGAGGCTATCTCAGCTGCGATCTGGAAAGCAACCTCCTCACGTCCCCTGTCACCTTCAAGTTCCTTTATTCTCCTGGCTATACCCTCCGGACCAACAAGCCCCTCAACACGTTCAGCAAGGTCCTTTGCAAGGGGTATCTCTGGATTGGTGCTTACATCAAGCCCACGGCCCCTCGCCTTCCTGGCGATTTCATAGAGTCGTTCTGTCTCCCTTTCAAGCTCATCGAAGTAGTCCCTCATGATTCATCACACGGCTTAAACTTGAACTCTATCTGAATCTGTTCCATCCAGCTCATTTTCAGCATCCGGTGAAACTTATATTATATGGTATCTGCAGAGTATAATAAGGTTTTATACATCAAACTTATGGTGATTTCTCATGGCAAAGAAGGATAAGAAGACACTTCCACCCAGCGGTGCAGGTCTTGTAAGGTACTTTGAAGAGGAGACGAAGGGACCGAAACTAACACCGGAACAGGTAGTTGTGATGAGCATAATACTGGCAGTCTTCTGCCTTGTACTCAGATTTTCGGGATGATAGAGGAGTGTTAAGATGGCCATTCATCCAGTTGAATTCAGGTACGGGACACCTGAAATGAAGGTTATATGGGAGGCTGAAAATAAGCTCCAGAAGATGCTGGACGTTGAGGCAGCCCTGGCACAGGCAGAGGGCGAACTTGGAATCATACCCGAGGAAGCTGCCTCTGAGATAGTCAGGAAGGCCAGCACCGAGTTTGTTACCCTTGAAAGGGTTAACGAGATTGAGAGGGAGACAAAACATGATATAGCATCTCTTGTCAGGGCCCTTGCAGAGCAGTGCGAGGGTGACGCAGGGGAATATGTTCACTTCGGTGCAACATCCAATGACATCGTTGACACATCCAACTCCCTGCTTCTCAGGGAGTCAATATCGGTTCTCAGGGATAAACTCACCGGGCTGCTTGAGGTCCTCCTTGAACTGGCGGATGAAAACAGGGACAGGGTCTGCATCGGCAGGACCCATGGACAGCACGCCCTCCCGACCACCTATGGCATGAAGTTCGCCCTCTGGGCGGATGAGATTCACAGGCACCTGGAGCGCCTTGATGCATGCAGTGAGAGGCTCTGCGTCGGGATGATGACAGGAGCCGTCGGGACCACTGCGGCCCTGGGTGAGGAGGGCCTGGAGGTCCATGAGAGGGTTTCAGAGATACTGGAGCTCAGACCGGTCCTCATATCCAACCAGGTGGTCCAGAGGGACAACCATGCAGAGTTTATAATGGTCCTTGCCAATATAGCCACAACCCTCGATAAGATAGCCCTTGAAATCAGGAACCTCCAGAGAACAGAGATAATGGAGGTCGGAGAGAAATTCGATCCTGAGAAACAGGTGGGCAGCAGTACCATGCCCCATAAGATGAACCCCATAACTGCAGAGAGGATATGTGGTATTGCGCGTGTTATAAGGTCCTATGTTGTCGCCGCCCTTGAGAACAACCCGTTATGGCATGAGAGGGACCTCACGAATTCATCATCCGAGCGCATAATTCTGCCCGAGGCATGCATCCTCACCGACTACATACTGAAACTGACACTGGATGTCCTGGGCAACCTAGTGTTCTATCCAGAGAACATTAAGAGGAACCTTGAATTTACAGGGGGCCTCATAATGGCTGAGAGACTCATGGCCGAGCTAACAAGGAGGGGTATGGGTCGGCAGACAGCATATGCAGCTGTACGCAGGTGTGCCATTGAGGCCAGCAGGACGGGAAGGAGCCTGAGGGATGTGGTCCTTGAGAGCCCTGAGATCATGGATTACGTTACAGAGGAGGACCTTGAAGAGATAATGGACCCTGAGACCTACATCGGCTCATCCAGGAGGATCGTTGAGAGGGTCCTGGAGGAATCAGAGAAATGGCTTTGAGCACATGAAGGACCCCTATTCTCCTTAATACCTCAACAAAATCTTCTCATAAATTTTTTATATGTCCTGTCACCATAGATCATTATGGTGATAAGATGGAGTTAAAAGAAATAAAGTCTGTGAGGGTTGTTCCCTACACAATAATGAACTCCTCCATAGGGGCGATATGGGCATTCATCTTCGCTCTTCTGATCCTTATATTCGCTGGGGCAATTTCATCTGCTCTTCCAGCCGAATTGAGGGCCTTTGGGGGGCTAATTACTGGCATATCCGTTGTTGGGCTGGTGGTCCTACCTGTGGGGACATTTCTGCTCAGCATTGTGGAATCTTTTCTGAGGGCATACATTTACAATGGACTGACACCACGCCTTGGAGGTATCAAGCTTGCCCTGACAGGTATGGAGAAGGTTGAGTCCTTTGACATCGTGAGCACGTCACTGATACTCTCTGCTGTTGCGGCTATCCTGAACTTCATATACCAGCTTTTAGCAGCCCCTCTCCAGTGGGTATTCTTCAGCACAATAACCAGCATTGCAAAGACGGTTGAACCATCGGCTGTATCAAGCATGGCCGCGGTTGGATCTGCAACGGCACTTGGGACCATCATAAACATCGTTTTAACACCGGTAATGACATTCGTGGTATCATTCATAGTGATCGCCATAGGTCTTCTTCTATACAACTTCCTGTCAGCCAGGATAACACCCATAAAACTGAAACTCAGTGAGACCGTTGATGGACTTGTGAGTATAGATGGGATAGAGGCCATACCACTTGGACTCATAACAGGGTCAATAGCCGCCCTCCTGGGTTTAATAGTGGGAATAATAGCCCTGATCATCTTGTCCATTGCAGGGGAGTACACTGCAGGCATCCTGATACTGGTGGCTCTAACAGTCGGTGCATTCATCTGCACATTCATAGTGTATGGGCTCACAGCCCTCTTCTACAATGTACTGGCACCACGGATAGGCGCAGTTCAGATAAAGCTTGAATAGAGTTTTTAATTTCAATTAATTTTTATTTCTGTCAGAGCCCCTTAATTTCTCCCTATACGAACAGTTCCACAATATAAATGCTTTATTAAACAAATAATATAATAATAATTATCGAAAACATTATAAGGGTGTTATTAATCAGCGGATGCTTTTTAAGGGGTTCACGGCACCTTTAAGAGGTTTGGTGAACATAATAAATTACACTGAGAGATTAGATTTTATAAGGAGTTATGTGGTGATCTTGTGGTTGATGATTCACGTCTTCTGGCTGCAATGCCAACAAAGGCAGAAACATGTGTACTGAAAAATAATGGCGTAAGGGAAAAGTTCAGCCATGAAAAGCTTGTAAAATCCCTCCTAAACCTGGGGGCCAGTTTATGGACCTCAGAGAATGTGGCCTCAGAGGTTGCAAGGTCTGTCTACAATGGGATAACCACCAAGGAGATAAAGATCCTGGTCTACGACTCCCTCAGGAAGGTTGATGAGGAACTGGCAGATCGTTACCTTGCAGCCAACAGGCTCAGGGTGAGGACGTCAAGGGATAAGATAGAGACCTTTGATCAGAAGAAGATAGAGGACAACCTCATAAGGGAGGCAGGAGCCTCAGAGGACGTTGCAAGGGAAATCGCCACCGAGGTCTGGAGGGAGCTCAAGAAACTGAATGTGGAATACCTCACAGCCCCCATGATAAGGGAGGTTGTGAACACAAAGCTCATAGAGCACGGCCTTGAAACCCTCAGGAAGAGGTACACACGTCTCGGGATCCCGGTCTACAACATCACAAACCTCATAGAGAACGGTTCCAGGGACAACGCCAACATGATCCACAACCCTGAAACCGTCCACAAGTACGTGGCTGATGAGGCCCTCAAACAGTACACACTGCTCCACATACTCCCCTCAAGGCTCGCAGACGCCCACATGTCAGGAGACATACACATCCATGACCTTGAATTCTTCGCTGCACGGCCACTCAACTGTCTGCAGCACGATCTCCGTCTTTTCATAAGGCATGGACTGAGGGTTGACGGTACAGGTGACCATACATCTGTTGCAGGACCACCAAAGCACCTTGAAACCCTCATGAACCATGCAGGGGAGATAATGCTGGCATCCCAGCAGAACATGTCAGGCGGCCAGGCCATGAGCCTCTGGAACGTCTTCGTGGCGCCCTTCGCCGCAGGGCTGCCCTATGAGAAGATCAAACAGGCGGTCCAGATGTTCATATTCAACCTCAACATGGCCTACGCTGCAAGGGGAAGCCAGGTACCATTCACAAGCATAAACCTGGAGTTCGGGGTCCCGGAGTTCCTTGAGGATGAACCTGCCTATGGGCCCCGCGGGGAATACGCTGGCGTCTACGGTGACTTCGCTGAGGAGGCAAGGCTCCTCACAAGGGCATTCACTGAGGTCCTCCTGGAGGGTGATGCTGATGGGAAGCCCCACCTCTTCCCCAACACCATATACTCCCTCCGGAGGGAGACCTTCAGGGGCGAATTCGATGAGGAACTGAACCTGGTCCATGAACTGGCATCCAAGTACGGTACAGCCTACTTCATAAACATGCTGGCGGACTACAGGGGCAGTATGGCCAACTACATGGGTTGCCGTACGAGTCTCGCAGATAACTGGACAGGGGACTGGGAGAAGGACTGCTTCAGGACAGGGAACCTTGCCTACATAACCCTCAACCTCCCAAGGATAGCCTACCAGTCACGGGATGATGATGAACTCTTCGAGTACCTTGATGAGTACATTGACATGGCGGTGGAGGTCCTCAGGATAAGGAGGAGCCAGGCCCAGAGATGCCTAGACGACTACCACCTGCTCCCATTCCTCTCCCAGGAGATAGACGGAGAGAGGTACTACCGTATAGAGAATGCGACAATGAGCTTCGGATTCACGGGACTCAATGAGATGCTCGAGTACCACCTCGGGGTGGGTATACAGGACCCTGAAGCCAACAGATTCGGCCTGAAGGTTATAGAGCACATAAATGAACGTGCAGCTGAACTCAAGAAGGAGACAGGATGGCGGTGGAGCGTCCTCCAGACACCGGCAGAGTCCACAGCCCACAGGTTCGCAATGCTGGACCATGAGCATTACCCTGAGGAGGCGGTGCTCCAGGGCACAGAGGGTGCATACTACTACACCAACTCAAGCCACACACCCGTGAATGCAGAGGTGGACCTTGTTGAAAAGATAAGGATCGAGGAGAAGTACCACCCCCTGACACCGGGGGGGCACATATTCAATGCCTGGCTGGGTGAAGCAAAACCTGACCCTGAAGCCCTCGGGGGCCTCACAAGGAGGATCTGCAGGAGGAGTGACATAGGCTTCTGGGCGTACAGCAACGCCCTCAGCTTCTGCCTGAGGTGCAAGACCCTCATGAGGGGGCTGCAGGATTCCTGTGCACGCTGCGGTGAGAGGGATGAGGTTGAGTGGTATGACCGGATCACGGGTTACGTCCAGCAGGTTGGCCGGGCCAAGTCCTCAAGCGGGGGCTGGAACCGGGGCAAACAGCAGGAACTTCTTGATAGACGAAGAATAAACCTGTAATGTCCATGATGATTTCAGCTATTGACTGGAACCTTATCCCTTATATTTTGCAGGGTCATCATCTGGAATTCTCCTTATATTCTGAATGGAGACCTGAAGGGGTCAAGCACTTCTTTGCTCATTCACCCACCTCCTCCTTTCAGATTCATGACACTCTGGATCATGGATAACGGTTTACTTGGGGGGAGCGCCCTTTTAAATTGGCTCTATTTTTTGTCAGGAATTCGCCTATAGACACTGACTTTTCACTGTCTCCAGTAGACCATGAAAACTGATACTGAACTATGAGCTCCATATAAGGATCCAGGGAGTCTCGTTCTGGATATCAGATCTTTTAAGTTAACGGATGGGGATTAGGTGAGGGAGTTACAGATCACCTTATTCGAAGCTAGAAGGGTATTATCGTAGCCCAGGAGGTATATAACCGATATAATCACTAAAAAAGCTTTCATCTGCTCTAACATTCCAGTATTCCTAATTTGAGCCAAACAACCTGTTTAATGGTTTCTCTGCGCGGAATTCCTACCTTTCTTCAATGATAGTTGCCTTTAGTTTCTCGTTTATGCGTATTTGCGCAGGCTTTAATACATTGGTGACCAATATGGGGATAATATCGCTCTATTATAATAAATCAGTTAAAAAAACGCCCTTAAGAGTGCTCTAGGCCTGGAGGATCTAGTTCTAAGGAATGTTATAGAATCAAAAAATAGAATGTAAGTCAGAGAACCACTGGAGGCTTCAATCTTCAGGGAACCTCACAGGAACTGTCTGGGACTCTGATGAGCCACCGAATCCATGGGCTATCATGGTGTGCCTTCCCACCCCACCCGCCACAACGAGAACAACGTCAGAGGGGCTCCTCGTTAGATGGACCATACCATCCACAATGAGACAATCATCCAGCTTCCTGCCCCCACGGTCAGCCAGCCCTGCAGGTACAACTGCCCCCTCATGGATATAGTCCTTGACGTCATCCCGGGTCCATCCATGGGATGCAAGGGTCTCTGCATGTTCCGGGCTCATTATCACAAGAAGCTCCCCCGGGACGTGGCTGTTGTTGCAGCCGGCAGTTGAGGCCGTATGGATTATGGTGTCAAGGAGGTCCTCGGGCTCCCTGCTCCGGTGGTCATTCACATTATGGGGTGCCTCAACCCCCAGGAGGGTAACAGCACTATCATCTCCTGATAGGCCCCTCTCAACGTGTAATGGCTCCCAGGGGCTCTCATCCTCATTCTCTGCAAGGCAGTAGCTGTACTTTGCAGGGGAACCCATTGTGGCATGGTCCCCCACACCCGGAACAGCCCCTGCTATGTTCATGAGGCAGAGCCGCAGTGCACGCCCCAGGGTTGCACCTGGAAGGTTTCCGGGTCCAAGGCACCCGGCCCCCGGGTTGAAGTTCAGGTCCCTGACAACAGGCCCATTGACCACCACAGCAACGGCTACAGGGTGGGTGGTGGCGTTTATACCTGCAAGGTTGAATTCCTCCCTTCCGATACCCTCAATGCATGACTCGAGGAGCGGCATCATCTGTGGTATGCAGCCGGCCATGACCGCGTTAACAGCCACCTTCTCCACGGTCGCCATCCCCATCCTTGGGGGTAATGCTGCTATGACATCCCCGGGATCCCGGGAGGTGTACCTGTAGAATTTCTCCACACGTACCTGTGTTGGGGGTATTATGGGGAGGCCGTCGGTCATCCTCTTCTCATAAAACTCAAGGCTGATCCTCTCAGGGTCAGGGTCGACCATGACCTTCATATCCTCCCCTGAGGAACCGCAGAGCCTGTTATCATCCAGGAGGTCATCTATGAGGCATCCGCATGATTTATCAATTTTAACCAACCTATCACCTCAGATGTTCCAGTATTGATGGAATTATCTTCCTTGCCTTTCTGAGGATATCCTCAGACTCCAGTCCAGCTATGGGGTGTTCTATCTCAACTATCCGGAGGTCAGGCATCCCGTGGGCGGCTGCAAGTTTCTCTGCATACTCCCTGAAACGGTCTGAACAGATGGAGATTGTTGGAACCCCCATACCCTCCAGGCGAATTGCGTCGAGGATCACCCAGGTTGTGCAGGATCCACAGTCACCCAGGGCGAGTATGCAGAGGTCACCCTGTCTGGCCCCATTGATCTGGGCCTCTGTTGCAGGCGCACCTGCAGGTTTCTTTGACCACAGGAATCTTAAACTTTCCAGAGAGGACTCAACAGCCTCCAGTATTGTCCTTGCGCCTGGTTTGGTGTTGTCGAGGAGTGTGACTGTCCTGACATCACCTATTCTGTTGACGGGAATCTCATCCATGCAGGTATCCGCCAGGGGGTTCATGACCTCCCTTTCAACTATCCTGATCTTCATATCAGGCCTCCAGTCTGAGCCTCCTTATAACGAAGTCCCTCTCAAGTGAGAGGAGGAAGGAGGCTGCCCTTGGACCCATCTTCTTACCTATGAGGACCCTGTATATTGCCTGGAATGCCTTCTGGGGTTTAAGTCCATGCCTTCGGAGTATGCTGTACATCTCGTCGTGGAGTTCCTCGGCGGTCATCTCCCTGGACTCCATGAGGTCCGCAACTTCATGGAGGAATTTCATCTGGGGCTCTGATAATTCAACATCAGGAAGCTCCTCCTGAACATGGAACTTGACGAATTCAGGGGCGTAAAGCCTTAACCAGTTTTTAACGTTCTCTACACGTTCATTTAACTGTTCAAGCTGTTTATCTGTGAGCTGATCCAGGTCAAGGTCCATAAATTCCTCTGGGAGCTGTGAATTCCTTTTGAGGATGTCGTAGAGCCTTTCAGGGTCATCCCCTGCTATCTGGCAGGCGACCGTCATGAAGCGATAGGATGGCCTGAGTGGTAGATCGAATTCCTCTATCATCGAAACCCGGTATATGTTCCTGAGTTTCTCTTCCTCCTTCTCTGATGCAGCATCCTCCAGCCCATAGTAGATCCTCTCTGTCCTGTCGAACTGGTCCATGAGGTCAAGGAATGGCATGTCAGGGTTGAAGTCCTTGTGCTTCATGGGCTTGCTCCGGAATATGAAGTAGTTGAGGCTTTCAGGGGGTCCTATCTCAAGCCACTGGCCCGGCGTGAAGAAGACGCCCCTTGACTTGGACATGGCCTCCCCCCTGAGGGTTATCCACTCATAGGGTACAGGGTAGGGCGCAGGGTACTCGAATATCTCCTCTGATATGATGCTGCTGACGTCATAGGAGCCTCCACTTGCTGCATGATCCTTACCGAAGGGTTCACAGGTGACGCCGAGGATCTTCCACCTGGCAGCCCACTCAACCCTCCATGTGAGTTTACCGTGGCCGGATTTTATATCCATCTCCCCATCGAAGCCACATTTACACCTGTACCTCACAGTATCTCCATCAAAGTCATAGGCCTCCGTCGTGTTCACACGGCCACACTTCTCACAGATGGGGTTGTAGGGTAGCCAGTCATCCCTCAGGGGCCTGTCCCTGAACCTGTTGAATATCTCCCTTATATCATGGGCCCTTTCAAGGGATGTTCTTATGTAATCATTGTAGAGGCCCTCCGTGTACATGCGGGCCCCGGAGTAGTGCTCGACCCTTATCCTGAACCTTTCAAGGGCCTCCAGGAAGGGCCTCTGGAAGTGTTCGACGAAGCTCTCACAGCAGCCCTCAGGGCAGGGTATCATGGAATAGGGCACCCCGAGGTACTTCTCATAACTTTCTGGGAGGGGGTAGGGCACCTTTCTGAGGGGGTCGTGGTCGTCGGCTATCCAGACGGTCCTTGATTTGAAGCCGTCCCTTTTGAGTGAATTGGCTATGGAGCTTGCTATGAAAACGTCGCAGGAATTCCCTATATGTATTGAGCCTGATATGGATGTTCCACTGGCAACAACGTGCTCGTCAACATCCCTATCCTTAAGTTCATCAGCTATCCTTTCAATCCAGTGCTTCAAAGAGATCACCTGTATAAAAACGTGATAGAATCAGTGAGATAAAAAAGTGTGTGAACTTCAAAATATATTAATCTTCTCAAAAAAAGGAGCGGGGGGTTTCAGTCGAAGATCCTTGTATCTGCACTGTCAAGCCACTCGTTAACGATCTTGACGGCGCAGTACTCCCCGCACATTGTACAGGTGTCCGGGTCCTCAGGGGGCCTCTCATCCCTTATGCGCCTCGCTTCAGCAGGGCACATGGCTGCATCGAACTGGGCCTCCCAGTTGAGCTTCTTACGGGCGTTGGCCATTTCAAGGTCCTTCTCTCCGCTGTGGACGCCCTTGACCATGTCACCCACGTAGGCACCTATCCTTGTTGCTATGACACCCTCCTTCACATCATCGGGGTATGGGAGGGCGAGGTGTTCTGCCGGCGTGACATAGCATATGAAGTCTGCACCTGCAGCTGCTGATGCGGCTGCCCCTATGGATGACACTATGTGGTCATAACCTGCACCTATATCTGTGACTATGGGTCCCAGCATGTAGAATGGGGCTCCCCTGCAGAGTTTCTTCTGTAGTATAACATTGGCCTTTATCTCATTGAGGGGTATGTGGCCCGGACCCTCAACGATGGTCTGGACACCGGCCTCCCTTGCCCTGTCGATGAGTTCACCGAGTACTATGAGCTCCTGTACCTGGGCCCTGTCGGTTGAGTCTGCGATGGCACCGGCGCGCATGGCATTGGCCATTGAAAGCACGAAGTCGTGCTCCTTCGCAATCTCCAGTATGTAATCGAAGTTCTCATAGAGGGGGTTTTCCAGCCCGTTTTCAACCATCCATGCTGATACGAAGGCCCCTCCCCTGCTCACAAGGCCGCCTTCACGGCCCTGCCTTTTGAGCCTCCTGAGGGTTTCCCTATTGACACTGCAGTGGATGGCCATGAAGTCTATACCATCCTTTGCCTGTTTCTCAATGGCCCTGAACATGACGTCCTCGTCCATGTAGATGGCAGCACCCTTCTCCCTTATGGTCTCAATGGCTGCCTGATAGACCGGCACGCTCCCAACGGGTATGGGTGAGATGTCAAGGATTCTTCTCCTTATCTCATCAAGGTCGCCGCCGACTGAGAGCTCCATGAGTGTGTCTGCCCTGTTTTCAATTGCAATTCTGGCCTTCTTCTCCTCCATTTCAAAGTCGACGATGTCTGTGGATGTTCCTATGGTGGCGTTGACCTTGGTCCTCAGACCTGCGCCTATGCCGACAGCTGCAACATCTTCACGGTTAAGGTTGCTTGGGATGGCTATTTTCCCGCTGGCAACTCCTCTTCTCACAAACTCTGGGGTGACGTTCTCTGCCTCCGCCACCGCTTTCATTTCATCTGTTATAACACCTTTTTTAGCTTCATCCATTTGAGTCATCTAATCACCCTTCTGGTTTGACCCTTAACCCCTTGGGGTATGATCTGGATCAGCGGAAATAAGATCTGTGGATATCATATTGATTGGATCCCTCCAGTTATAAAAACTACTGTTTCAGACCCCGTTAATACTCTTAAAGGATCTTTGATGTCCTCCGTCACTGGCTGCTTCCATGACCGCATATCTGTTTGTCACAGTTTAAGTGAGTCCTCATATCACCGGTTCGTAGCCCCAGTGCTCAACGAAGCGCTTCATGACCTTTCCGGTGTCGGGGATGTTTGTCTGGGTGCCCTCCTCCTCAACTATGAATGATGCGACTGCGGATGCGAACCGTCCGCATGTTTCAAGGTCTGCGCCTTGGAGGTAGGCCCTCATGAAGCCAGCACGGTAGGAGTCCCCCGCACCTGTGGGGTCGGCGGCCTCCCTGGGTATGGCGTCTATCCTTATCACATCATCTGAGTATATGATGCTTCCCTCCTTGCCGTAGGTCTTAACCACCACCCCGGGACCCATCTCCCTGAGGCCCTGGATATCCACTGACAGTTTGCTGCATATGCGATCTATTTCATGGTGGTTGCCGAAGAGTATGTCGCATACACCAACTGCCCTTTCCAGCTGGCTGCGGGAGTACATGTGGAGGTCCTGGCCCGGGTCAAAGCTTATTATCTTATCAAGGGACCTTGCAAATTCCCCGCACCTGCAGTTGAAGGAGGGATCACCGGTTGCGAGGTGCACTGCACGGGCAGATCTTATTGCATCCTCAGGTGTCTCGGCGCATTTGAAGTACCTTGCAGCGCCCCAGTAGAAATAGCTTATCTGGTTGTGATCTGAATCGGTCATCACAAAGGCTGTTGGGGTGCTTTCCTCGGGCACCATGATCATGGAACTGGTGTCTATACCACTTGACTCAAGGAGCTCCCTGTACTCCGAACCCTCAAAGTCGCCTCCAACCGCGGAGACAAGGGATGTTCTAAGACCCAGCATTGATCCCACCAGGGCAACATTTGCGGCTGCTCCCCCATGAAGGTTCCTCATGCGTTTTATGGCTGTTGATGAGTTGGGTTCTGGGAATTCATCCAGCTGTATTATGTAATCGAAGGCGGTATGTCCAACAGCAAGAAGGTCTCTGTCTTCACTCATAGGATCACCTGAATCTGGGTTAATTCTGTCTGGGTTGGTTTATAATCTGATTGGATTATTCGTTATAACCTGTGAATTTCTTCACATGCCTATAGCTTCACCAGGGCTCTTCTGGATCGGGATTATAACCTATTTGTTATAGTCCTCAGATCGTGGTAACTGATTCCAGAAATGTTTTAAGTTTTGGTCAGTGAAGGGGTTCAAAGCCTGCTTCAGCAACCAGGGCCTGGCCCTCACCGGTGAGGAACTCCAGCAGTTCATGGACCCCCTCACCATCACGGCACTTCACGGCGCTTATAACGTGCCTTGTCTCAGCCCTAAGGATGTCAGAACCCTGGAATTGACTAGCATTTAGGAATGTGCTCAGCCCCTGCTCATTCCTGACAATTCTGTAGGCATGGTAGGGGGACCTCACCTCCCTGACAACCTCAAATTCCACACCGGCCTCTGAGAGGACCTCCCATGCCAGCCTCTGGGCCGACCCGGAAACCCCCACGAAGGAGGAGCCATCAAGTTCCCTGATATCATTAACACTCCTACCAACAAGGACCAGGTGGTCATAGGCAATTGGAACAAAATCAAGGTCCCGCCGGTACGCCTGGAGGGGGTCATCCAGGAATACAGCATCAAGCATGCTCCTCTCTGCAAGATGGAATGAATCCTCATCACAGCATGAAAATAGGGATGCTGATAATCCCAAAAACTCAATGGCAGCCTCTACAAGGTTTGAGGATATGTAGCCTGCAGCTATCATGGGAGGCCCTGATCCCTCCAGTATTCTTATCTGGCGCATGTAGGCCCCCAGGATCTCCATGGCCTCAGGTGTGAGTTCTGATCCGGCCCCACTGCTTCTCACCAGCTTCACACCAAGGAGGGACTCGGCCCTGAGCACCCTCCTGTTGAGTACCTGGGGTGACACCCCGAGGATTCGGGCAGCCCTCCTCTGTGAGAAGGTCTCCCCTATCACCCTTAGGGTCTCGAAGAACCGGTGATCAAATCTGTGCCCATTGATCTCCATTCCAGGGAGGGGCTTCATATCCATACTCACACCTTTCCCTTATATGCTCTGTTTTTCATTAACAGGGGCAAATTCAGCGTAGATTTTCATTTACGGTTGCATTCAGCAAATAGGATCTGATTGCTCCAGCAGATTCCATGTTACAGTAATACGTTTTGCTCCTTTTAGGCAGGTCAATTACCCACTGTTTTTATATCATATCTTCATATATGGGTATAGGTGTTGCGATGATAATAAAGAAGGCCATCAGGGACATAATCAATAATCTTGAGAAGATTGAGAGGGATGTTGATGAGGAAACCGTTGAGAATTTCATAGATATCCTCACCTCTGCATCCAGCGTCTTTGTCCTGGGACTTGGAAGGTCAGGCCTTGTTGCCAGGGCCTTTGCAATGAGGCTGATGCACCTTGAGATAAACGCCTTCGTGGTTGGCGAGACCATAACCCCTGCAATAAATGAGGGTGACGTCCTCATCGCGATTTCAGGTTCGGGCAGGACAAGTTACATCGTGAATGCGGCCTCCATAGCCAGGGAGAGGGGCGCAGGGGTCGTGGCGGTAACTTCATACCCTGACTCTGACCTGGCAGAGCTGGCAGATCTAACGGTGACCATAAAGGGAAGGACAAAGATTGACGGTGAGAAGGACTACATGAAGAGGCAGATGAGGGGCAATCATCACTCAAGAACACCCCTTGGAACACTCTTTGAGATATCGGCCCTGGTATTCCTGGACGGCATCATAGCTGAGCTAATGGAGAGGTTTGATAAGAGGGAGGAGGACCTGCACCATAGGCACAGCTCCTTTGATTAGCACACCGAAGTTAAAACAGTGAACTGAGTAACAGTTAATGGAGTGGTAAATTCCGGGATCCCAGTTTTTTGGAATATTACAGTTCATCCAGGTTTTTCCTGACTCTGATCGGGTCTGCACTGGCTTTTACCTCAGGAATCCATTCAACTTTTCAGTTCATGTATTCTGGAAAATTTATCTCCAATCAATTATCCAGGTATTATCCTCTCAGGGTGGCTGTATATGTTGAATCTCCTCCCGCGCACGAATCCCAGCATTGTAAGACCCGTCCTCTGGGCAGCATCATACCCTGAGGATGTTGGGGCTGCATTGGATGCTATGACCGGCACACCTGCGCGGACGACCTTTATGAGCATATCAGCGGGCATTCTCCCGCTGTAGACAATGAAACTCTCTCTGAAATTAACACCATCCATCGCACCGGAACCTATTACCTTATCCACAGCCACATGCCTGCTAACATCCTCAAAAACCATGAATTCATCACCTGTTACAAGTGCAGCCACATGGGTACCTCCGGTCATCCTCCAGACAATTGCGGAGTTCACCATACGCTTGAATGCCCTGAATATGTCATCAGCCCTGACTCTCAGGTCTGAATCAACTGGTTCCACCATTTCAACCCTCTGTCTCCAGCCACCGAAGCAGTCGGATCCCATCACAAGCTCCCTTCGTATATCAAGATCCCCTGATTCTATCTCGGCATCGATTATATTATCGCTGATTTCAATGGAGACTATGTCATCGACGGAGTCCACCAGACCCTCACCTATGAGGTAACCTGTTGCAAACTCCTCAAGGGCCTCGGGACTTGCAGTGAAGCGCTGCTCCATACCCCCATTTATCCGGATACGCACCTCAATGTCGTTAACGATTTTTTCATGGATCCTTCTCCTTTCATCATCCACACGGAAAGCATCAACCTCTCTGTAAAGTGACATGAACCCACCACCAGGTATATAAAAACATATATCCCACTTTGCTTAACAGTTAAACAGATGTTTGGTCCTTCATCTATAATAGATTTGAGTTCATGACTCTTTAACCTGGAGGCTTTGAATGGATGAGGAATTGAGGAGAATATTCGCGGTCTACACTGGTCATAAATCTGAAATTATACCCATACTGCAGGATATACAGGATGAATACGGTTATCTTCCAGAGGATGCCCTGGAGGAGGTAGCACGCTTCACAGGGGTTAGCAGGGCCCATTTATACGGGGTAGCCACCTTCTACGCCCAGTTCAGATTCAGGCCAAGGGGAAGAAAGCATGTAATGGTATGCACAGGAACGGCCTGTCATGTCAGCGGAGCTGAACAGGTTCTTGATGCAATTGAAAGGCACCTCGGCATAGAGGAGGGGGACGTTACAGATGACCTGGAATACTCACTTGAATCCGTGGGCTGTATAGGGTGCTGCTCCCTGGCGCCATGTGCAATGGTGAACGATGAGGTCGTATCGCGTATAAAACCATCAAGGGTGGGCAAAATCTTCCCAAAAAAGTCTTAGAGTGTCTTAAATGATTGAAGAAATTGTATCGGTCTCTTTGAAGGAATACATGTCCCTCTTCAGGGATGAACCGACCATATTTATAGGTTCAGCCACCTGTGGAAGGTCTGCAGGGGCCCAGCAGATAGAAGAGATAATGAGAAAGACGGCAGCCGAGCTCTCAGTTGAATTCAGGATGATACACACAGGGTGCATGGGGCTATGCTATGCTGAACCCATGGTGGTGGTGTTCAATGGTGATGGCCGTGGTTCCATCTATGGTCCTGTGAACCGTAAACTCGCAAAGAGGATAATCAAGGAGCACCTCCTGGAGGGCAGGGAGGTTGAGGCCCTGGGGAATGTCGACATTTCATTAAATGGCGACTCATTTGAACCCAATTACACTCTGGAATTCATGGAGGGACAGTCAAGGAGGATACTCAGAAGATGCGGCCTTATAGATCCTGAAAACCTTGGTCACTACCTGGCAACCGGAGGCTACAGGGGCCTGGTGAGGGCCCTTGAAATGGAACCTGATGAGGTAATTGAGGAGGTGAAGGACTCCGGCCTCAGGGGCCGCGGAGGCGCAGGATTCCCTGCATGGCTCAAATGGAGTCTCTGCCGCCAGGAAGACTCAGATGTGAAGTACCTCATTTGTAACGCCGATGAGGGGGACCCAGGGGCCTTCATGAACCGTTCACTCATAGAGGGGGACCCCCATGCACTCCTTGAGGGGATACTCATCGCATCATACGCAGTGGGGGCCAGGGAGGCCTACATCTACTGCAGGGCAGAGTACCCACTAGCCCTCGAGAGGCTCAGGGCGGCCATATCTGATCTGAGGGATCTGGGACTTCTCGGTAAGGATATCCTCGGGTCAGGTTTCGGACTGGATATAAAGATAAAGGAGGGCGCCGGGGCCTTTGTATGTGGAGAGGAAACAGCCCTCATATCATCCATTGAGGGTAAGAGGGGAATGCCCAGGACAAGACCACCGTTCCCAACAACAAGGGGTCTATGGGGCAGGCCCACCGTTATAAACAACGTGGAGACCCTTGCCGCTGTTTCAATGATAATGCAGCACGGAGCAGAGTACTTCAGCTCCCTAGGCACCCCTGATAGCAGGGGAACCAAGACATTTTCCCTGGTGGGCGATGTCAGGAGGACCGGGCTCATAGAGGTCCCCCTGGGCACAACCCTGAGGGAGGTAATCTTTGATATTGGAGGGGGAGTTGTGGATGGAGACCTGAAGGCGGTACAGATAGGGGGACCTTCAGGGGGATGCCTCCCTGCTGAACTTATCGATACCGGTATAGACTATGACTCCCTCACATCTGCAGGGGCAATAATGGGTTCAGGCGGCCTTGTTGTTTTATCGGACCGCACATGCATGGTTGAACTTGCAAGGTACTTCCTTGAGTTCACACAGAGAGAGTCCTGTGGAAAATGCGTGCCCTGCCGTGTGGGGACAAGGCAGATGCTAATGATACTCAATGACATCGTAGAGGGTTCAGGAAATCCTGAAGACCTAGATACACTCAGGGATGTGGCTGAAAGTGTCAGAGCGGCCTCACTCTGCGGCCTAGGTCAGACATCACCCAACCCTGTCCTGACCACCCTCAGATACTTTAAGGACGAGTACCATGACCACATAAACGGCAGATGCACGGCTGCATCATGCAGTGAGCTGATGCACTACCTGATAGACCCTGAAAAATGTGATGGATGCATGGCGTGCCTCAAGACATGCCCTTCGGAGGCCATAATCGGTTCAAGGGACGAGGTCCATATTATAGACCAGGATAAATGCCTCAAGTGCGGTTCATGCATGGATATATGTAAGAGGGATGCTGTCAGAAGGTTACCCGGCGCCTACCGTTAGTTCTGGGTCCTTCTAGTTCATGAGAAGGAAGGGATGTAGAGAAGAGTTCAGAACAATAAAAATAGGGGCTCCTTCTCATGGCCTCATAGAATAGTTCATGGGGTGTAGTAGGGGGCTCTCCTTCTTATGGCCTCATGGAATAGTTCACGGATTCTATCAGAGTCATTTTCCCTCAGGGCGTCCCTTGCGTCCACCAGGTTGTCGTTCCTGAGAAGGCAGGGTTTCAGCTTACCGTCAGGGGTTACCCTGAGCCTCGTGCATTTTGCACAGAACCTTGTATTGTCCATGGGCCTCACAACCTCGA
This sequence comes from Methanothermobacter thermautotrophicus, assembly GCF_014889545.1. Lineage (NCBI taxonomy): Archaea > Methanobacteriati > Methanobacteriota > Methanobacteria > Methanobacteriales > Methanobacteriaceae > Methanothermobacter > Methanothermobacter thermautotrophicus. The sequence continues at coordinate 183,632 of NZ_QKOF01000005.1, read as the reverse complement.
TTTCCCCCCCATCTATATAGTACTTCTTGCGGTCCTGCATGAATTTCCTGGTCCTGATTCTGTCTGCCATCTCTGCAAGCTCCTCCTCAATGGGGGTTATGTCGCAGTGGTATCTTTCGACGGCATCATCATGGCAGCTTTCTGTTTTGAGGAGTTCAATTATCTGGAGCACCGCGCCCTTCTCCCGGCAGAATTCAAACATGTCCCATACCTCGTGGTGGTTCACACCCCTGAGGATCACCATGTTTATCTTGACGGGATCAAGTCCCATATCAACGGCACTGGTTATACCTGACTTAACCCTTTCAAGGTAATCCTTCCGGGTTATGAAGCGGTAGGTCTCCGGGTTGAGCGTGTCAAAACTCACATTAACCCTGTCAAGTCCAGCTTCGCTTAGAGCAGCACTGTACCCTTCAAGGAGGGTGCCGTTGGTTGTTATGGATATGTCCCTGAATCCGATGCTGTTTATCCTCTCAACTATTTCAACTATATCATCCCTTATGAGGGGCTCGCCACCTGAGAGCCTTATCTTCCCCACACCCAGGTCTGAGGCAACACTGCAGAGATTCTCTATATCTGCAGCTGACATCTCATCCCTGGATGAGACAATCCCATCCCTGTGGCAGTAGATACAGTTAACGTTGCAGCGACCTGTTACTGATATCCGCAGTGACATAACAGGCCTTCCGTGTCTGTCCTGTACATGCATTGATTTACCTCAAGTGAATCTTGTGGATGCCATAATATGCAGAGACCATGCTATACTGATGGCTCAGTCACCGGACCATGCACGAGTTCCATGTGGACCTACTTTATGATGAGATCAACCCTTCCATTCTTAAAGCTTTCTGTTTCAAGGGCATCAACCATACCCCTGACGGTCTTTGATATGAACTCCTGGACGAAGGGGTTCAGGGGGACGGGTTTTCCATTGATCCTGAGCAGAACCCTGTCGGGCTGGCTCCTACAGTCGATGTCATCAGCCTCTCCACGGATCTTGGCCTCTTTAAACTCCATGCATGAGCTGAACCCGCATTTCTTGCAGTTGAGGTTCTGCAACAGACCATAGCTCCTCTTCTTCACAAGATCGATGAGCTCATCCACATCCTCAAGTTTGAAGGGATCAACAACCTTCACTGTGAACTTCCCTGGGGTGGAGGTTGATACGCTGGCATACTCCATCTCCTTGAAGCCCTCAACTATGAGGAAGTCCAGGTCATCAAGGATCTCGAGGATGCCAACAATCTCCTCGAGGTCCATCCCCCTTTCAAGGAGGAAGAAGGTTTCCCTGCCGGTTCCGGCAACCATCTCTGCACCGGCCCTCCTGTGCTTATCGGTGTCCTTCCCCGGGAAATCAAAGCCAGTATGGGTATGTTTAAGTGTCCCCACCCTGTAGCCCTCCGATGTGAGTTTCTTCACCAGCATCTCCACAAGGGTTGTCTTTCCGGTGTTCTTTGTACCGGTAACTCCGATGATCTTCATCCTCTTCACCTCACTCTCTACTCATAACCTTTATCTGTGCATCATGATAAAGTTTCACAATAAAAGGACAGCTGAAGATAACATGAAGGGGACTGTTAAATTTAAGATAGATGGAAGGGAAGTTGAGGCTGACGATGGAATGACCGTCCTGGAGGCGGCCCTTGCCAATGGCATATACATCCCCCACCTCTGCTTCAGGGAGGGAATTGAACCCTTTGGAGGATGCAGACTGTGCCTGGTGGAGAACACTGATGGACGTCTTGTAACAGCCTGCGAAACTCCTGTAGAGGATGGTGCAGAGTTCACATCGGAATCAGAGAGGATAAATAATATCAGAAGGACAGTGCTATCCCTCCTGATATCAGAGCACAGCAGGGACTGCCTTTCATGCCCATCATCGGGGGAATGCCTTCTCCAGGAGGTCTCATCCTACCTTAACCTTACAGAGGATGACCTTTCGAGACTCAGACAGGATCTGCATGAAGTCGAACCAGATGAATCAAACCCCTTTTTCGTGAGAAAACATGATAAGTGCATTCTCTGCGGTTTATGCGTGAGGGTCTGTCGTGCTACTGGTGCGGAGGCAATAGAATTCGCCTACAGGGGTCATGACACAAGGATATCCACCTTCATGGACAGGGCGATACTTGAATCAACCTGTGTATCCTGCGGAGAATGCGTTGAGGTATGCCCTGTAGGGGCCCTTATTTCAAGGGGAGAGAAACCCTTCACTGAGGTGAAGACCATATGCCCCTATTGCGGCGCTGGCTGCGGCATCTACCTCGGTGTGAGGGGGGACCGGGTTGTGAGTTCAAGGGGTGACCCTGATAATCCGGTTAACAGCGGTAAACTCTGTGTTAAGGGCAGATTTGCACTGAAGTTCGTAAACAGCCACGAAAGGCTTAAAAAACCACTCATAAAAGTTGATGGCAGGTTCGTTGAGGTTGAATGGGAGGAGGCCTTATCCACTGTGGCCGAGAGGTTATCAGAGTACCGGGGTGAAGAGTTTGCTGCAGTTGCATCTGCAAAGTGCACCAATGAGGAGAACTACATCCTCCAGAAGTTTACTAGGACCGTGATGTTATCCGGTAACATCGACCACTGCGCAAGGCTCTGCCATGCACCATCCCTCAAAGGCCTTAGAATGAGTCTGGGTAGCGGTGCAATGACAAATTCAATAGCTGAACTTGAGGATTCAGCATGCATCCTGGCTGCTGGGACCAACCCCACAGAGACACACCCCATAACAGCATACAGTGTAATCAGGGCCATCAGATCAGGTGCAAAGCTGGTGGTCATTGACCCGAGGAGGACCAGACTCTCGGAGCTTGCAGACATCCACCTCCAGAACAGGCCCGGCTCTGACGTTCCACTGATCATGGCCATGTGCCGCTTCATCCTTGAGGAGGGCCTCCATGATACAGAATTCATTGAGTCAAGGACAGAGAACTTTGATGAATTCAGGGATGCTGTCATGGCCCTGGACCTTGAGGAGGTTGAGGGCCTCACAGGTGTCGAGGTAGAGGATATAAGGAGGGCTGCAATCACCTACGCATCGAACCAGCCGGCATCCATCATATACTCAATGGGCATCACCCAGCACGTTGATGGGACATGCAATGTAATCGCACTTAGCAACCTCGCCCTCCTAACAGGGAACCTCGGGAAACCATCGGCAGGTATAAACCCCCTGAGGGGCCAGAACAACGTCCAGGGGGCCTGTGATATGGGGGCGCTCCCGGACCTCCTGCCAGGTTATCAGTCCATGGATGACTCCTTCAGGTTCTCTGATAAATGGGGTTCACCCATACCCGGGCCAGGTATGACGCTACCCGAGATGTTTGACGCCGCCCTTGAGGGCCGGTTGAGGGCCATGTACATAATGGGCGAGAATCCCCTCCTAAGTGAACCTGACACTGAGAAGACCAGGAAGGCCCTTGAGAGTCTTGACTTCCTTGTTGTCCAGGACATATTCATGACCGAGACGGCTGAACTCGCTGATGTGGTCCTACCCGCATGTGCATGGGCAGAGAAGGACGGAACATTCACCAACACCGAGAGGAGGGTTCAGCTGATCAGGAAGGCCCTTGATGCCCCTGGAGAAGCAAGGGCTGACTGGGAGATAATCTGCATGCTGGCAGAGAAGATGGGGGCTGAGGGCTTCGACTATGAGTCATCATCTGAGATATTCAATGAGATAGCAGAACTCGTGCCATCATATGCCGGCATATCACATGGGCGGCTTCAGGATGGTGGCATACAGTGGCCCTGCACATCTCATGACCATGATGGCACACCCTACCTGCATTCTGAGAGATTCTCAACACCCACAGGGAGGGCGTCATTTTTACTGCCAGGGTATCATGTAAGGGAGGTATCAGAGGAGTATCCATTTGTCCTTGTAACCGGTCGCAACCTCTACCAGTACCATACAAGGTCCATGACTGGACGCGTGCCGGAACTTGATTCATTCTCTGACAGCGAGGAACTTCTCATAAACCCTCTGGATGCCGCTGACATCGGGGTTGGGGACGGTGACCTGGTCATGGTGAAATCAGAGAGAGGCTCTCTGGAGGTGAGGGCAAGGATTGCAGAGGAGGTCATGGGGGGGGTTGTCTTTATGACGTTCCACTTTGCAGAGACCCCTGTTAATGTCCTCACAGGGGGAGATTGTGACCCGGTATCAGGGATGCCTGAGCTGAAGTTCACACCCGTCAGCATAAGACCTGTGGAGTAACCACACACCATTATATATATTTTTCTATTTGATTTTTGTAGAAAATTATTATAGGGGCGGCGGCTAAATGTGTGATTAACACACATGGTGACCCTATGCCGAAACATATAGTTTCTGGACTCAAATACATAGCAGCTGTAAATCTGACAAAGCAGGGCCATTCACAGAGAGAGATAGCTAAGGCTCTAAACATGAACAGATCAACTGTTTCTCACTACCTCAACGGCAGGAACCTCTCCTGGAGGTCAATAGAGGTTGCAAGGATAATAACAGAGATGTGTCCAAGGGACTTCCTTCTTCTCACCCACTCCCTTACACAGAACACAGAGATGACAAGGACCATCATAAGAACATGCCAGAAGCAGAGATTTCAGGGAAAGGTCAGGAACTCATGTATTGGGTGCGGGCTATGTGTGGACACATGCCTTATGAAGGCCATAAGTTTAAGAGACCTCAAGGCACATATAGAATCCGAATGGTGCTGCGGGTGTCTCATATGTGTTGAGATGTGTCCAACTGATTCTATAGAAATAAAGGAGGTAGAACTTGATGGAAACAACCGAAGTAATTGAAGGTAAGAACATTACCGTGGAGCGAACCGGTGAAGAAAACAGAAAGTTGATCTTCCAGGATTGCCTCTGCGCTGTTTGCGGACTCTGCGGTGAAATCTGTCCTGTGAACGCCATTGAAGTCAACCCGACAGGTGCAATGGTGAGAACAGAACAGGACGAGTCAAAGATATGCATCGATGAGAACAAATGCGTCCTCTGCGGTATGTGCAGCTCCATCTGCCCATTCCAGGCACTGGACCTTCAGATTGACGGAACATCAATAAAGGAACTTGCAGAATACCCGAAAATCCTCAAATCAGCCGAGATAGACGATGAAACCTGTATCCAGTGCAAGGCCTGTGAAACAGCATGTCCACAGGATGCCATAACCATAACAAGGGACCTTCCCGAAAGGAAGGACCTCGTAACCGGTGAAATCGAGATAGACAAGGAAACCTGTATCTACTGTGGAATGTGTGAGGAGATGTGTCCGGCTGATGCAATAGAGATAGACCACCAGGTACCCAGCTCCTCAAGTCCAGCAGTCGCAACTGACATACGCGTCGACGAGGATAAATGTGTCCACTGTGGCATATGTAAGAGGATATGCCCTGTTGACGCCATAATGCAGGTCTGCAGGATATGCCCATACGGTGAATACGAGATCAAGGTCCCTGAGGTCACAGGAACATCCTACATCGACCCTGAACTCTGCGTGAACTGTGGATGGTGCCAGGAGATATGCCCTGTTGACGCTGCAAAGGTGACAAAACCCTTCGAGGGAGAACTCATAATCAACGAGGACACCTGCCAGGCCTGTGAAACATGTGTGATGGTCTGCCCATGCAACGTTCTATCATTCCCGAAACCAGAAAAACCAGGTGAAAAACCAGCCAAGCTCTACAAGGACGAAAGGTTCTGCATATACTGCGGTGCATGTGAGAGGTCATGTCCCGTCGATGCAATAGAGGTTAAGAGGAGCAGGATAAATACCACTCCAATCAAATCAAAGGCCTGGAAGAACGCCTTTGAATCATTACTCAAATAAATGGAGGTAATCAGATGGCAATAGGACTTAAGGCATACCCTGAACTCTGCCATGGATGTGGAAACTGCGTGATCGCATGTCCAGTGAACGCCCTCAGAAGCCCCGAAGTCGCCGGTGGAAAGGGGCCAACAGATGATGTTGAGATCATCATGATAGTTGAGGACGGGGTTGTTAACATAAAGAACCCTGAACTCTGTGGAAAGTGCGGCACATGCGTTGAAAGTTGCCCTGTTGATGCAATCAGGCTGGAGGAATTAGAATGAGAGTCATACTCAACACAGGAAGGACCATATGGCAGGGACAGGCTATAGAGTCCGGTAAGGACCTTAAGATGTACGTCGATGCGGCTGCCATAATCCAGATGAACCCTGACATGATGAAGCAGCTCGGGATAAACGAAGGAGACAACGTGAAGGTCATCTCAGAATATGGGGATGTAGTTGTAAAGGCTGTTGAAGCAAAGGAGCCACTCCCAGAGGGAATGGTTTACATACCAATGGGTCCCTGGGCCAACAGGGTTATAAGGCCAGACACCGATTCAACAGCAACACCAAGCTTCAAGAACATACCGGTGGAGATCATACCCACCGATGAAGAGGTTCCTGACATGCCTACCCTCATGAAGGTCTACGGTAAGGTAGGTCAGATCTAAAGCTCAGCGGGAGGATTCAAATGGAATACATAATCAAGAACGGATTTGTTTACTGTCCTCTTAACAACGTCGATGGAGAAAAGATGGACATCTGCGTTAAGGATGGTAAAATAGTTGAAAGCGTCAGTGACAGCGCAAAGGTCATTGATGCATCTGGAAAAATGGTGATGCCAGGAGGTGTTGACCCACACGCCCACATAGCAGGTGCAAAGGTCAATGTGGGAAGGATGTACAGGCCAGAGGACAGCCGCAGGGACGTTGAAAAGTTCAGAGCCGGAAGGGCTGGAAGCGGTTTCTCAGTGCCATCAACATTCATGACAGGTTACAGGTACGCCCAGATGGGTTACACCACAGCAATGGAGGCAGCCATGCCGCCACTGCTTGCAAGGCACACCCATGAAGAATTCCATGACACACCCATAATAGACCACGCAGCATACCCTCTATTTGGTAACAACTGGTTTGTGATGGAGTACCTCAAGGATGGAGACGTTGATGCCTGCGCAGCCTACGCCTCATGGCTCCTCAGGGCCACCAAAGGTTACGCAATAAAGATAGTTAACCCTGCCGGTACCGAGGCATGGGCATGGGGTGGAAACGTCCATGGAATCTATGACCCTGCACCCTACTTTGACATAACACCTGCAGAGATCATAAAGGGACTTGCAGAGGTCAACGAAAAACTCCAGCTACCACACTCGATACACCTCCACTGTAACGACCTCGGACACCCTGGAAACTATGAGACAACCCTGGCATCCTTTGACGTGCCAAAGAACATAAAACCAAACCCTGCAACCGGTGAAAGGGACACAATACTGTATGCAACACACGTCCAGTTCCACAGTTACGGTGGAACAACATGGAGGGACTTCGTATCCGAGGCACCAAAGGTTGCTGACTATGTAAACAGGAATGACCATGTGGTGATAGACGTTGGTCAGATAACCCTCGACGAGACAACAACCATGACCGCAGACGGCCCAATGGAATACGACCTCCACTCACTCAACGGACTCAAATGGGCGAACTGTGACGTGGAACTCGAAACAGGTTCAGGTGTCGTTCCATTCATATACTCTGCAAGGGCACCGGTCCCAGCAGTCCAGTGGGCAATCGGAATGGAACTCTTCCTCCTCATAGACGACCCCGGCAAGGTGTGCCTCACAACGGACAGTCCAAACGCAGGGCCATTCACACGTTACCCAAGGGTCATCGCATGGCTCATGAGCAACAGGTACAGGATGAACCTCATTGAGGGAGAACTGCACAAGTGGGCCCAGAGGAAGAGTACCATAGCAACAATTGACAGGGAGTACACATTCTCAGAGATAGCACAGATCACAAGGGCAACATCTGCAAAGGTCCTGGGTCTCAGCGAAACCAAGGGACACCTCGGTGCAGGTGCAGATGCTGACATAGCAGTCTACAACATCAACCCTGAAACAGTCGATCCATCAGCAGACTACATGGCCATTGAGGAAGGATTCTCAAGGGCGGCCTACGTCTTCAAGGACGGCGAAATAGTTGTTAAGGACGGAGAAGTCGTGGCCTCACCACACGGAAGGACCTACTGGGCTGACACCCAGGTCGATGAGTCCCTCTACAACGAGGTTCTCGCCAACGTTGAGAGCACATTCAAACAGTACTACTCTGTTAACTTTGCAAACTACCCTGTGCAGGATGAGTACCTGCCAAAATCTGCTCCAGTTAAAGGGGTGATGTTATGAGTGAAATAATACTAACTCCAAAGGAACAGCCTGAAGTGCCACTGGAGGCACCAAACATCAAACCCGACGTATTCGCAGGAAAATCGATAGATGAGATCAGGAACATCCAGATAATGCATGGTAACGAGGTAGTTAAACTTGGTGACTTCTTTGAAGTAAGTGGTGAACCAGCAGACTCAGCAGCCGACATAAAAATCATAATAGACGGTGATGTCTACAACACCAAGAGGATAGGCCAGGAGATGACCGCCGGCGAAATCCTCGTGAAGGGTAACGTGAACATGTACGTCGGCGCAGGCATGAAGGGCGGTAAGATCACAGTGGAAGGCAACGCAAGATCCTGGGCAGGACAGGACATGAGGGGAGGAGAACTGGAAATCCTCGGAGATGCAGGTGACTACGTCGGATCCTCCTACCGTGGTGACTGGAGAGGTATGAGCGGTGGCGTCATAACCGTACATGGAAACGCTGAAAACGAGATCGGAGAGTACATGAACGGCGGTAAGATCATCATCAAGGGTGATGTTAACATAATGCCGGGCATACACATGAACAACGGTCTCATAATAATCGAGGGCAACGCCGTTGCAAGGGTCGGCGGTGAAATGGCAGGTGGAACAATAATAGTCAAGGGAATGATAGAGGAATTCCTGCCAGGATTCAAGTACCTCGGCGTTGAAAAGGACATAGAGGTCAACGGGGAAACCTTCCCTGGAGCATACTACAAGTTTGAAGGAGATCACGCAATTAAAGGAGCTAAGGGTACAGTCTATGCGGCTGTCGGATGCAACGGCCACATAGAACCCTAAACTTTTGGAGGTAATTATCATGGAATATGTGAAAAATGTGGTCTGCCCCTTCTGCGGAACCCTCTGTGACGACATCATATGTAAGGTTGAGGACAACGAGATCGTTGGAACCATCAACGCATGCAGGATAGGTCACAGCAAGTTCGTGCATGCAGAGGGTGCAATGAGGTACACCAAACCACTCATAAGAAAGAACGGCGAATTCGTCGAGGTGAGCTACGAGGAGGCCATAGACAAGGCAGCAAAGATTCTTGCAGAATCAAAAAGGCCATTAATGTATGGATGGAGCTGTACCGAATGCGAGGCACAGGCCGTTGGAGTTGAACTTGCAGAGGAGGCCGGTGCAGTAATCGACAACACAGCATCAGTATGCCACGGACCATCAGTCCTCGCCCTCCAGGACGTGGGTTACCCCATATGTACCTTCGGTGAGGTCAAAAACAGAGCAGATGTTGTTGTGTACTGGGGATGCAACCCGATGCACGCCCACCCAAGGCACATGTCAAGGAACGTCTTTGCCCGCGGATTCTTCAGGGAGAGGGGAAGATCAGACAGAACACTCATAGTGGTGGATCCAAGGAAAACCGACAGTGCGAAGCTTGCAGACATACACCTCCAGCTTGACTTTGACCATGACTATGAACTCCTCGATGCAATGAGAGCCTGTTTGCTTGGCCATGATATACTCTACGACGAGGTTGCAGGTGTTCCAAGGGAACAGATCGAAGAGGCTGTTGAAGTGCTTAAGAACGCACAGTTCGGTATACTCTTCTTCGGTATGGGTATAACCCACAGCAGGGGTAAGCACAGGAACATCGACACAGCCATCATGATGGTGGAGGACCTCAACGACTACGCCAAGTGGACACTCATACCAATGAGGGGACACTACAACGTTACAGGGTTCAACCAGGTCTGCACCTGGGAGAGCGGATACCCATACTGTGTTGACTTCTCGGAGGGAGAGCCCAGGTACAACCCTGGTGAGACAGGTGCAAATGACCTCCTTCAGAACAGGGAAGCCGACTCCATGATGGTGATCGCCTCTGACCCTGGAGCCCATTTCCCACAGAGGGCCCTTGAGAGGATGGCTGAGATACCCGTCATAGCCATCGAACCCCACAGGACCCCAACAACCGAGATGGCTGACATAATAATTCCACCGGCCATCGTGGGTATGGAGGCAGAGGGAACAGCCTACCGTATGGAAGGTGTCCCCATAAGGATGAAGAAGGTCGTTGACACGGACCTCCTATCAGACAGGGAGATCCTCGAGAAGCTTCTTGAGAAGGTAAGGGAATATAAGGCCTCTAAGTAGGTCTTTTCTCTCATAATTTTTTTTGAAGATAAAGTGAAGATGGTCTTAAGGTATCCTCATTCATCATTCCAGATATTCACTATTTAATAATCAATAAACCGTGTTTTTTATAGAAAAACTGTTCAGTTTTTTGATCTTTAATATACCTATTTTCACCTGTTCACCAAAAATTTTAAATATAAGATCCACCAATCCAATATCATCGGAAGAAGGAAGCACACTTCCGACTAAGATGGTGATTGGTGTATGGTAAGAAAAATAGCTATATATGGAAAGGGTGGAATTGGAAAGTCCACAACACAGCAGAACACAGCAGCTGCAATGAGCTACTTCCATGGTAAAAATGTGATGATCCATGGATGTGACCCCAAGGCGGATAGCACACGCCTGATACTTGGGGGTAAGATGCAGACAACAATGATGGATACTCTCCGTGAACTTGGAGAGGGTGCATGCACACCGGATAAGGTCATTGAAACGGAATTTGGGGGAATAAAATGTGTTGAATCAGGAGGCCCGGAGCCCGGTGTAGGATGTGCTGGCAGAGGTGTCATAACTGCAATAACCCTCATGGAAAGACATGGAGTCTATGAAAAGGACCTGGACTTTGTATTTTTCGATGTACTGGGGGATGTTGTGTGCGGGGGCTTTGCAATGCCAGTCAGGGATGGAAAGGCAGAGGAGATATACATAGTGGCCTCTGGGGAGATGATGGCACTCTATGCAGCAAATAACATATGCAAAGGAATGGTTAAATACGCCAACCAGAGCGGTGTACGTCTCGGGGGAATAATATGCAACAGCAGAAACGTTGATGGAGAAAGGGAGCTCCTTGAGGAATTCTGTGAGAGAATAGGCACAAAGATGATACACTTCGTTCCGAGGGACAATATCGTCCAGAAGGCAGAATTCAACAAAAAATCAGTCATAGAATTCGATCCAGAGTGCAACCAGTCTCAGGAGTACCGGGAACTTGCAAGGAAAATAATTGAAAACAGGGACTTCGTGGTACCGGAACCAATGACAATGGATGAAATGGAAGAACTCGTTGTAAAATATGGGGTTATGGATTAGGTGTTAAAAATGAAGATGATAAGGGCTATAATAAGACCAGAGAAATCTGAAGAGGTTGTTGATGCCCTGGCTGAAGTCGGATTTCCAGCCCTCACAAAAATGGATGTTATAGGAAGAGGTAAACAGAAGGGGATACGCCTTGATGAGATTTACTATGATGAGATACCAAAGACCATGCTCCTCATAGTTGTGGATGACGCGGATGCAGAGAAGGTCATAAACACTGTCAGTGAAACAGCCTTCACAGGGAACATTGGGGACGGTAAAATCTTTGTAAGTCCTGTGGAAAGCGCATATACTGTCAGAACAAGGGAAGAGAGTCTTTAGGTGTTTTAATGAAGGAGATAATAGTCATAATAAGGCCAAATAAAATGAAGAAGACCAGGGATGTCCTTGAAGCCCTGGGCTTCCCGGCCATGAACGCCAGAAGAGTCCTGGGGAGGGGGAATCAGAGGGCCATAATCGGTGATGTTACCCTCCCCTTTCCCCCAGAGGGTATTGAAGAGGCAAAGGGCACAATGAGATACATCCCTAAGAGGATGATCAGCATCATGGTTGAGGACTGTGACGTTCAGCTGGTTGTGGAGGCCATAATGAAGGTAAACCACACAGGGAACATTGGGGATGGTAAAATCTTTGTATGTCCAGTGGATGATGCTGTAAGGATAAGGACAGGCGAAAAAGGAGACATGGCGCTTTAATAAGGTAATGGATGGACCACTGAAGGATGATTTAAATGCCATTTGAACTGTTTGATGTTGACACCGAAATACCTGAGAGAAGAAAACACATCTATATAAAGAAGGAGGAAGATCCCGAGGAGGATATACCCTCATGTAACACAACAACAATCCCCGGCTGCATGACTGAGAGGGGATGCGCATTTGCGGGTGCAAAGGGTGTGATAACTGGCGCAATAAAGGATGTTCTGCATGTTATCCATTCACCTGTTGGATGCACAGCATATGGGTACGGTACAAAGAGATACCCCACATCACAGGAAATGCCAGATGGTAGCACTTTCCCCATTGAAAACTTCAACCTGAAGTACATAACAGGCACGGATCTCAGCGAGACGGACGTGGTGTTTGGGGGTATGGATAAACTCAAGAGATGCATCCTTGAGGCCGTTAAAGAATTCCCTGAGGCAAATGCTGTTTACATATATGCAACATGCACAACTGGCCTCATAGGTGATGATATCGACGCGATTTCAAGGGAAGTATCAGAAGAGATAGGTAAGGACGTTGTTGCAATAAATGCCCCGGGCTTTTCTGGTCCAACACAGTCAAAGGGACATCAGGTTGCAAACTACACACTCTTCGAGAGCCTTGTGGGAACTGCAGAGCCTCCGGCAGTCACGGACTATGATGTGAATCTCATAGGAGAATACAACATCGATGGTGACCTCTGGGTTCTGAAGAAATACTTTGAGGAGATGGGAATAAATGTTCTTAGCACATTCACAGGGGATTGCTGCCATGATGAGATAAAATGGATGCACAGGGCCAAGCTTAGTCTGGTCAGGTGTCAGCGTTCAGCCACCTACATCGCGAAACTTCTGGAGGAACGTTACAATGTCCCATACATGAAGGTTGATTTCTTTGGAATAGAATACTGCAGGAAGAACCTCATGGCGATAGGGGAATATTTCGGAATTCCTGAAAGGGCAGAGAGTGTTATAAATGATAGGATGGAGAAGATAGGTCCTGAAATTGAGTATATCCGCAATAAACTGGCTGGTAAAAGGGTATGGATATTTTCAGGGGGCCCAAAGAACTGGCACCTTCCCCGCCCCCTTGAGGACGAACTTGGAATGGAGGTAGTTGCCGTTTCAACAATGTTCGAACATGAAGATGGATATGAAAAAATCAAGAAAAGGGTCAGGGAAGAGACGGTGATAGTTGATGACCCAAATTCACTGGAACTTGAGGAGATCATTGAAAAGTACAGGCCAGACATCATCCTTTCAGGCATAAAGGAGAAGTACCTTGCCCATAAACTTGGCGTGCCATGTGTACTCATCCATTCCTACGAAAACGGTCCATACATAGGTTTTGAGGGATTCCTGAATCTTGCAAGGGACATGTACGCATCAATATACAATCCTGTCTGGGAGCTGCTTGAATTTGAGTCAGGTGATTGAATGTCAGAGATAAAAGTGATGGAGAGAGGAAGAGAACTTGTAATAAACCCTCTTGTGACATGCCAGCCATTCGGGGCAATGTTTGCAACCCTTGGTATAAGGAGGGGTCTACCAATTGTCCATGGTTCTCAGGGCTGCAGCACATTTGTGAGGTACGGCCTTAATAGACACTTCCGCGAACCCGCTGAAATACCGTCACATCACTTCATGAGGATGCTGCAGTCTTTGGTGGCAGGAGCAACATCATAAATGGGGTCAAAAATCTTGTGAAGAGATTCAGACCAGATCTCGTGGGAATCGTAACGACATGTTCAAGTGAGATAATTGGGGATGATGTGGACGGATTCATGAGGACTGCAGAGGCAGAATTAAGAGAAGAACTTGGAGAGAGATTCAAAACAAGGATAATCAGTGTATCCACACCCAGCTTTGTTGAAAACCACTTCAGGGGATACGGAAACGCGATAAAATCCTTTATAGATGCTCTTGCAGTGGATGAAGGGGACTGCAATGAGAGGATCAACCTGATACCAGGCATAGTTAACCCCGGCGATATAAGGGAGATAAGGCGCATCCTTGAGTTAATGGATGTCGATCCCCTCATACTCACAGACACCTCTGACCCATTCGATTCACCACTACGACCATCAAAGACAGAGACAATGCCATTCTATCCTAAGGGCGGAACAGAGGTTTCTGATATTAGAGGACGCATCAAATAGTCTGGGAACACTTTCAATGACTATGTATGGAAATGAAGCATCAGAAACACTTAAAAAGCGTTTCAATGTTTCCCATGAGCACTGCATACCCTAGGTGTCAGGAATACAGACGATTTTGTCCGTTCAGTGGCAGGGATCGTAGAGGTGGATGTGAGTGAAGAACTACTGGATGAAAGAGGTATCCTAATCGATTCAATGGCTGATCTGAGCTCAAGATACCTCTTTGGAAGGACGGCAGCTGTTTATGGGGATCCTGACATGGTGATGGCATATCAAGGTTCCTATGCGAACTTGGAATCACACCACTCTATGCCTGCACCGGTGTTGATAATGAACTCTTCAAGGAGGGAATGAAAAGAGTAGCATCTGAGACAGATGAAAGGATAAACGTCATGATAAACTCAGATCTCAGGGCACTTGAAAGAGAACTTATGGATGAACCCGTGGACATTATGATAGGCAATTCTGATGGAAGACTTATAGCAAGGGATCTTGGAATACCCCTTGTAAGGGTCGGCTTTCCTGTATATGATAGGGTTGGCTATCAGAGGATACCCGTTGTCGGTTACCACGGAGCCGTCAATCTTCTAAACAGAATAACAAACACAGTACTGAGAGCATACTATGAACCACAGCACTGGAAACTCCAGCAGTAAACAGAAATTTCCTGAAACTAACCTTGAGAATTCCAGGGTGTGCCATATGGACACGCTAATAGAAACCCTCCCCTCGAGGAGAGAACACTTCAAGAGGAGCTGCGGGGGAGGGGGGCCACGCTGCAATGAGGCATCAGTACCGGGTATGGTTACTCAGAGGTCATGCGTGTATGGAGGCGCAAGGGTGGTCCTAATGCCGATAACAGATGCAGCGCATCTAGTCCATGGACCCGTTGGATGCGCAGCATGTAAATGGGATATAAGGGGAAGTAGAAGTTCAAAGTCAGATCTCTACAGGACAGGGTTCTCCACAGACCTTGAAGAGAGGGATGTGGTCTTTGGCGGTGAGGACAAACTTCTTAAATGCATACTGGAAGTGGACGAAATCTACTCTCCATCAGCAATATTCGTGTACTCCACATGTGTTTCAGGTGTCATAGGGGATGATATCACGGCCGTCTGCAGAACCGCAGAAGATAAAACAGGAAAATGGGTAATACCAGTACAGTCTGAGGGGTTCAGAAGCTTCAACAAATCCTTAGGACACCAGCTGGCCTGTGATGTTCTCCTTGACCATTTATAGGTCGTGGAAATGCTGAGACAGTAGAGAGGTCAGTTAACCTTGTGGGTGAATTCAATGTGGCGGGTGATCTATGGGAGATAAAAAGGCTCCTTGAGGAGATGGGTATTGAGGTCGTGGCATCCATAACCGGTGATTCGACGGTGGCTGCAATTTCAGTCGCCCACACAGCCCGGCTCAACCTTGTACAGTGCAGCAAATCATCAGGATACCTTGCAGAGGAGATGGAAAGGAGATATGGAATCCCCCATATCAACGTCAATTTTTTCGGTATAAGGGAAACCATGGATTCTCTCATCTCAATTTCAGAATTCTTTGGATTGGAATCGGCAGAGAGCCAGATAGTCAGGATGGCAAAGGAAACAAACAGAGAGGTTGCCAGGTACAGAAGTGTCCTGGAGGGCAAGACCGTGGCCATATATGTCGGTGGTAACAAGGCATGGTCCCTCATAAGGGCATTCGAAGATCTGGGGATGGATGTGATTATGAGCGGAACGCAGAATGGCATACCAGAGGATTATCTCAAATCATTGAGAAATCCGGCAGAGAACTTATACTATTCGACGATGCCAATCCCCTTGAACTTTCAAGGTTGCTGAATAAGTATAGGCCGGATCTTCTTGTTTCGGGGGCCAAGGAGAAATACCTCTCATACAAACTTGGCATACCCTTCTGCGAATTTAACCATGACAGAATAAAGCCATTTTCAGGTTTCAGGGGATTTTTAAATTTTGCAGAGGAAGTTGATAAGGCTGTAAACAGCAGAGTCTGGAAACTGACATCAAAATAAAACTTTCTGAAAGTAATGTAAGTGAGTGAGGTTATGAATAAAAACGTCACAATAAACCCTGGAAGGATCTGCCAGCCACTTGGCGCTGTCATGGCTTTCCTTGGCGTCAGGGGGGCGATGCCCTTAATACATGGTTCGCAGGGATGCAGCACCTATATGAGGTTTCAGATAACGAGGCATTTCAGGGAACCAGTTAATATTGCATCAAGCTCACTGAGCGAGGCAACCGTTGTATACGGCGGAGAGAAAAACCTTCTAAAGGCCATAAGAACAGTTGAGGAAAATTACAAACCCGAGGTCATAGCGGTTATCTCAGGCTGCCTCTCAGAAACCATAGGGGACGATATCAACAGGATTGTGAGGATCTACAAGGCTGATGGAGACTCTTGGATAATCCCGGTCTCAACCCCGGGATTCAAAGGATCACATGTGGATGGGTATGACATGGCAGTCACTTCCATCCTCGGATCCATCACAGAGAATCCCTCCCATCAAATGGAACGGATTAATCTCATAAATGGCATCATGAGTCCAGCCGACACCTCGGAGTTAAAGAGCATTCTTGAGTCAATGGGCACGGAATTTCTCATGATAACAGATACCTCAGAATCTCTTGACGAACCCTTCGATGGAAACCCCTACTTTATAACGCGCCACGGAACATCCATAAGTGAAATAGAGGGAGCCGCTAACTCCATGGCAACACTAAGTCTTGGGGGATGCCGATCCGGACGATTACTTGAGGCAGATACGGTATTAAAAATAGGTCTCGAAATCCCAGCAGGCCTCGAAAACACAGATCGTTTCATAGGGACATTAAGGGAGCTCTTTGATGTCGATATCTCACCTTCACTCATGAGGAACAGGGGGCGCCTGATTGATGCCATGATAGATGCACATCAGTACACCTATGGAAGGAGGGTTGCAATCTTCACAGACCCCGCCTATGCAGTGGCCATCACTTCGATGGTTCTTGAAATGGGAATGACGCCTTCAGTTGTTTTAACCGGCTCAGAGAGCATCTACTTCAATGAAAAAATTAGCCAGCTCCAGAAAGAATATGGTTTCAGGTGTATTGCCATGAGCGGCGCGGATATATTTGATTTACAGTCATATATTGCAGAAAGACCTGTTGATGTTCTCATAGGGAACTCTTACTGTAGGAGAGTGGCAGAAGAAGCAGGAATACCCCTCATGAGGGTCGGCTTCCCGGTTTATGATAGACTTGGTTCCCAGAGAATAAGAATTGCAGGTTACAGTGGAGGCATAGAGTTTGTTGATTCCATTAGCAACCTGATAATTGAAAGATACTATGAGGAGGGCTATGAAATAACTGATGGAGGTGTTGCTGATGAAAATAGCTGTTGCATCAGATGATGGGAAATACGTTAACAGACACTTTGCAGATGCAGATAGCCTTATAATCTTTGAAAGGATTGATAATGAGATTAAATTTTCTGAAATAAGAAGAATTGATGAGAGGAGACTGGAGAAACATGATGATAGGTGGGGGCGGGTCATGGACCTTATAGATGACTGTGAGGTGGTTATATGTAGTAAGATAGGTGAAAAACCTCTTGATGAGGCTAAAAGAATGGGAATAATTGTATTTGAATCTGATAGGAAAATATCGGCAGCTATACTGAAGTCTTTAACTGATCTGAACATACCCTGCAGGATTTAGCCTAATACTCTGGATGTAACTGAATGAAGATCCTGACAACCTGCACAAGGGATTGTCCTGGTTCATGTGGTCTTACAGTTAATGTAAGTGGGGGTGAGGTCAGATCCATAGAAGGGAGCAGACTTCATCCCTACACGAGGGGATTTATATGTAGAAATACGTCGAGATATCATACAAAAAGGCTCTATTCAAATAAGAGGATATTAAAACCGTTGAAGAGGGATGGAAGACAATGGAAAACAATATCCTGGGATGAGGCCCTTCATGTAATTTCTGATAAATTGAATGAGTGTATGGATGAGTACGGCGCTGAGTCAATAGTATATTATCAGGGGTTTGGAGCTAGAACAGCATTGAGGCTCCTCAACAGGAGGTTTTTCAATCTCATAGGGGCAACAACTCTCCAGGGAACTCTATGTGGAGGCACAGCCATAGCAGCTCAATCAAGGGACTTTAGAAGGAGAATGTCCCATGATCCATCAGATCACATCAGGAGCAAGAACATATTCATATGGGGACGTAACCCTGCAGTCACTGACATTAATCTCTGGAAGTTAATAAAGAGGGCCCGGGCGCAGGGAACACGGATTGTCACAATAGACCCTATAAGGACTTTAACAGCAGTTAAATCAGATATTCACTGCCAGATCAAACCGGGGAAAGACCTATATCTTGCAATTGCAATGGCAAAGATAATTATAGCTGAGGGGCTTTATGTCTCTGAATTCATAGAGAAGTACGCAGAGAATTTTGATTCATATATGAAAATCCTTGATGAAACCAGTTTAAATCAACTCTCAGAGATGACAGGGGTCCCCTTAAAAATGATCCATAAACTTGCACACCTATATTCTGATGGACCAAGCAGCATAATAATTGGCTGGGGTCTGCAGCGATACTTCAACTCACATCTGACGTGCAGATTCATAGACGCCCTTGCAGCCATATCAGGGTATATTGGTGTTAGTGGTGGTGGTGTTAGCAGCGGTTTCGACGAATATGGGAGCTTTGATAAATCAGTCACCTTGAGATGGAAGGAAGTGGCAGGAAAATATCAATGCCGCTCTTTGGAAGGGAAATATTGAATATGGAGTCCCCACCAGTGAATTGTGTTTTTATAACAGCGGGTAATCCTGTAACTCTGGGACCTAACTCCATTCAGACTCTCAATGCGCTCAGGGAGGTTGACTTTGTTGTAATGGTGGACCATTTCCTGAATGACACATCACACGCAGCTGACCTTTTTTTACCTGCGACGACATTCCTGGAGGAAACAGACCTTGTTGGAAGCTATGGTCACCCTTATGTGTCTCCTGTAAATGTTGCGGTCAGACCATTGGGTGAATGTCATTCTGAATTCTGGATTCTACAGAGACTATCGGAGATCATGGGGGTTGAGGGTATGAGGGGAACAGAGATGGAATGGCTGGAAATCATAGCTTCGAGGGTTCTTGATTATCATGGAATCGAAATTCATGATCTTTTGGAAAAACCATACAGATCACCCGCATTCCCAGTGGTTGCATTTGAGGGATATGAATTCTGTACAGAAAGCGGAAGGTTCAATTTACCATCGGAGAGTCCTTACAAAATAATGCAACATGATGGGGAACCTCTTGAAAATTCCATAAGGCTTTTAACAGTGATGTCACCAGGATGGGTAGGTTCAGGTGAACCCCCCATTCATGAAGACCTTATAGAAATCTACCTAAACCCTGAAACGCTGTTGGGGCTTGGTTTCAGGGATGGGGAAATTTCAGTTGTGGAATCATATGCATGAAAAACCTGTGCAATTATACGCTCCAGTGATGATGTACATCCACTTTGCGCCCTCTCATTCAGGGGAACCTGGTTATCAAATGGAGGCTGTATAAACACAGTCGTCGAGGACAGGGAGACAATGATGGGGCATGGAACAGCTTACAACGAAACCAGAATAAAATTAAAGAAAATTTCAGGTGGCATTCCTGTTCATGAAGTGTGCCATGAGGCTAACAAGTATAAATCCCGCCACTATGAGTGAAACTATCTGAATTGCTGCATTCACAGGAATCACCTCACTCATCAACAGCTTCGATGAGGCATACCCCACCTTCACATTCATGTTCCAGTTCGATGAGGTACTCCTTCAGCTTCTCAACATCAATTGTTGTAAGGCCCTTTATCATATCACTGTCGATCTTTATCTGCAGGACCCCCGCGTTGTTGGTCACGACCTTCCCGGGTATATACACACGGCCAAGGGATAATCTAACGGTGTCCCCTGGCTTCACCTCTTCCTTGATGTACCTGCAGAGTTCATCACAGGTTGCTATTCTATTTTCCTTCTTCAAAGAGATCACCTTTCAATTGAATTATATAATCCTATGGTGCTTATAAAAATAAGGTTTACACCTCATCTGCATACCTTAATTCCCTGAGATCCATGAGCCTCTCGATGGCCTTCATCCTTATCTCGACACCAGCCTCTCTGATAGCTGCAAGGGGGTTTAAGCCGCCGGGGGTGACTATGCCTGCATGATACTTTTCCACACGGGCATTGTAAAGTATCTCCCCGGGGGCGCCGATTTTAAGAACACTGAACCCTGCTTCAGATAGTTCTTCAATCAATCCCTCAGCATGGTCCCTTGCAAGGTATGGAACCTCCCTCAGACTCGCAAGGACCCTGCCCTGTCCATTTAGGGCTTCAAGGACTGCGGTCATATTCTTTGATACATAGATCTCGTGGGGGTCGAGGGAGGAGCCACTGTAGGCTGTGAGCTCAACAAAGCGGGAATCCCTGCCTCCCAACTCAAGAAGACCCCCATACTTTGGTGTGGACATGATACCGTTCTTTATCAGGAAACCATCCAGCGTCAGGCTGCATACAGTTGCAATTCCAGCCATGCTTCCCTCATCGGTGACTCCTATCAGGGGGAGGGTGGAGAATTCTGGTTTCTCACTGATGACCTGACCTATGACCTCAAGGGCATAATCAAGATCTTCTCTCTTGATAAGGGATATATTGGCTATCACTCTCCCTGAAAGGTCCTCTGGATTTAAATCCACCCTGTTTATGAGGTTCCAGGCCTTCGAGAGGAGGAAACGGACCTTGACACCCCTCTCAGGGGCCGAGGCCATCAACCTTCTCTCAGGTTTTACAAGGGGTTTCAGGTTCTGGAATTCTATGAGGTTCTCTGCCAGTTTAATTTCAGCACGGTACCCTGCTTCCTGGATGGCGCAGAGGGGAGTTATACCTCCTATGATGGCAACACCCACCATTCCATCTGCAACCGGGACACCCAGGACGTCTTCTCCGGGCTCTCCAACCTTGAGCACCCCTGATATTCCGATCCCCTCAAGTTTCCTCAGGATTTTCATGGCATGTTCCCTTGCGGTCCCTGGTATGAGGCGGAGATTTGCCGGTACCAGACCATCCCCCTCATCAATGACACTGAGGACCGATGTCATGTTCTCTGAGGTGAAGGCCTCAAGGGGTGTCATTGATGTTTTCTTGTAGGCTATTAGCTCTGTGAAGTTCACTGGCTGATGGTCCTCGAATCTCACAATCCCACCGAACTGGGGTATAACCGGGATGCCACTGGCTAGCAGAATGCCGTCGACGGTTGTGCCGCATATTGTGCTTATTATGCACCCATCACCATCCCTTTCAAGTTTAACCCTTGGGCTGAGACAGAGTCCATTCTGCATCACGTACTTGAGGGTTTCAATGGACTCCGGGGATATCCTTGAGGTGTTGACGACAACCTTCCCATCCAGGGTGTCTGGATTTAGGCTGGTATTATAGATCATGCTTTCAAACTTTGAGAATATGAAATCTACTTGGTCATAGACTAGCCCACGGTTTATCTCCTGTAGCCCCTTCTCTGTTATTCTCCTTCCAGCATAACCAACCCTTTCTGTGAAACCCTTCTCATCCAGTATGCGCATGTGGTATCTGACGGCCCTTTCCCCGAGGTTGTAGCCCTTCTTCCTTAGTTCAGATGCTATTATCTTTGCCCCGAGGACATCGTCATGCTCTGCGAGTATCCTTAAAATCTCCATCATCTTCTGGTTGGTCTCATCAGCCATCAGAAACACCATATAAAAAGTAGGGGGAGGGCTTATTTAAAGTTTAATAAAAAAGAAGTAAATTTTGAAGTTTAGATGTCAAGGTACCTTTCAAGTTCGTACTTGAAGACCCTTACACGGTAGTCGTCCCATTCTTTGTGCTTTATCTCCATGAACTTCTCGTAGACGTGGTCACCGAGGGCACCCTTGATGACGTCATCCTCCTCGAGGGCATGGTAAGCCTCCCAGAGGCTGGATGGCAGTGTTTCGATGCCCATCTCCCTGAGCTCGGGGATGGATTTTTCGAAGACGTCGATCTCTGTTGGTTCACCGGGGTCGATCTTGTTCTGTATACCGTTCATACCTGCCTCCAGCATGGCTGCAAAGGCGAGGTAGGGGTTGCATGATGGGTCAGGCATCCTTAACTCAACACGTGTACCCTTTCCACGTGATGCAGGTATTCTGACAAGGGTTGACCTGTTTTTAAGGCCGTAGGCAATATAAACCGGTGCTTCATAGCCTGGGACAAGTCTCTTGTAGGAGTTGACTGTTGGGGCACAGACAGCTGATAGCGCCGGGGCGTGCTTTAGGAGACCACCTATGAAGTACATGGCCTCTTCTGATAGCTGTGTCTCTGTGTCAGGGTCATAGAAGACGTTTTCACCGTCCTTGAAGAGTGACTGGTGGCAGTGCATACCGCTGCCATTCTCACCGAAGAATGGCTTTGGCATGAATGTTACCATGTAGCCCATCTTGTCGACTATGGCCTTTATGGCCTGTTTGAAGGTTATAACCGCGTCGGCTGTCTTCAGGGCCTTGTCGAATTTGAAGTCTATCTCGTGCTGTCCAGGGGCAACCTCGTGGTGGCTGACCTCAACGTCGAAGTCAAGGGCCTCAAGGTCCATGACGAGTTTTCTCCTGAAGTCGGTTCCCTGGTCAACTGGTTCAACATCGAAGTATGCGCCGCAGTCGTGGGGTATTATGTTGCCATCCTCGTCCTGGTCGAGTATGAAGAACTCTGGTTCGGGTCCCACGTTGTATTCATATCCCAGGTGGGCGTACTTGTCAAGGGCCCTCTTGAGGACGTACCTTGGGTCCCCCTCGAAGGGTTTACCTTCAGGCCAGTAGATGTCACAGATGAATCTGCACACACCCTTCTCCTCTGGCCTCCATGGGAGTGTTGAGAAGGTGTCGGGGTCGGGTTTGAGGACGAGGTCGCTCTCGTTTATATCAACGAATCCCTCAATGGATGACCCATCGAAGAGGAGGCCATCCTTTATTATGTCCTCTATCTGGTCTGGCCTTACCAGGGGTATTGCCATATTCTTTGGTTTTCCGTGTATGTCCACAAACTGAAGGCGGACGAATTTAACGCCGCATTCATCCATTTTAGCTATTATTCTTCCAATCTTATCTGACATGGGTTATGCCTCCATGGCATGAGCTTAACTTCACCGGAAGTAACTTTCCTTCTACTGGTTTATATATTTTGTGTTCAGGATAGTTCAACAATTTTAAATGGTTTTCCATGGAATAGATCAAATTTCAACATTCTGGGGGCAGATATCACATCACCCCTCCCTGTGATTAACTTGAGAACCTCGGCTGCCTGGAGGCACCCTGTGATATTGGGCACAGGCCCTATCACCGGAGGTGTTTTTGATGATAGTTTCCTGAGCTTTGCCCTCACATCTCCTTTGAGCTCAAGGCCCAGGGATGGTAAACGGAAGAGTTCCTCATAGGAGGGTGATCCTTCCATGAATACAGTCACCTGCCCCATTGAGCCATGTATGGCGCCGTGGATGAAAGGGATTCCCTCGGAGGCGCACCTCCTTGATGCAATCACCCTTGAGGTTATGTTATCGAGGGCATCAACCACCGCATCACTGCCATCTATTATCTCAGATGCATTTTCTTCATCGAAGATTTCATGATAAACCTCAACCCTGCTGAAGGGGTTTATGGTGCGAATTCTTTCCGCTGCAACGTCAACCTTGGGGATTCTTAGGTCCCTGAAGCTGCTCATAAGCTGCCTGTTGATGTTTGAAACATCAAAGACGTCGCTGTCAATTATTTTCAGAGTGCCCACACCCATCCGTGCAAGCATCTCAACTGCAGCGCCACCTATACCTCCGCAGCCAATCACAGAAACAGTAGAATCCTTGAGCTTTAACTGGTCTGCCCTTGAAAGTAAACCCATCTGCCGGCTGACCATCTCCCAGTAAGCCATACCCTCATATCTCTCAGGCATTCAGACCCTCTTTAATGTTCTGTAAATAACTATGTGTGTGTTGATATAAATCATGTTAGGGTTTGGTGGCGAGGGGAGTCACCCATGTAACACCGTGTTATAGCTGCTTGTAGCATGGAGTTATCATGGAAATCACTTGATAAGATTCTCCGCAGAGACCATGCAGATGGGGAGAGATCTTCTGAAATCCACAGGCTGAAATCCACAGGTTTGCTGAGTAGGGCTTTTAATTCCTTCTAATTCAGGCATGTGAATTTAGTTTTTTTTCAGAAGAAGTTTTTAATTCAGCTTCCACTATAAAAAAAGAGTTTTTGATTTAAAAATGGGGGGTTAAAGTGCCGGGGGCGGGATTCGAACCCGCGGCCTCACGGTATCCCAGGAAAAAGTCAGAGCACTGCTTAATACCCTATGAGCCGTGCGCTCTAACCAGCTGAGCCACCCCGGCATGGCTTATACAAGATCAGTTTTCATCTAATTTAAACTTTTCTGTCATGTGATCTGAACCAAGAGGGTCTCAATGGTGACACTGTCAGAGAGTCAGAGGGGTACAATCATTATTATGAACCTCCAACATAATACACATTAATAGGTTCTCCTGGTGGGTTTAATGGGACTTGATGATTTTGATTTCTCAGAGGGGGCCTGTGGGATATGTCATGCAATTCTCGCCAATATATCCAGAAGTGGATTTTTGGTTGAAACAGCAGAGTACCCTGAGGGTGTCAGGGCCTGGATAACTGACCCTTCAGGCGACTCTGTTGGGGAGGGTTCAGACATAACCTGGGCCCCGGCGATACTCGAGGCAGAGATCAATGCTGGTTTTCTGGAGGATGAGGTCGCAGATAAACTTGCACCCTTCCTAACAGATCGGAGAGACCAGATCCAGGTTGCAGAGATGTCTGGCTATGGTAGGGTTGTTAACACGGCCTCCAGGATAATATCTGATCTCTGGTCAGAGGGAGGTTCAGTCGAGGTCAGAAGGGACGGGCCTGGTATAGAGGTCGTCCTCTACTCTGAAGGGGGTGATGAGATTGTATCTGCAGCATCAGGGTTCTGCCCGGTCTGTGCAGTGAACATTGCAGCTTCAAGGGTGCCATCAATCAGAAGCAGGATGGCCTCCAGGAAATCCCGGAACACAGGGATGGAAAAGTATGAGAGGGGGGTGACCGGCAGGGTAGCCTGGAGACGAAACAGGATCCACGTGTCCCTCCTGGAGGATGGGGAGGTCATTGGCAGAAACTGGGGGTGCTGCATAGCCTATGCAACAGTGAGGGCTGAGATAGACGCTGGATTTGGAAGCCGAAGGTGGAACCGTATCTTTAAGAATTACTGCGACCTCTGTCCCCTGAAACATTTCTGGCTCGGAAAATCCATGGGCGCCCTTGGAAACAGGATACTTCAGAGGATGACCAGGGCCGGTGTGAGGGAACACGTCAGGATGGAAGATTATATAACTGTGGACATCCTATCTGGTGATAGGAGGGTTGCATGTGGTATAGGAACGCTCTGCTCATTCAGCGCAACCGTCAACGCACTCCTGAGATCCGATGCTTCCCTCATCCTGAAACCAGACCCTGCAGACGGGTTTCCATACCCCTAAGCTGTTGAGGTGTTCTCTGTGGGTGAACATGTAATAGAGGCCCTTGGAAAAAGCCGTGTCACCGTGCGTGATGGAAGGGTGGTTGATGTATCCGAGCCACTTATCGATTACTGTCCACTCTTTCATAAGTACCGTGGCATTGAAAAAATCACATCTGAGGCCATCCGTCAAAATATCGAGTTTCGCATTAAAGATTTCGGAATGTGTACTGCTAATCGTGAATTAAGAATGAGGGATTTTCTATCATTTGGCATCTCTGAGATAATCTCAACACTTCTCGAGGAGGGCGAGGTTGACGCAGCAGTCATGGTATGTGATGGTGCAGGCACAGTCATAGTCACCGAACCCGAACTTGCACAGGGAATAGGGGGCAGGATATCAGGAGTGGTGGAAACATCACCCGAGAAGGATGTTATAAAGTTTATAGGACCAGAAAAAGTCCTTGAACCCGAAGAAGCCACAATAGATCAGGTTAAGGGGGTTGAAAGGGCCCTTGAGATGGGCTATGATAGGGTGGCTGTCACCGTGGCTGACCCTGCAGAGGCAGAGAGGCTGAGGGGAATGGATGGAGGCGAGATCTACATATTCGCCGTCCACCTGACAGGGATAGACTACAGGGGCGCCGAGAAGGTGATTAACACAGCCGATGTTGTAACATCATGCGCATCAAAGTACATAAGAAGAATAGCCGATAGAAGGGCCCTCCTGAAGGTAGGATCAGCAATACCTGTATATGCATGCACAAAGAAAGGTAAAAAATTCATGGAACTCCGAATTAAAAGGATGGGTGGTATAAAAGATTCCGGGAAAAGTCCAGAATCTCCCCGCCCACTGGTATGAAATTACAGGTAATCTGCAAGGGCTTTTATTATGCAGCTCTGGGTTATGAGTCCAACGAGTCTACCGTCCCTGACAACAGGTATCCGCTGATATCCGGTATCTGCCATTATCCTGCTTATCCTGCTTATAGGAGTTTCCTCATCAATCACAACAAGGTCCTGGCTCATTATGTCCTTCACACGTAGCTTCAGGGCCTCGCCACCAGCAAGTAGAATGTCCCTGTGGGTTATGAGTCCAACAAGTTTATCACCCTCCACAACAGGGACGCCACCCACGTTCGCACGGACCATCTTGAGGTTGGCGGCTGCAACAAGGTCATCGGGGTGGGAAACAATAACATCACGGAGCATTATATCCCTTGCACGGAGCTTCCTGATCATGAAATTATTTTTATTGATATTCATATATTAAGATTGAGGGATCCAAAGTGACTCAGATGGAAGAAGCAAGAAAGGGCAATATAACCCCTGAAATGGAGGAGGTTGCCCGGAAAGAAAACCTTGACATTCAGATGCTCATCAGAGGTATTGCAGATGGCCGAATTGTCATACCCTCCAATATTAACAGGGAGTCATCACCCTGCGGTATAGGGGGGAACCTCTCAACAAAGATCAATGCAAATATCGGTTCATCCTCAAAGATAGAGGACATTGAACTTGAGGTTGATAAGGCACTCGCCGCAGTTGAATATGGTGCAGATGCCATAATGGACCTCAGCACAGGCCCCATGCTGAGGGATGTGAGGAGGGCTGTCATGGGTGCTGTTGACGTTCCTGTGGGCACGGTACCCATCTACGAGGCCGGTGTTGAGGCCTTCATGTCAGATGGAGCCGTTGTGGACATGGATGAGGATGACATGTTCAGGGCCATAGAGAACCAGGCCCGGGATGGTGTTGACTTCATGACGGTGCACTCAGGGATCACCATGGAAACCGTTGAAAGGGCTCAGAGATCAGGGAGGATAATGGGGATAGTTAGCAGGGGAGGAGCATTCCTTGCAGCATGGATAATCCACAACCAGGAGGAGAATCCACTATACAGTAACTATGAGTACCTACTGGAGGTGGCCTACGAGTATGATGTCACACTCAGCCTCGGGGATGGCCTCAGGCCAGGGTGTCTGGCAGACGCTTCTGACATACCCCAGATCAGTGAGCTCCTCACCCTTGCAGAGCTCGTTGAGAGGGCGCGTGATGCAGATGTCCAGTGCATGGTTGAGGGACCCGGCCACATGCCACTGGACCAGATAGCCGCCAACATGAAGATACAGAAGGAGCTCTGCGACGGCGCACCCTTCTATGTCCTGGGACCCATTGTAACAGATATGGCGCCCGGCTATGACCATATAAGCGCAGCCATAGGTGGTGCCGTGGCTGCGATGAACGGCGCGGATTTCCTCTGTTACGTCACACCTGCAGAGCACCTGGCGATACCTGGGGTTCAGGATGTTATTGAGGGTGTCATCGCATCAAGGATAGCTGCCCAGGCCGCAGATGCCGCCAGAAAATTACCAGGCGCATGGGAATCTGAGCTTGAAATGGCTGATGCAAGGAGGTCCTTTGACTGGGATAAACAGTTCAAAATGGCCTTTGACTCAAAAAAGCCATATGAATACAGGATGCAGTGCCCAATTGAGGATTCAGAGATGTGCTCAATGTGTGGCGAATACTGCGCCCTCAGGATACTGCGTGAAGACAGATGAATCAGCTCTCTGGAATGATTATTAGAGATCAGAACCATAGATTAATATGGTGGTAACATGGGATTCGAGCATGTTGAAGGTACTGAAAGGGGCAGCGTAAGGCTCTTTGCACTCAGCACATGCGGATGGTGCAAAAAGACACGAGAGCTGCTGGAAGAACTGGGCGTGGCCTATGATTACATATATGTCGACCTTCTTGAGGGAGAGGAACGTGAGAACATAATTGAGGAGCTTAAGAAGTGGAACCCATCCCTCTCATTCCCAACACTTGTAATAGACGATGAGGACGTGGTGGTGGGATTCGATCCACTCTCAATAAAATCATCCCTCAGGTAGGGATCATCATGAAGGATGAACTAAGGGCAATGTACAGAGAGGTTAGGGAATCCGCAGAGAAATCAGGTTATAAGCTTAATCCTGACAGGGAATTCGTGATGGAACTGCTAAGGGGGATGCTGGTTAACAGGAAAAGGTATGGTTATGATTCCTGCCCCTGCAGACTCGCATCAGGCAACCCTGAGGAGGACAGGGATATAGTATGCCCGTGTGATTACAGGGATGATGACATTGAGGAATACGGGACATGCTACTGTGGACTCTATGTAAGGGATGAGGACGTTGAGTTCAGATCCATACCCGAGAGGCGAGAAATGGGGAGCGCTCCTGTCAGGGCACCATCTGGCCTTAAGATACCCGTGCTGAGGTGCCGAATCTGCGGGTATCTCTGCGCAAGGAAGATCCCTCCTGAACCCTGCCCCATCTGTGGCGTTGCAGGAAAATTCGATGTTTTCATTGAATAGAGGAGTGTCTGGTCTTGCTTGAAGCATTCAGCGAAGTCAGAAAGGACATCAAATTTCTTTTCTCATCTGAGATAAGGCTCAGAGTTTTAATGGCGCTGATGGATGGCCCGATGGAACTCTCTCAGATGAGATCCATCATAAAATCGAGTTCATCAACAATTCTACACGCCATATATCAGCTCGAGGAGAAGGGTATGGTATCCAGGGTCAACCGTAAATATGAACTGTCATCAACCGGCAGGATAATCTCCCTCAAGGTTCAGGGGATCATAAGGACGATCTCAGTGGTCAGGGAACTCTCGGATTTCCTGCTTGACCATGACCTCAGGTCCCTACCGGAATCCCTCCTCTATAGTATAGAATCCCTTGAGGGGGCATCACTCCTCGAGGCAAAACCTGAAAACCTCACAGAGCCTTATGAGATCGTTGCAGAGAACGTCCTGAACTCCGGCAGGGTGTGGATAGTTTCGGGCGTTCAACACCCATTCTATGAGGACCTCCTGAAATCAGGGATAAGGACCGAGATGATACTCTCAGGGGATGTTGCAGATGCCCTTGAACTGGAGAAAGCAGGGGAAAATGTTAAAATCAGCACCATCGATTCTGAACTGAGGTTCAGCCTCATAATAACAGACACAGCAATGGCCCTCTCCCTCTTCATGTCCAATGGTCTCTATGATCCTGCGAGATTCCTCTTTTCAAGGGATGAGGAGGCAATAGGCTGGGCATGGAGACTATTCAGGCACTTCAGGGAGATGGCTGAAGTTCCAGCAGAGGAGGAGTGTCCTGCTGAATAGGGCTTGAAGAATAAGGGCAATGAGGTTTTACATGTTCAGATGAGTGAGGGGATGAGGGAATTGCTCTATATGGAACTTGCAGAGGTATACCACAGACTCGAATCAACCACAAAACGCCTTGAAAAGACTGAAATACTTGCGGAGCTCCTGAGGAGTGTTGATAAGGAACTTCTGCCTGTTGTAACAATTCTCATGCTTGGCAGGGTTTTTCCCATCTGGAGCGAGGAGGAACTTGGGGTTGGCATAAAGCTGCTCATGAAGGCTATATCCCTGGTTGTGGGGGTTTCCCTGGAGGAAATCGAGGATGAAATAAGGGAACAGGGCGATATAGGTCTTGCAAGTGAGAAACTCTTCTCCAGGAAAACTCAGACAACCTTTTTTTCACGACCCCTAACGGTCGAATTTGTTTACAGTAGACTGAAGGCCCTGGCATCTGCTTCCGGTGATAGAGCACAGTCAAAGAAGATAAACATACTGGTTGAGGTCCTATCGCAGGCAAAGCCCCTTGAGGCACGGTATATAACAAGGACGGTACTTGAGGAACTGCGGGTTGGCGTGGCAGAGGGTATAATAAGGGAAGCCATTGCCCGGGCCTTTGAGGTTGACCCTTCTCTCGTTGAGAGGGCCCACATGCTCACAAATGACCTGGGAATGGTGGCCTCTGTTGCAAGTGAGGAGGGGGAGTCTGGTCTTGGAAGACTCAACCTTGAACCTGGAAGACCCGTGAAACCCATGCTGGCACAGCTTGCCAGCAGCATAGAATCCGCCATAATGGAGCTTGGAAGGGCCTTCTGTGAAACCAAATATGATGGTATAAGGGTCCAGATACACAGATGCGGGGATGATATATCCATCTTCACACGGAGGCTTGAGAACATAACCGCGGCGGTGCCTGAGATACTTGAGGGTGTTGAGGAGGCCCTTCCCGATGATGACTACATAGTTGAGGGTGAAATCATAGTCACCATGGATGGGAGGCCAGCATCCTTCCAGTACATACTCCAGCGTGTTAGAAGAAAATATGATATAGGGAGACTTAAAAGGGAGGTTCCCCTCTCACTATTCCTCTTTGATGTCCTCTACCACAGGGGACCCCTGATTGATGAGCCCCTAAGAAGGAGGAGGGAGGCCCTTGAGTCAATACTCTCAGAGATACCTGGAAAGGTTGAAGCGAGTCGCATGGTTGATGTGGGTCCAGATAACCTTGATGATGCTTTATGGCTCTTCAAGGAGTCAATAAGAGAGGGACATGAGGGTATAATGATAAAGGATACCGAGGCACCGTACATACCTGGCATAAGGGGTAAGAAGATGCTTAAGTTTAAGGCGGAACCCGAGACCCTGGACCTCATTGTGGTCGGTGGCACCTATGGCAGGGGTAAAAGGGCACATCTGGTGGGATCCTATCTCCTGGCTGCTAGGGATGAGGATAGCGGGGATCTTGTTACGGTTGCACATGTTGCAACGGGTCTTGACGATGAGACACTCCAGCAACTCTCAGAGAGGATGGAAAAACTTGCCATTGAGAGGAAGGGACGGAAGCTTTTGGTCAGACCAGAAATAATACTTGAGGTTGCCTACAGTGAGATAGTGAAGAGTCCTGAGTATGAAAGCGGTTATTCCCTGCGTTTTCCAGTGGTGAAACGTATAAGGGACGATCTGTGCCTGGACGATGTTGATACAGTTGGACGCATAGAATCCCTCTTCCAGTCCGGGCAGCCAGAAGTTAGTAATATTTAAATAGTATATAGTATTAATAATTTCTATGGGAACCCTTCTGGATGATAGGAAACTGCTCATAATATCAGCCATGCTGGGACTCGCCGGGTTTACCGGAATGATAATCTCTTCGGCGACCCTCACACCGGACCTTATTAAAATAGCTCAGATTGAAAGGGGTATGATTGACAGGAAGGTTACAGTCGAGGGCACAGTGACTGATGTCCACGAATCAGAACACTCGGGGATCCTATTTCTGAAAATAAATGATGGCACCGGTACAATAACGGCTGTTATGTTTGAATCAACAGCAGAGACAATAAAGAGGAATGGCCCTGACCTTCTGCTGCTGAAGGGGATGAGAGTACAGGTAACTGGGAGGGTGAAGGAGTACAGGGGATTACTTGAGGTGGCCGTAGAGGAACCTTCAGGTTTGAGACCTCTCCCTGGTTATGGTTAACCTTCATCAATGTAAAGTGGCTTTAATCTTCTGTGTTTATGTCTATTATCAGTCCGTGGACCCCTATGGATGCTGGTATGAGGGGGGATGACTTCAGCCTCTTAACACCCTCAATCACATTCTCTTCCTCATCAGCTATTGGATTGAGAGCACTGATACTGAAATCCTCAATGACATCCTCCTCAACCCCGAGTTCCCTCATCCTTGAGACTATGAGATCCTCATCAAGGCGTGCCATCCCACAATCGGTGTGGCCGACTATGATGATCTCATTAACACCCAGGGCGTATATGGCAACTGCAGCGGATCTTATAACCCCATCATCCACAATGTTACCCGCGTTCTTTATTACCTTCGCATCACCCCTCCCGATCCCAAGGGCCCTCTCAAGGAGACCTATGAGTCTGGAGTCCATGCATGTGATGATACACAGCTTCGGGGAAGGTTTTAAATCTGACAGATCCTGGAACTTGAAGTCCTGATTTTTTCTGAGGATATCTTTAATAATCATGCTAACCCCTTTAATAATCATGCT
This sequence comes from Methanothermobacter thermautotrophicus, assembly GCF_014889545.1. Taxonomy (NCBI): domain Archaea; kingdom Methanobacteriati; phylum Methanobacteriota; class Methanobacteria; order Methanobacteriales; family Methanobacteriaceae; genus Methanothermobacter; species Methanothermobacter thermautotrophicus. The sequence continues at coordinate 150,899 of NZ_QKOF01000005.1, read as the reverse complement.
AACCTTTAATAATCATGCTAACAAACCTCATCTACATTAGTTATCTATTACCTAATATGTATCCCTAATATGTATCTATTACCTAATATGGAGGGAAGAACATGGATATCTGGAGGAAGAGGGATGTATTCTTAATCATTTTACCGGCACTATTCGCATTTTTCCTGGCTTTAATACCCACATTAAAGTATGGTGTTCCGCTGACATGGGATATCTATTACCATATACATAATGCCACCCTTTACATGGAGAAGGGTATCGTGTTCTGGGATCCTCTAACCTACGCCCCCTATGGGAGACCCATATATTATCCGCCCCTCTTTCACATAATGCTGGTTTTTCTCACTAAAATAACCGGCCTGGGGTTTTTCACAGTCTCCAGATTCATACAGCCAGTGTTTGCATTTCTCATTGTACTGTCATTTTCATATGTCTCAGGAAAACTGTACGGACCTCTGGCAGGATTCTTAACAGGCATTTTCCTATTTTCAAGCCTGTTCTTCATAAGGATGATGTCCCCAATCCCTGAGTCCCTTGCGATGATATCCATCCCCATCCTTGTTTATGGGTACTACAAGTCCATGGAAAGTTGCTCAAGGCTTTACCCTGTTTTAACCGGCTTGCTCCTGGGGTTAATGTTAATGACCCATCTCCTTTCTGCCTCCATAATTTTAGCAGTGCTTACCCTCTCAACCATGGCCCTTTACATTGGGAGATATGATATCAGACCAGGGAATCTATTAATAATCCTCGGGTCCGGTCTTTTAGTTGCATCTGTCTGGTATGCACCCCTATAGTTAAATACGGTTTTGTATTCAGGTCACCGCCGACCAGTGCACTACATCTGAAGGGATACATCACCCATCTGGGGGTTCTGCTCACCATATTTTCATTGGCAGGAATTGTTCATGCGGCTGGACGGAGGGAGAAAAAGGATGTTATAATGGCTGTCTGGTCTGTATTCGTTCTGGCACTTACAGCTGGCCACCTTCTGGGTTTGAAGGTCCTCTCGGACCGGATACTGTACTTCGCCCTCTTCCCGATGGCAACACTGGGAGCCGCTCTTTTGACTTCAATACGGATAACTAATGGTAAATGGTCCTTTTACGCAATTATTTTGCTTATATCCCTTTACTGCATCTATGATGGTTACTCCCTTGCAAGCTTCATAAAACCCGCGGTTTCAGATTCTGAACTCGATATTGCAGAGTGGTTCAAGTATAACGGAGACCATAAGACTGTTGTTGTGTCTGACTACCGCATCCAACCCGCCATAGTTGCAGTTTCAGGGCAACCGGTATCGGCGGGCGGTTATGGGCCGGGAACCATCCGTTCGCTCAACGCGGAAAAGTATATCAGCAGCTTTGACTATACGAAGCATGATATAATGAGGGACAGGGTGGGCTACATAATCCTGGATAATGAGGACAGGACTCCCCCCTACTCCAGACTTGTTTACAGGAACAGGGACTTTTCTGTTTACAGAGTGAATGTCTGACTTTATCATATTAACATTTCAAATATTATCCAGTGAGGGGGCTGTTAAAAAAATGAAGAAACTCTTTGGTACATTCGGAGTTAGAAGACTTGCAAATGAGGTTTTAACACCTGAATTCGCATCAAAGCTTGCAGCAGCATACGGTTCAACTGTAGAAGGGAAAATAGCTGTTGGAGGAGATACAAGGACATCCACTGTAATGATAAAGAATGCTGTCATATCCGGCCTTCTTTCAAGTGGATGTGATGTTGTTGACCTGGGAATACTCCCAACACCGGCTGTTCAGTATGCAGTCAGAAAATATTATGATGGGGGGGTTATCGTAACGGCTTCCCACAACCCCCCACAGTACAATGGTATAAAATTCGTTGACTCAGACGGTATAGGCATCCCTGAAGAGATGGAGGAGGAAATAGAAAGGATATTCTTCAGCGAAGACTTCAGAAGGGCCTCCTGGGATAAAATCGGGAACCTCACATCAAATCCCTCCATAATCAGAGAGTACCAGGACGGTGTCATAGCGAGGGTTGATGCAGAGGCCATCCGCAAGAGGAAATTCAGGGTGGTGGTTGACTGCGGCTGCGGAGCAGCATCATACACCATGCCCTACATCCTCAGGAGACTTGGATGTCAGGTGATAGCACTTAACTCCCAGCCTGATGGGTTCTTCCCTGGCCGGGACCCTGAACCTGTCCCTGAGAATCTCTCTGAGCTGATGGATGCTGTGAGGTCAACAGGGGCTGATCTGGGGATAGCCCACGATGGTGACGCCGACAGGACAATATGTATAGATGAGAGGGGAGAATTTGTCCTCGGAGATAAGACCTTCGCCCTCGTTGAGAAGAGGATGCTCCAGGAAAATGGTGGAGGTATAATAGTCACCACAGTCGCAACATCCTCAGCAATATATGACATAGCATCAGAGAACAACGGCGAGGTAATAACAACAGCTGTAGGGGACCTCCTGGTGGCAAGAAAACTTAAAGAGACAGGCGGGCTGTTTGGAGGTGAGGAAAACGGTGGATTAATATTCCCTGACTTTGTGTATGGGAGGGACGCAGCCCTCACAGCTGCAAAGATACTTGAAATAATGGCCCATGAAGAAAGGCCACTATCAGAGCTTGTATCGGAACTACCCGCCTATTACTCCAGTAAAAGGAAGATAAAATGTCCCGATGAAATTAAAGGAGATGTGATGGACATGGTAAGTAAGATGCTGGCAGATGAGGATGGTGTAAGGGAGATAGATACTACAGATGGGGTTAAAATATTCAGAGATGAGGGATGGGTCATAATAAGGCCATCAGGAACAGAACCGATATTCAGATGCTTTGCTGAGTCAGAGACCCAGGAGCAGGCGGATGAGATGGCCAGCTGGGGCATATCCCTCGTCGAGAGGGCCATTAAAAAAACTTAAATAGTTGTTTAGAGGTTTTCAAGGCACTCCTCACGGAGTATCCCAGCATCCTCATTTTCAGGGTTTATCGTGAGGGCCCTGTTGAAGGCATCCAGGGCCTCATCGAATCTTTCGAGCTCAAGGAGGGCAACACCCATGTTGGTCCAGTAGACATCGTTCTCTGGTTCCATTTCAATGGCCCTCCTGTAGCATTCAAGGGCCTCATCGAATCTTTCGAGCTCAAGGAGGGCGTTACCCTTACGGTTCCAGACATTGGGGTCCTGTTCATCCTCAAGGGCAAGCTCAAGGGCACTGTTGTATGATTCTATGGCTTCTTCCATCCTCCCAAGGTCAGATAGCAGGTTTCCCCTGGCTGTCCAGACCTCGGCGTTCCTTGGATCAATTTCAAGGGATCGCTCATAGGATTCAAGGGCCTCCAGGGGTTTTCCTGCAACCTCAAGCATCACACCCCTCCAGTATAGGAGGCCCGGGTCGCCGGTTTTTATCTTGAGGGCCCTTTCACTGGCCTCAAGAGCATCATCCACCCTCCCGGCGTTAAGGAGTGTTATGGCCATGTTATTCCATATGTAGGGGTTCTCCGGTTCTATCATTATGGCCCTCCTGTAATTTTGAAGGGCCTCATCGAATCTCCCCAGCCTTGTGAGGTTGTCACCGAGCCTGTTGAGTATGTAGACGTCGTTGGGGTCCATCTTCAGGGCTGCAGTGTAGCATACCTCTGATTTACTGAATTTACCTGAATCAAATAGTATATCAGCCCTTCTTGTTATCATGGCCTTTTCATCGATTTTTTTACCCTCCCATTCATCCACAGGGAGTTTCCTGAACCGTATAACCTGGAATTCAGTATCATCCGTAAGTTCGCCCTGGTACATCCTCTTGAATTCCTCTTCGAGCTGCTTAGCATCCCTGAAGCCATCCTCCCTGGCCAGTTCATCGTTCCCTCTAAGTTCTCTGAAACTCACTGTTTCAACGTCTGTCACCACCGCCTCAAAGACCTTTTCACGGTCCTTTGAGACGAGATTCCAGTAGCAGTGGAGCCGGTCACCCACCCTGAGGGGCCTCTTCCATTTCCGCCTTATGGTCATTGTCCTCTTGCCTGTCACAAGGTCAATGTCCCTGCTGCTGAATGAGAGTATGGGCAACTGGTCTCCACCTCCGGGATTCAGTTAGTTATCATCTAATATCTTCTTCCCCGAATTCCTCTGTACGAATTTTAATCCTGCTGAAACGGTCCCTGATCTTCATTGCAATCTCTCTGAGTCTCCGGGGTGATGGAGGCTCTGTATCCTTTAGGGATTCATCAAGGATGGTTCTGTTCCTGAACTGCTGCAGGACATAGACATCACATTCGATTGTGCCTGCAATCAGTTCTATGTCATCGTCCTCCATGAGGCCAGGGACGAAGGTTGTGCGGCACTCCACTGTAACCCCTGAATCCCTGAGGATCTCAAGGCTCCTCATGACACCCCCTGCGCTGGCACCTGCAAGTTCAGGGTACCTCTGGAAGGGGGCCTTCACATCGATTGCAACATAGTCGAGGTGGGGGATTAGCCTTTCAAGGGATTCAGGGCAAGAGCCATTGGTATCAAGTTTCGTTGACAGTCCAAGGGAACGGGCATGTTCAAGGACAGCCTCAAGTTCATTTGCCTGGAGGAGGGGCTCACCACCACTCACCACCAGGGCTTCAACAAATTCAGAGTAACTCTCCACGTCATCAAGGATGGTTTCAAGGTCAGCTTCATAACCCCCATCTATGAGTTCAGGGTTGTGACAGTAGGGGCACCTGAAGTTGCAGCCGGCGGTGAATATAACCAGGGCGGTTTTACCTGGATAGTCGAGGGTTGAAACTGCCATCGAACCAATCTTCATTGGAATCACTGAATCAGTTCACCGAGGACCTCAAGGAACCTCCTATCCTCTTCCAGGGTTCCGACACTGACGCGTATCCAGTATTCATCAAGGCCTTTGAAGGATGTGCAGTCCCTCACTATTATACCATTCCTTAAGAGTTCCTCTGAAAGTTCAGCAGCGGTCTTACCTGTACCCCTCACGTCGATCAGTATGTAGTTTGCATATGATCTGAAAACCTTCAGTTCCTGGAATTTCTTCAATCCAGAGTAGAGGTACTCCCTGCTTTTTATGGAGTACTCAGTGGATTTCGCTATGTAATCCCTGTCCCTGATGGTTGCGAGGGCGGCTGCATGTGATAGCCTCGTCAGGCTGAAAACAGGCTTTACACGGTGCATGTACTCTATTATCCTGGGGTTTCCAAGGCCATAACCTATCCTCATACCTGCAAGTCCCATTACCTTTGAGAAGGTCCTCAGGATAAAGAGGTTTTCATGGTCAGGGAGGAGGTCAACGTTGTCCACACCAGCAAATTCGGTGTAGGCCTCATCAACAACTACCAGGGCATCTGTTGACTCCAGGACAGCCCTTATGTCCTTCTTATCTATCAGACCCCCTGTTGGGTTGTTTGGTGTGCAGAGAAAGACGAGTCGGGCTGATTCATCAACCGCATCCAGGACAGATTCAAGGTCGAGGCGGTTTTCACTGACATCCCAGCGCGCATGGATAACCCTCGCATCATGGGCCTGGAGTGTGTACTCATAGTACATGTAGGAGGGCATGGGCACCACGAAGGACTCGCCGGGGTCAAGGAAGGTCCTTCCCAGGACATCGATTATCTCATCGGCGCCATCACCACCCACGATAACCTGGTCCATTCCAACCCCTGCGTAGTCTGCTATGGCTTCTCTCAGGTCAGTGAGGGCTGACTCAGGGTATCTGTGGACAGATTCAAGTTCACGCTTCATGGCCTCCACCGCTGCGGGTGATGGGCCCAGGGGGTTCTCATTGGATCCAAGTTTAATTATTTCATCCTCTTTCAGACCATAGGCATCTGCAATTTCCTTTATGGATCTTCCAGGTACATAGGGTTCAATATCATTGATCTTATTCCGGATCTTTACCATAGAATCACTCTTGACTTTGATGCAATCCTGTTCAGATTATCGGAACTGGGATTCACGTGCCAGCAGAGCATACCTCCGGGCATTATCCCTTATTGATTCTATCTCCTCATCACTGAGTTCTCTCACAGCCCTTGCAGGAGTCCCGATTATCAGGCTTCCCGGTGGGAATTTCTTACCAGAGGTTACAACTGAACCGGCTCCGACGATGGAGTTCTCCCCTATAACCGCACCGTTCAGGATGGTGGAGTTCATACCTATGAGGACGTTATCTTCAACCATGCACCCGTGCAGGACCGCTGCGTGTCCCACAGATACATGGTCACCGACCCGGACAGGGTATCCATGACTGGTATGGACGACGCAGTTGTCCTGGATGTTTGAGCAGCATCCTATCTCTATCGGTTCGAGGTCACCCCGCAGGACTGCATTGTACCATACAGAGGAACAGTCCCCGATCCTCACATCACCCACTATCCGGGCGCCTTCAAGTACCGTGAAGGCCATCCAATCACCTGTACTCCCTTTTAATGTACTCCTGTTTGAGGATCACAAGCGTGTTTGAGGGCACATCCCTTGAGATCACACAGCCCGCCCCTATGCAGGAGTCCCTGCCGACCTTGACGCCAGGGTTGAAACTTGAGTTTATACCTGTCTTGACACCATCAGCAAAGACAGCCCCCAGCTTCCGCCTGCCGGTCTCCACGAAATCATCCTTTACCATCATCCTGACGGGGCCGTCATCAAATCTCAGATTGGCTATGTTGGTCCCTGCTGCTATGTTACAGTCCATGCCTATAACTGAATCACCGACATAGCTGAGGTGGTTGATGTTTGTACCATCCATTATGATTGAATTCTTAACTTCCACGGCGTTCCCTATACTGACACCGTCACCTATACATGTGTGTGCCCTTAGGTAGGAGTTGGGGCCTATATCGCAGTTCCTTCCTATGTAGACCGGCCCCTGGATGTAGGTGCCTGACCTTATAATGGTGCCCTCTCCGATGGCTACGGGGCCATGTATGGTCACACCATCCTCAACCTCACCATCCAGGGAATCCTCCAGGTCCCTCATGAGCCTCTCACTCGCCTCAAGGAGTTCCCATGGCCTGCCGACATCTATCCAGTCCCTCTCTGATATTATGGCCCTCACAGGGAGGTCATCCCTCACCTGCATCATGATGGTGTCTGTTATCTCGTATTCCCCCCTGCTGGATAGTGGTGTTCTCTCTATATAATCAAAGACAGCCGGGCTGAATACGTATATACCTGTGTTTATAAGGTTCCCTGCCCCTGAATCGGGGCCTGGTTTCTCTATGATCTCCCTTACACGGTCACCCTCAACCCTGACGACTCCGAAGGAGGTGGGGTCCAGGACCTCCCTGAGGACCATGAGTGTTTCAGGTTTCCTCTCATTGTATGTTCTGATCAGATCCTCCATTAGGCCGGGATCCGTTATGATGTCCCCGTTAAGTACAATGAATTCATCATCTATAAGCTCAGAGGCGTGACCTATGGCATGGGCTGTCCCAAGGCGTTCCTCCTGTCTGATGTAGGTTATATTGACTCCGAATCCAGATCCGTCGCCAAAATGATCCTTAACGGCCTCCTCATGGTAACCTGTTATCATCACAATATCATGGACACCGCTATCCCTGAGGGCGTCCACACTGTACTGGAGTATGGGTTTACCTGCAACCGGCAGCATCGTCTTGGGTCTTGTAAGGGTGAGGGGTCGCATCCTGGTCCCCTCACCTGCTGTTAGAATAACGGCCTGCATATCATCACCCTATTAGGTTTTCAAGGTAACTGCGGGTCCTTTCATGTATATACCTGGCTTTTTCCTCTGTCTTTCCCTCAAGGGTGATCCTGATGTAGGGCTCTGTCCCTGATGGCCTCACAAGCACCCAGCTCCCATCATCCATGGATATCCTGACGCCGTCAATGGTGTTAACATCCGAGGTTTCCCTGAACTGGTCACTGAGCCCGGCGGCCACCCTCTCCATTACGCTTTCCTTCTTTCCATCGGGGCAGGGGACCTTGTCCCTCATGTTCGGGTAGGAGGGAACCTCCTCAAGCAGCTCTGAGAGGGGTCCCCTTGAGGCTACAAGTTCTGCCACCCGGAGGGCTGACAGTATACCGTCGGGGCACATGCAGAAATCAGGGTGCAGCCAGGTACCTGAGGGCTCCCCTCCAAATCTGGCCCCCTCCTCTGCAATGGCGCTGGCCACATGCACATCACCCACACGGGTCCTTATGACCTCACCGCAGTCCCCGAGGCATTCATCAACACAGAGGGACGCATCAACCGTGGTTATTATCTTACCTCCAATCTCCCTTGCCATGAGGGCCAGGAGCTTATCGAAGCTTGCGAATCTCCCCTTGTCATCAATTGCAACCATCCTGTCAGCGTCACCATCGTGGGCTATCCCCAGATCAGCCCCTGTTGACCTCACAGCATCCATCAACTCAGAAAGATTCTCAGGGACCGGTTCAGGGTCCCGGCCAGGGAAGAACCCATCAGGCTGGGAGTTAAGTGTTATAACCCTGCACCCTGCCTTTCTGAATATGAGGGGCGAGAGATGGGATGCTGCTCCACATCCAGAGTCAATGACGACCTTTAGGGGTTTTTTAATCTCCACGGTTTCAAGGACCTCCCTGACATACTCATCCCTGATATCTATTGAGGATATTGAACCCAGTTCATCCCAGCCCTTCCTTTTGAAGTCCCTGCTGTGTATTATGGCCTCTATTATCCTCTCCTGTGATGGGCTGTAGGCCATCCCGTCAGGGTTCCACAGCTTTATACCGTTGTAGGGGGCGGGGTTATGGGATGCAGTTATCATCACACCTGCATCTGCACCCAGCCTGGATGCTGCGTAACCCACGAGGGGTGTGGGGACCATCCCGAGGCGTGTAACATCACAGCCACATTCAATTATGCCGGCGGTCACGGCGTTCTCCAGGAGCTGACTGGAGGTCCTTGTATCGTAGCCCACAACGACCTCCCCCTCACCACCGAGGTGGGTTGCCAGGGCCCTCCCTGTGTCAACTGCAAGTTCCAGTGTGACCTTCTCTCCGAAGCGGCCCCTTATACCTGATGTACCGAAGAGTCGCGGTTTTTTATCCTTCATCTTAAGCCCCGAATTTTTCCTTTTTGTTCATGAGGTCAAGGAGTATGTCCATGACATCGGATCCCCTTATCCTGCACAGACCGCCACCTGCAGCGGCCCTCTCACCGAAGGAAGTGACGTCATCAACACGGACCTCCGGCCCGCTTATGGTGATGGGCACAGGGTCACCTGTATGGTCCATGACCGATACAGGTGTTGAGTGGTCCGCCGTCAGTATGAAGTAGACATCATCATCTATAAGATCCCCGAGGATGGAGTCAACCCTCTCAATGAAGCGGACCTTTCCCTCAAGGTCGCCGTCGTGTCCAGCCTCATCAGCTCCATCGATATTTATGAGGAGGAAGTCATAGTCAGCGGCAAGTGTACTGGATATGGCATTCTTTATGCTCTCAAGGTCTGTGTCTATTCCACCGGTGGCACCCTCAACATCTATCACATCCATGCCTGTGAGATGCCCTATACCCTTTATGAGCCCTGTTTCAGCTATACATGCCGCATTCAGACCGTAGCGCTCATGGAATTTCTCGACGTGGGGGACGGCACCTGCACCCCTGGGGAGTATTATGTTCGCAGGGGCTTCACCCCTTTCGATTCTATCGATGTTGACAGGGTGGTCCCTGAGTATTTCATGGGATTCCTTAACAATCCTGTTGAGGACCTCAGCGGTCTTCTGGGATTCCGGGGATCCATCGAGTGCCTTTATTTCCTTTGGAGGTTTTCCCTCAACCTTGGGGTCTGCATCGGAGACCTTATCTCCGAGTCCGGGTCCCCTCAGCACCAGAACGGCCCTGTGGCCTGTTGATTCCCTGAATATTATTTCAACGTCCTCGAAGCCCTCGATGGTCATAGAATTTATGGCGCGGGCTATGCTGGAGGTCCGTGACCTTATACGGCCGGCCCTCCTGTCGGTTATTATCATATCATCGTCTGCAGTTGCGAAGTTGCATCTGAATGCAATGTCCCCGGGCTTCACATCAAGGCCAACACCCGCCGCCTCAAATGGCCCCCGTCCAGTGTAAACCCTGTATGGATCATATCCCAGGATAGAAAGGTGCGATGTGTCGCTTCCTGCCCTTACACCAGGTTTTATTGGGTCCATTATCCCGTTGATACCTGATTCTGCTATCCTGTCCATATTGGGGGTGCTGGCGGCCTCCAGTGGTGTTCTGCCTGAGAGTTTCTCAAGGGGGCGGTCAGCCATCCCATCTATTATCATTATTACCCCTTTCATGATTAACCCACCTTCCTAGATTTATGGATCTCTATGCTAAAATAATTCCTATAACTGCCCCTGTAACTGTTGCCAGGAGGTTCACATGTTCATTGGTGAGGTACCTCCTCCTTTCAAGGACGGCACCCAGGAGACTGTCCATGAAACAACCCACGGTCCCTGCAATCACAGCTATTTTCATCGATTTGAGTGGATCAGGGCACACGCCAAGTAAAAATGCTGATAAACCGATTATGCCCGCTCCAGCTATACCTGCAGCGGTTCCAAGAGATGATATCCCTCCATCAGTCCCCGGCTCCACCCTCCTAAGTGTAGTTATGAGGCGCGGGGTCTGGAGAACCCCGATTTCACTCGCCATGGTATCTGCGGTGGCGGTTGCAACGGATCCTATGAAGCCTCCAACAAAACCGTCATAGTATCCAAAGGCAGCCATTATGAAGGGAACTATTCCATTTGATATGACGTTCTTGGCGCTTCTTGTTCCCTCAAAGACACCGAGCTGCTTCTTGTATCCATGTCTGTACTTTGTTGACAGGAGGCCAAGAACCAGGAAAATAAAAATAAGAAGGAGCCAGTTAAAACCGGCTGATAATATTATGAGAAGACCCATAAGGATCATGAAAAGGGATCCCCATACATCAAGGGCACCTCTATAGTAGGTTAAGAATCCAATGAACACGCACAGGAGTACGTATCCAATGTTGAGGTCTGTCATGGGGGTCCCGATCCCTTAATTAGGCTGGTTCCTCCAGAACCCTGCTCTTTATTATTTCAACCCTCTTGAGGGGGTAGATCTTCTTGGCCTGGTGGTATATCTCTGAGGCGATTTTTCCTGTTACAATACCCTCCACGAGTTCCTCGAAGGTCTTCTCTGAGGCGATTTCCTTCAGGTGTTCCTCTATGCTCTGCCTCATGTATTTCTGCTGTGAGGACTTCGCCCTCCTGATTGTTATGGCCAGCGGATGGACCTTAAGTTTGTAACCATCCTTTGTTTCAACTATGACGGGGGCATCTATCCTGCTTGTACCCCTGCGTATCATGCTCCGGACGTAGTCTGTTGTAACCTGGTGGCCTATGAATCTGGTCGTGGCCTCACTGCCGGCGACATTGTCTATCTGGAACTTCAGCTTAACGTACTGCTTTGAGAAGTCTCCGGTCAGTTCCCTCATGGTGGCTTCAACCCTCCTCTTGAGGAGGAAGTCAGGGTCCCTTGAGGGTGTTGTTCCTATCTCGTTCTCTCCAAACATTTTAGGACTCTTTATCACATACCATTTCTTTTCCTTCCATGTATCACGTACTCTCCTTCTTCGAGCCTTTGCCATTATATCACCTTAATCTTTAACACCGTAAAAACAGCTGGATTTAACATAAATTCAAAAAATTCATTATTAACTGGTTAACCATGATCTAGAGTTACATACACCGCCAGTATGGAATACTCTATAATTATGGTAAGGGAGTATTTAAATCTTGACATGGGTGGGTGATGGTGGCCCAGGGATCTGATCATGGATTGATTCATGCGGCGGTCCAGCTCTTTATCAGGTCCCATCTGCAGTTTTGGCGGGGATTTACAGTGACTTCATGAATTCAGTGTGTCTGATCCACCTGTCAAGCACCTCCTCAACCGGGCCCTCATCGGCCACAAATTTTATACCTGCATCTTCAATCCCGATCTTACCCTTGAGGCCGGCCTGTACAGCTATTACAACATCACAGTCTCTTATGGCATCAAGGGCCTTCATCCACTGATGCTTACCGGTTTCAGAGATGTCAACGGTCCGGCTCTCCAGGAATCTTGGTTCACCTTCAGTGTACTCATACACGAGGAACCGGGAGGCCCTCCCAAAATGGAGGTCAACCTCCTCCCCGCTGGAGGAGGCCAGTGCTATCCTCATTTTAAGAACCGCCATTTATCCTCTTTATGAGTTCAGCAACGTTTTCCCCGAAACGCCTTATGGTCTCAATTCCCTCACTGTCATCTTCAACCTCGCCGGGGGCCCATCCAAACACCATGTTCCAGTAGGTTGAACCGGGCACTATCATGTCGTTTATGAAGTAGAACATCAGGAGCTCCTGTATCGTTGCGGTGTGGCCTCCGCGCCTTGCAACTGCAATGGGGCCACCTACCTTCCAGCTCAGGAATCCATCTGAGGCCCTTGAAACCATCCCTATCCGCTGCAGCGCCGCCATCAGGTCGCCCCTGGCAGTCCCGAAGTAGACTGGTGTTGCAACTATGAATCCCTCGGACTCACGTATCCTGTCGATTATCTCGTTGAGTCCATCATCTATCTTGCAGCGATGCTTCTTTGCACAGCTAAGACAGGCTCTGCAGGATTCGATTTTCATACCACGGAGTGATATTATCTCTGTTTCAACACCATGGTTTTCTATTGCATCCCTGCAGTGCTCAAGAACCATCATGGTGTTACTCTTCTTCCTTGGACTTGCAGATATCATTAAAACCTTCATATAACCCCTCCTTAGCCATCATTAATATCTGCACCTCTGAGAGCATCCGGGCATGGACATGGTTGCTCCATTTTGAGGTCTCTGATTGCAGCATCAATGATGTCTATGAGTTCATGTTTCTTCTCATCCATGATCTCAAGGACCTCTGTTATGGTGAGCTTGCTGGATGAGATGGATGCAGCATAGTTAGATACGAGGCATAGGCTTGCATAGCACATCTCAAGCTCCCTTGCAAGGACGGCCTCTGGCAGTCCGGTCATGCCAACCACGGTGCCCCCGAGGGCCCTGAACATCCTTATCTCTGCAGGTGTTTCAAATCTGGGGCCCTCGGTGCACACGTACACTCCCCCATCAATCACACCAGGGTATCCTGTGAGGGCGGAGCGTAGGTTCCTGCAGTAGGGCTCTGTCATGTCTACATGCACCGTCTTCTCATCATAGAAGGTTGATGGCCGGGACCTGGTGAAGTCGAGGAAGTCCTCGGGCACAACAAAGTCACCAGGCCCTATTGATCTTTTAAGGGATCCCACGGCGTTTGTTGCTATTATATGTCTGACCCCCAGTTCTTTGAGGGCCCATACGTTGGCCCGGTAGTTTACCCTGTGCGGGGGGTTGTCATGGCCAGGTGAGTGTCTCGGTATGAATGCAACCATCTGCCGGTGGAGTTTGAAGATGGATATTTCAGGGGTTTCACCGTAGGGGGTGGAGATGGATTCCTGCCTCTCCACCCTCCCGTGTTCAACTATCTCGTATACACCGGTACCTCCAATGATCCCTATCATTTATTCACCCCGCCTATCCCTTGGCAACGCCGAGGGGGAGCATCCTGGCCACGAGGCGGGATATGCCTGTTTCATGGGCTGTCCTCACAACGACGTCCACGTCCTTGTAGGCCCCCGGGGCCTCCTCTGCAACCACAGGCATGGAGGTGGCCCTCACATATATGCCCTCACTTTCAAGTTTCCTCTGGACCTCCTCGCCCCGGTAGGTCTTCTTGGCACCTGCACGGCTCATCTTACGGCCGGCGCCGTGGGCGGTTGAACCGAAGGTTTCCGCCATGGCGACATCTGTCCCGTGGAGGAGGTAGGATGATGTTCCCATTGTCCCGGGTATTATAACGGGTTGACCGATTTTTCTGTATTCCCGGGGTATCTCATCCCTTCCAGGTCCGAATGCCCTTGTAGCACCCTTTCTGTGGACGAATAGCTCTGTATCACGACCCTTTACTGTGTGCACCTCCTTCTTGGCTATGTTGTGGGCCACGTCATAGAGTATTTCCATCTCCATGTCCTCTGCAGTCATGCCGAAGACAGCCTCAAATGACTCCCTGACCCAGTGGACTATCATCTGACGGTTGGCCCAGGCATAATTTGCAGCAGCTGCCATGGCCTGGAAATAATCCAGGGCCTCATCCGAATCCACAGGGGCGCATGCAAGCTGTCTGTCAGGTATGTTTATCTTGTACCTCTTGTATGCCTTGTCCATTAGCCTGAGGTAATCTGAGCAGACCTGGTGACCGCAGCCACGTGAACCAGAGTGTATCATGACGGCTACATTTCCCTGGCTCACACCGTAGGCCCTGGCTGCTTCCTCATCGAAGATCTCATCAACCATCTGGACCTCAAGGAAGTGGTTACCTGAGCCAAGGGATCCGAGCTGGGGTATACCCCTTTTCTTGGCCTTCTCACTGACCTTTTCTGAGCTGGCATCCTCCATTTTACCATTTTCTTCCAGGTATTTGAGGTCCTGGTCCCAGCCGTATCCGTTTTCAACGGCCCATTCAGCACCGTTTTCAAGGACCTCATCGATCTCACCTTGTTTCAGACGTATCTTCCCCTTACTCCCAACACCGGAGGGGACATTGGTGAAGAGAGTGTTTATGAGCTCCTTTATCTTTGGCCTGACATCCTCATGGTTGAGGTTTGTCCGGACCATCCTCACACCACAGTTTATGTCGAACCCAACACCTCCAGGGCTTATAACCCCTGTACGGGCGCTGAAGGCACCAACACCCCCAATACTGAAGCCGTAACCGAAGTGAATATCTGGCAGTCCAATTGAGAACTTCTGGATGCCGGGAAGGCATGCAACGTTGGCCACCTGATCAATGGCGCCCTTCTCAAGGTCCCTGAGGGCCTCCTCACGCAGGAAGATCCTCCCGGGCACCCGCATTCCCTTCTTGTATGATGTTGGAACTTCCCATACGGATTCTCTCACCTTAACCAGTTCTTCATGTATACTCATGCAAACCATCCTCCATCATTTCTTCGCATATAAAATTAGAGGTCAAGGATTACCCTTGCCTTTAACAGCCCATCATCCTCCATTATATCCATCATATGGAATGTCACCGCCTTCACCTCGTCACGCCGCTCATGCCTTTCCTTTATCGTTTCACCCATGGCGGTACCTTTGAGGTGGAGGCCATCATCTTTCTCATCTATCTTAACTTTGAATTTACTGAATAAAATAAATTCAGTGTCATGTATGAAGAGCAGTTCGTCCAGCCAGTCATAGAGGAGTGAGACTCTATCCTCTGATGTGATTTCAACTCTTCTCTCCTCAGCAGCCTCAACCAGTGACGTGTCGGTCATAACCTCAAACATTGCAAGGGCCGCGTTCTCGAACACCTCCTCAAGGGTATGTCCATAGGCCCAGTATCCAGCATCTGCAGTGACATCAAAGAATTCAAACCCTTTCATGTTTCCCCTCCCAAAGTGTGCACCAAGGGACATCCTTCAGATGCACATTCACTGACATGGGTTTCAGTCTACATGGCATCTTATCTAATTTACTTTTCAGGTGCTCTCTATCTCTTTTCTTAAATAATCTCCACATGAACATGGTAGTGGAGTGGATATTATGCACAGTCTGAGGAGATCAAACAGTATCAGGAGACGTGTAGGGCAGCTTGTCGTTGCGGTGGATCTGAAGGCATGTTTAATCATATCAACGGTTCTGATAGCCCTCCTATGGGGCGTTATAAGCGTTGCAGCCGGATGTAACTCAAATTATCCTGCAAGTATATGAATCAGAAGCCAGGGCACCTCCCGAGATCCTCCCTGCTGAAACGTGGAATCAGGATCCTGGAGTTACCACGCACACCCTTACCGGTGAGCCTCGTGTCGATCAACCTTAAAAATTCCAGTTTCTCAATTATCCTGTTGAAGGATGAGTAGCTTGACCCCGTACTCTCCCTGAAGAGCTCATAGAGAGCTCCCGCTGTTATATCATCACCAGCATCTGCAAGTATCCTCAGGAACTCCCTCTCATTTTCATTCAGGGTCCTCACTGTGTGGATCAGATTAACTGGTCCTGTGCTCTTAATGGCCCTTTCAAGGTGTTCCCCTGTTATCATGGGTGATGCATCGGCCTCTGCAAGGTTTCCACAGACCCTGAGGAGGTCTATACCGTATCTGAGGTCCCCTGTATCCATTGTATGGTCGGTTATCCTCTCAATGAGTTCATCGGATATGACGCCCGGGTAGAACCCCACCCTGACACGATCCCTGAGTATGTTGAACACCTCTTCACGTGTGTAGGGTGGGAATACGATCTCCTGGGGTATGAATATGGAGTCAACATTTTTATCAAGGGCGTACCTGAACTCTATATCCGAAAGAACAGCGAATACACCGGTCCTCACACCCTCAAACACCTCATGAGCCCTCAGTATATCGTAGAGCACCTTGTTGGCGTTTTTACTGTAGAAGAGGTGGTTGATGTCATCAAGGGCAACCACAAGGGCCCTGTTCTCGCTTGCAAGGTGCTGCATTATGGCCTGATATATCCGTGAGAAGGGGACACCTGTTTCAGGTGGCTGGTGCCCGAATATCCTGCTGTAGATCTGTGAGAAGATCCCGAATCGGGTGGTGTGGAGCTGACAGTTTATGTAGCAGCAGACAACGCTCTCTGATGTTGATTCAGCCATTTCAAATATCTTCTTGATGGCGGTTGTCTTACCTGTTGCACATGACCCCAGGATAACGGCATTGACGGGCCTCCCATTCCTCAGGGCGGGCCTTATACACACTGCAAGGGCCTCCATCTGTGACTCCCTGTACCTGTAATTTTCAGGAACATAGTCTGGGTCAAAGGCATGCATGTTCCTGAATAGGGTCTCATCATGCAGGAGTATATCCCTTATATCACGCCTCTTATCGCCTTTCATGATCCTTCACTTTCTTTATCCTATTCACCATCTCTCTATCCGGACATTCATGTTCATCTCAAGCCAGTCTATCAGTTTACTGGCATACTCGAGTTTGAGCCTCTTAACAGGATCGGCGGGCCCAAGCTCAGAGTCCATATCAGGCCTTGAGTACCTTGTGACGACCTCACCGAAGTCCATACCCGCCAGAACTATACGCTCAGCGCCAAGGGCTGCAGCAAGGAAAACAGCCCGATCACCATCGGTGAATCCACCAAAATTGTGGAGACAACCATGAGGGATGCTCTGGGTTGTCCCTATGACATTCTGGAGGAGTGGAAGGTACCTCCTCAGTGCTGGGAGGTTGTTCCCGTGGGCATGGACCACCACAACGGCCCCCAGCCGGTTTGCATCGAGTATATCCTCCATCCTGCCATCAAGGTCAGTTACGATTATATCAGGAACCACATCCTCCTCGAGAAGTGCAGTCGTGGCACCATCTGCCGAGATAACTGTCATGGATTCATGGAGGGCCCTGAACCTTTTGAGGTGGGATCTGAGTGATGGTCCGGCCCCGAATACAATGAAGTCCCTGGACCTGATATCAAGGTCCTCAACCCTTGGGCATCCGTGTTCCCTGAGGAAGGCGTCCAGGTATGATGCTGACTCCTCGTCAGCCTCCCTCTCAAATCCAAAGTCATCAAGTATACGGGTGTACCACCTGAGCCATTCCTGAACTTCCATGGGATAACTTTATCCACATTTATATATCATTCTTTGGGTTCACAGCTGGTGGATGCTTTTAAGCCCCCACCATGCACATCTCCAGCTTTCAGGTAACTATGAACTACAAAGCATGCAGAGAAGTGGAGACCGCAAATTTCAGCTTTCCTGTTAGGGATCCTCTCCTGGCAGGGAATTCAGACACCTCTTCAGCATCCACCCTCACCACATTTTTCATCTGACTCCATGGATGGGCCCTGTGGAGGCCCATGCAAATCTTTTTAAATGTCATTGAGTTGCCTATAACAACTTCGGGGCCCCTGTTTTGGAGGCCCATGTAAATCTTTTTAAATGGACAGATTAAAAATAGGTACAGGTCATAAAATCCACTTTAATCTGGAGGTTTTTTGGAAATGGATGAAACACTGCTTATGATTCCCGGGCCGACAAGGGTGGCCCAGAGAGTCCTCAAGGCAATGTCAGAGAACATTGTTAACCACAGGAGCGCCCTATTCGGCAAGATCCTGACTGAAACGACTGATATGATGTCCGATGTTTTCAGGACCAGCAATAAGTCTTACCTTCTGACGGGTTCAGGGACAGCTGCAATGGAAGCCGCAGTTGCAAACATTGTAGAACCCGGAGATAAGATTCTGAATGTTGTTGGGGGTAAATTCGGCCAGAGGTTCGCCCAGATAGTGGAGGCATTCGGAGGCGAATCCATCACAATAGACGTAGAGTGGGGCAAAGCCGTTAACCCTGACGATATTGGATACACCCTCGAGGAGAATGATGATATAAAGGCAGTCACCGTAGTCCACAATGAGACATCAACGGGGGTGGCTAACCCCATCAGGGAGATAGGGAAGATAATGGACGACTACGACGCCCTCTACATAGTTGACACAGTATCATCCCTTGGAGGGGATGAGGTCGATGTTGATGGCTACGGCATAGACATCTGCGTTACAGGTTCCCAGAAGTGCCTCGCAGCACCCCCTGGCATGGCAGCCATAACCCTTAGTGAAGACGCATGGAGTGTCATTGACGCTGTTGATAATCCCAGGACATATTACCTGAACCTCAAAAAGTACAGGAAGAGCGGTGACGCAGAGCCACCTGAAACACCATACACACCTGCAGTTTCACTCATATACGCAATGCATGAGGCCCTCAAGGTTATAATGGAGGAGGGACTCAACAACAGGATAAAGAGGCACAGGATAGCTGCTGAAGCTACGAGGAATGCGGTGAAGGCCCTCAACCTCGAACTGTTCCCTGATGAAGCAGTCTCATCAACAACGGTCACGGCTGTTAATCTCCCAGAGGGAGTTACAGATGGTGAACTGAGGGGGACAATGAGGAACAAGTACCATGTTGAGCTTGCAGGGGGACAGGACCACCTCAAGGGAAGGATATTCAGGATAGGCCACATGGGTAACATAACCCACAGGGAACTTATAACAACATTCTCAGCCCTTGAGATGACCCTCAGGGAGCTTGGATTTGAGGTTGAAATGGGAGAGGCCGTTGCAGCAGTTGCAGACACATACCTCCCAGAGGACCTCTAAATTTCTACTTTTTTTGGTGGTGAAGATCTCTCATGGAGGGCAAGACATTCTTCATCACAGCACCATCTGCAGCTCATGAAATTTAACACAGGATCCAGGACTTCAGTTGATCATCTTTTAAGGAGTCAGGGCCTGACCCTTGGGAGAGGTATGTCCTCCCCTTCAACCATGAACTCCAGTATGCGAGGTTCACCTGAATCAAGAGCCCTCTCCACGGCACCCGGGACATCTTCAGCTCTCCGGACCCTCTCAGCCCCTATACCATAGGCATCTGCAAGTTTAATGAAATCAGGGTTCTTCAGTTCAACAGAATAACTGGCCCCGTATTTCATCTCCTGCCACTGCCTTATAACATCAAGCTTCTGGTTATTCAGGATGCACATGGTGATGGGAAGATCCAGCTCAGCAACTGTGCCAAGTTCCTGGACCGTCATCTGAAATCCGCCGTCACCTGCTATCATGATGACATCCTCTGATGGATCCGCAAGCTTTGCACCGATGGCAGCCGGGAGGCCGTAACCCATGGGTCCGAAGCCACCCGAGAATATGAGGGAGCGCTCACGGAGAACCCTCCTGTGGAGGGTCACCCATGTGGTGTGGCTGCCTGCGTCGTTGACTATGGTGGCATAGGGGGCTGCATCAAGGATACCCCTCACAGCGGTTGATGTTACAAATGCACCCCCCTCAGGGGCTGGTAACTCACTGATTGGAGGGTTGGCCCTCCTGTAGGCTGCAAGTTCCTCAAGCCACCATGAGGGGCCCTTTAATTCAGGCATGACCCTGAGGAAATCCCCAACATCCATCTGCAGCACAACATCTCCCCTCAGTACAGAGGGGTCAGTGTTTACGTGTATTACCCTTGCATTGCCCGTGGCTGCCAGGGTCCTCTCTGAGAGCCTCGCCCCGAGGACGAGGAGGACGTCACAGTTCCCAGCAGCATGGTTAGCTGCCGGTGTCCCCCTGGTACCTGCCATTCCCAGGCAGAGGGGATGGTCCTCAGGTAGAACACCCCTTGCACTGTAGGTGGTCACCACAGGGATCCTGGCATTCTCTATGAATTCCCTGAACTCATCAATAGCATTCCCCCAGATTATACCACCCCCTGCAAGTACAAGGGGCCTTTCAGAGGATCTGAGGAGCTCCAGCGCACTGCTGATGTCTGGGAGTTCTTTCCACACTCCAGATGACTTCAAGGGGCGTTTCGAATCCTCCTCTAGGACGTCCCTTGGCAGGTTTATGTGTATAACACCGGTAAGCCCCCTCCTCAGGGATTCTATGGATTCAGCCAGCATCCTGGAGGCCTCATCAACACTCCAGGGGGTCATGCTCATCCTTGTGACAGGCCTGAAGACCGCCTCAAGGTCAGCCTCCTGAAACCTTCCAGGACCCCCACCACGGGGCAGGTCACCGGTTAAGGCGATTAGGGGCACAGAATCTGTGTTTGCAGCAGCCACACCCATAACAAGGTTAAGGGCGCCGGGCCCTCCAGTGGCAACACAAACCGCAGGTCCACCTGATGCCCTGGCGTAGCCATCTGCAGCGTGGACGGCTCCCTGCTCGTGTCTCATGAGAACATGTTCAATCCCGGATCTTCTCAGAGCCTCATAGAGGGGCAGCATCTGTTCACCGGGGTGCCCGAATATATGGGTGAAACCAGCTTCCTCAAGGATCCCGACAAGGACCTCAGCACACATCTTCATGCACCCATCTATATTCTGCCAACTATTTAAATCATGAATTAAAAAGATATTAATAGAAGGGGGTTGTTTATGAGAGGACAGCTTGATGCTCTGCTCAGGGAGGAAAGGGTTTTTAACCCAGACCCGGAACTTGTAGAAAACAGTAATATAAGGGCATGGATGGACGACAGGGGTATTGAGGATTATGATGAGCTCCTTGAGAAGGCCAGATCCGAGCCGGAGTGGTTCTGGGATGAGATGGCATCTGAACTCGAATGGTTCAGACCATACACCCGTGTCCTTGAATGGGAGCCGCCCCATGCCCGCTGGTTCACAGGCGGAAAATTCAACATCACATACAATGCCCTTGACAGGCATGTCATGGGGCCTGAAAGGAACAGGGTGGCATATATATGGGAGGGCGAGGATGGTAGCATCCGTAAGCTCACCTACTACGACATCTACAGGGAGGTTAACCGTCTGGCAAATGCCCTTAAGGATATGGGCGTCTCAAGGGGAGACCGTGTCAGCATATACCTCCCCATGATACCTGAACTACCCATGGCCATGCTCGCATGTGCACGCATAGGTGCAGTTCACAGCGTCGTTTTCAGCGGCTTCTGGGCCAAGGCCTTCAGGGAAAGGGCTGCAGACGCCGAGGCAAAGGTTGCAATAACCGCGGACGCATTCTACCGCAGGGGAAAGGTAATAAAACTCAAGGAAACCCTTGACATGGTAGCAGATGAGATCCCATCACTTGAGAGGGTTATAGTGGTGGACCGCATGGGCGAGGATGTCAGCATGGTGAAGGAGAGGGATATATACTGGAACGAGGCCATTGATGGCATGGAGGATGAATATCCCTGTGAGGAGCTTGACCCCGAGGATCCACTATTCATACTCTACACCTCAGGCACGACAGGTAAACCAAAGGGTGTTGTGCACACCCATGGAGGCTATGCTGTGGGTGTGAGCTCCACATACAGGTTTGTCTTCGATGTGAAGGAACAGGACATATGGTGGTGTCTGGCTGACATAGGATGGATAACTGGTCACAGCTATATAGTCTACGCCCCCCTCATTGAGGGTGCAACCTCTGTCATCTATGAAGGCGCACCTGACCACCCGGACCCTGGGAGGATATGGAGCATGGTTGAGAGGTACGGTGTCAGCATCCTCTACACGGCACCGACGACAGTGAGGCTCTTCATGAAATACGGGGATAAGTGGCCTGAGAAGTACGACCTCAGCACCCTCAGAATCCTCGGTTCCGTGGGGGAACCCATAAACCCTGAGGCCTGGATGTGGTACTACAGGACCGTGGGCGGCGGCAGATGTCCCATCATGGATACCTGGTGGCAGACAGAGACAGGGATGCACATAATAACACCCCTCCCTGTGACACCAATGAAGCCCGGCTCCGCAGGAAGACCATTCCCCACCATAATAGCTGACGTTGTAGATGATGAGGGAAGGAGCCTGCGTGGAAGTGGAGGACACCTTGTGATAAAGTCACCATGGCCTGCAATGTTCAGGACACTCTTCAGGGAACCTGAGAGGTATGTGGAGGCCTACTGGAGCACATTTCTAGGTATCTACCTTAGCGGTGACGTTGCAAGGATAGATGAGGACGGTTACTTCTGGATCCAGGGCAGGGAGGATGATGTTCTCAACGTTGCAGGACACAGGATAAGCACTGCAGAGGTTGAATCAGCCCTCGTAAGTCATCCAGATGTTGTTGAGGCTGCAGTGGTTGGGAAACCAGACATCCTGAAGGGAGAGGAGATAGCGGCCTTCGTTACACTGAGGGATACAGTTGAACCCACACCCCGCCTTAAGGGTGTTCTGCGCGAACATGTGAGGAAGGAGATAGGACCAATTGCAAGTCCAGCCTATATAGAGTTCGTTGAGGACCTTCCAAAGACAAGGTCGGGTAAGATAATGAGGAGGGTTATCAAGGCCCTTGTAAGGGGTGAGGATGTGGGTGATGTCAGCACCCTCTCAAATCCTGAATCAGTGAGTATACTTGAGGACAGGGTTCGTACATTCTAATGCAGTAGCCAAAAAAATATTTTTTTCAGCCGAGCAACTGATCTCATTTTTCATGTCTGCGGCTGATTGTTTGTTTTGCAGTACTTGCTCTTCAATTTCGTCCGAGGGTCTTCCTAGGGCTTGCTTCTTTGATGGCTTATGGAGCGGATCTGTTTCAAGGGTATCCTTGATTGGTTTATATAGGAGGGCTCTTCTAGATCCTCATTGAGGGGGTGGTGAAAAACATTTTGAGGGCTCTTTTCAGTTTGAGTGCACACTGAGAGGCTCTATGAATACATAAATGGGGTTTATGATTATTAGATATCTAGCACGTTAAAAATTATTTAAATTTGTTTTAAATGGATTAAATTATTTTTATGGACTATTGGGGTCTTCTCATCAAATCGTTTTTGAGCCAATTTTCACCAGCAGATTATAATAACTAAATATTATTTTATTCTCATTTAAGGATTAAAAATTGCATAAATTAGTTTATGGCCATTTATCTCGTCAAAAATTCTTTTTAATAATTTTAAATCCATTTTAAATCTTATTTAATTATTTTAAAGGAGGATGTCAGGTAGTCTATCTATATAAATGGAGTGCATTATCGGGGATCGTCAAATTTATATGTCTTAAAGGAGAAATTTTAGAGCGATAGGGGCCAAATAAAGAAAAAATCCGCCCTGTTAAAATCAGACCAAAATGGTTAAAATCCAGAATCAGTTGAAAATGGAGAATATCAAGTCGGAGAGTTAAAATCAGACCAAAATGGTTAAAATCCCTGGAGCAAGAGGGCCCGGCACAGGATGTGAAACTGGTTAAAATCAGACCAAAATGGTTAAAATCCAAGGTGTACTTGGTGTGGAGGAGTCGCTGCAGCTCCTCGTTAAAATCAGACCAAAATGGTTAAAATCCTCATCTTCATCATATGCATTGCTCTCCCGGTCTGGTTAAAATCAGACCAAAATGGTTAAAATCCTGTAAAGCTGAATGAGTCGCTCGTCTGGGTGCTGAGTTAAAATCAGACCAAAATGGTTAAAATCATTTTTTCTTTTTTCTCTTCTTTTTTCTCTATTTTTCTGTTAAAATCAGACCAAAATGGTTAAAATCATCTCTAAAATAATACTATCTGGTAGTAAGTTAATTTAGTTAAAATCAGACCAAAATGGTTAAAATCATGACCTCCCCCCTGAGGCACATCGAGACACAGATCTAGTTAAAATCAGACCAAAATGGTTAAAATCATATTTCATCTGTGTCGCCTGCTCATCCTCTCCTCTAGTTAAAATCAGACCAAAATGGTTAAAATCACGATGGTGGCGTGGAGTTGGATGATTACCTCCCCTGCGGTTAAAATCAGACCAAAATGGTTAAAATCACCATGAGTTTGATGAGTCTCTCCTCGAGCCTCTCCGTTAAAATCAGACCAAAATGGTTAAAATCAGACGTGAATGAGAGGAATGAGTACATTCAAGCCTTGTACTGTTAAAATCAGACCAAAATGGGATTGAAATGGATGCTAAGGCAAAGGTTAGTAAGACCATCAATAAGTTAAAATCAGACCAAAATGGGATTGAAATTTCTATGGATTTAATGTGAAGGATCTTGCCCCCATATGTTAAAATCAGACCAAAATGGGATTGAAATCTCCCTCAAAGGCTGGGCATACTCTACCCTCGTATACTTGTTAAAATCAGACCAAAATGGGATTGAAATCAGTCAAGGTTTTTCATTCACTGTTTTGGTTTTAATAGTTAAAATCAGATCAAATGGAATTGAAATGTTATAAGGAGATCACGCATAACAGCCCCCATGAAGGTTAAAATCAGATCAAATGGAATTGAAATACAGTCACGACGCCGGCCAATTACTCATCAGTGGCCAGTTAAAATCAGATCACCAATTACTCATCAGTGGCCAGTTAAAATCAGATCAAATGGGATTGAAATATTTTTCATTTTTGAAGAGTTTAGGGAGCTTTTTAGTTAAAATCAGATCAAATGGGATTGAAATAAAACGGGGAGTGGGAGGTCCTACTCGACGTGATGGGTTAAAATCAGACCAAAATGGGATTGAAATATATTTTTACTGGCCTCACTTGCCTCACTTAGTTCTCTACATGATGTGCTATTATTATGTTTATTCCTGGTAGCTTCCACTGTACCTTCCAGACCCCTCCACACGGAATACCACTGCCTGAACTATCCTTTCACCCCTCTTGAGGGTGTACTCATATTCGCCATGGTTATGTAAAAGGAACTGGAGTGTCCCCCTGAAACCGGGATCTCCCACGGCGGTGTGAACAGATACAAAGGACCTCAGGAGAGTTGATCTTGGAAGGTAGAGCATTGCATACCCCTCAGGTATCTCTATCATCCTGTCAACACTTACAAGGTAGGCTTTACCTGGCTCAAGTCTGTAGATGGGCGGTTCAAGCATTTCTAGGGGTGGAAGGTT
The DNA here is from genome assembly GCF_014889545.1 of Methanothermobacter thermautotrophicus. Classification (NCBI taxonomy): domain Archaea; kingdom Methanobacteriati; phylum Methanobacteriota; class Methanobacteria; order Methanobacteriales; family Methanobacteriaceae; genus Methanothermobacter; species Methanothermobacter thermautotrophicus. Next base: position 125,558 of record NZ_QKOF01000005.1, on the reverse strand, counting down.
CTTCTCATCGTCAATCAGTGACCCGGGTCCCATCTGTCTGTAAACCTTATCAACTCTCAGGTCGATTCCAGCTGGCTGGACGAGTTCCTCAAAGTCCGGGAAAAGTTTCTTTAACAGTTTTTCTCCAATCATCTATGATTCCTCTGCCATTGCTATTTTATGGTCTCTAACTCTAAAGGATTTATTATATGAGTATCATGCTGTTCTCTTTGAGGTTTAGTTTTGAGTGTGTGCCGACTCTAAAGGATTTATTATATGAGTATCATACCTATGGATGGTGATATAGTTGCCTGTTATCCAGATAAACTGCAATAGGCTGACAAGGGAAAAGAAGAGGGAACTTGTAAAGCGTGTAACAGAGATCTCAAGTGAAATTATGGGCCTACCCGAATCAACGATAACAGTCCTTATAAGGGAGCTAGACCCTGAGGATGTCGGTGTTGGAGGTTCACTCCTCTGTGACAGGGAGTGAGGGCTCTTGTCCTACCATCTAGCAGCCAGATAAGAATCAGATTCAATAAAAAAATTTCTTATTCCGGTCAGGCCCCCGAGTCTCTCAAATTTCAGGTGTCACATCAATAAGGAAGACTGAGGCAATCTCACTGCTGGGCCTCACAATTTCTAACCTTAGCAATCTTGTATTTTCCCCATGGTAACTGATTTTTTTATCTTCCAGTTCAACATCCCCAATGATGGCCCCTTTAATTTCCCTCAGATCATCTTCGGGGATGCCCCTGAGGACACTTTGGACTCCCAGGGATCCGGAGCATTCCTCCACACCTGTTAGGGTTGAGGCGGCCCTGTTGAGGTCTATCAGTGTGGGTTCACCATCATTTATCCGAAAATTCAGTATTGCAACAGGCGATAATTCAAAGATCCTCTTAAGGATTCTCTCCCTCCTGGTTGTTCTGGCCACCTTCTCTTCCATCTCCTTCAGGATTTCACGGGATTCAAGGTAGAATGACACATCACCTGCAAGTTCCATGAGAAGTTTCACTTCCTCCTCGTCGAAGGCATCCCTCTCCCCGGAGTAAACTGTGAGGGCCCCGATGGTTTCATCCCTCACCCTCAGTGGAAGTCCAATGACTGACATGAACCCCCTTTCAACGGCCATATCCCTCCAGGGGACGAATCTGGGATCTTCCCCGGTGTCCCTTATTATGACGGGTTTCCCCTCCCGTATTGACCTTCCTGTCGGGCCCTGCCCATATTCACTCTCATCCCACCGTATGGTTACGGAGTCCAGGTATCCCTCATGGAATCCGTACTCTGCAGCGGGCCCCACAGACCTCTCCTCATCGTCCTCTGCAAATCCTATCCAGGCCATCCTGTAACCACCGACCTCGACGATGATCCTGCATATCTCCCTTAGAAGTTCCTGAGGGTCATTTATCCTTACTATGGCCTGGTTACAGTCACTGAGCATTCTCAGGCTTCTGTTAAGTTTTTTTATCTGTAACTGGCTCCTGTGCCTCTGCATAGCCAGTTCGATGGTGAATAGGAGTTCCTTCTCATCAAAGGGCTTTATCAGGTATCCGTAGGGTTCCACTTCCCTGGCCTTCTCCATGGTGGAATCCTCTGAGTGGGCTGATATGAAAACCACGGGTATTTCGAGGCCCCGGATTTCTTTTGCGACATCAACGCCTGTGAGGGACCCCCTGAGTATTATGTCCATTAAAATTAGATCCGGCTGGTGCTTCTCTGCAAGTTCAACTGCAGTCTCACCGCTGTATGCAACCCCAACCACGTCGTATCCCCAGAACTCCAGCTTTCTCTGGAGATCCATCGCCGTTATTGCCTCATCCTCTACAAGGAGTATCCTGACAGCCATCTGAAAGTCACCACATGTGTTAATGTGATGTGGCTGTATAAAAATTTTTGTATTCTGTATGATTTTTATGTGCTACTTCATCATGTGAATAGCTGTTCAACCATCCACTGGGGCCTGAATTCCATCATGTCATCGTAGCCCTGCCCTGTACCCATGAATATTATGGGCTTTTTTATCATGTAGCCTATGGATAATGCCGCGCCTCCGCGGGCGTCTGCATCAGCCTTTGTCAGTATAACTGCATCTATGCCGACAGCTTCATCAAATTTAGCTGCCTGTTCAATGGCGTCGTTTCCTGTTAGGGCGTCACCGACAAACACTATGAGATCAGGCTTTACGATCCTCTTTATCTTGGCCATCTCGTCCATGAGGTTCACGTTTGTCTGCATCCTCCCCGCGGTGTCTATGAGGACAACGTCCTTGCCCTGGGCCTTTGCATGGGATACCGCGTCAAAGGCAACTGCAGCAGGGTCGGCTCCCTTGCGGTGGCTTATGAGCCTGACTCCAAGTTTATCTGCGTGCTGGCCTATCTGCTCTATTGCGCCGGCACGGAAGGTGTCTGCAGCTGCTATCACGGGCTCAAGACCCTTTTTCATGAAGTATCTGGCCACCTTTGCGATGGTGGTTGTCTTACCGGTCCCATTTATACCAACAAACATGATGACGAGGGGTTTCTTCTTCTCGACGAGTTCCTGGAGGTCCACACCATCAACGCTGAGAACATCCTCAACAGCCTTTTTAAGGGCTTCAACTGTGTATTCTGATATTTCGGTGCTCCTCTTCACCTTCCTGCCAACCAGTTCTTCCTTCAGCTCTGTGGTGATTTTTTCAGCTACTTCAAGGGCCACGTCACTTTCCAGGAGTGCCATTTCAAGGTCCCAGAGGACATCATCAACGTCCTTTTCTGTTATCCTTTTTTCCCGGAAGAATGAGAGGAAACCTGAACCCCCCTCCCCTTCATGGGCATCTTCTGCATCTGAACTTATCTCCTCAGCCTCTTCAGTCCCGACTTCTTCTTCAGGTTTCTCCTCTATAACTGGCTCTGGAGCTTTTTCATCAGGACCATCCTCTTCGACCCGGGATTCTGGGGTTGATGAGACCTTCTCGGTGATTTTGCCAACGGTCTCGCTGAATTTTTTCTTCAGAGACTCAAACACTTACTCTCCACTTCCTCTTACCTTTTTGAGGAGTTCCTCTGCCTGAGGGGATAGTTTCATCATGATGTCTGTTATCTTACGCAGGTTTTCACCCATCTTCTGAAGTGTTGCCTCCAGTTCGTTCTTCTGGGACTCAATGCTTTCCATTGCATCCTCAAAGTTCTTCTTTATGGCTACACCTGCACCTACACTCATTATAACTTCACTGGTATCCTTTAGCTCTGCCTTTATGAAGGAACCGGCACCCACCGGTACCAGGGTCTCGGAGCCATCCTTTCCCTGTATATCCCTGATGGTTTTCTCAAGGATTTCAAGTTCACTGATGGTGGCCCTGACGGCCTCCATCTGCTGCTGGATGAGCTCGGCCTGGCTCTGGTAGATGTTCAGCTGGTTCACTATCTCCTCAAGTCTCTGCTGGTCTTCCATGGGATCACCTCTGGACCAGCGCCTTGACCACCGGGTCCTGAACCTCCTCAGCTGATATCTCCTCTATCTCCTCTATTTTAACCTTGTTCCTTGGAACCCTGTGTTTGCTCCCGAATTCAGAGTAGAGCCTCTCGTAGATTTCCTCTTCCTTTATTGCTTTGAGCTCCTTTGTGAATGGCTGAAGTTTGTCACCCATCAGGAACTTTCCTTTAACCCTAAATATCCTTGTCTTCATTTTTCATCCCTCAAGAAAACCTAAAGCTTCTTCTATCCTTGCAAGTTCTGGTCCCGTGGTTTCTTCACCCACAAGGACACCGTTTGAGTTGGCCACTGAGCAGGCACCTATAAGTGTTACTCCATGGTTGACTGTGCCAACGTCAGCTTCAACGCCCAGGGCGTCCTCTATGGTATTTATCTCCTCGGATGATGCCTGGGGATTCAGGAGGGCGCCCCTGTTGGTAACTGCCCCCATGGAGCCTATGATGTTGAGGCCTGCGAGTGTGGATACCTTAACGTCAACCTCAAGCACATCCCCTATAACCTGCAGCGCATCATCTGAGAGCAGTGGACTTGCAACGGCTCCGTTATCATTTGCCAGTATGAGGTTACCCACTGCGGTAAACCTTTCAGGGATCCTCACGGCCTCCACACCGGCGGCTGCAAGGGCATCGATTTCGCGGTCCATGGCCTGATTTGATACCACGAATCCGTTTGAGTTGCCCACTGCAAGGGCACCGTTCAGGCTGCTGCCACTGATGGACACCTTAAGGACCTCAACTTCAAGTGCTTCCCTGAGAACATCCTCGAACTTTTCCGGGGTGTTCTGTGGTATCAGGGCCACACTGTCGGTTACAGAGATGTAGACTCCCAGGTTAGGGTTTCCACTGAGGTTGATCCTTCTAATCATAATTCACCATCATTTCATTCTTCGAGTGTGGCTTCAACAACACCGTCTTCATCCTTAACGGCCTTGACCTTTATCCTTGGGGGGATCTTCTGGATACCCCTCTCCCAGAGTTTTTCATTTATGGACTCGTCAAGTTTAACGTTGTCTGCCTTCATATGTTTCATGAGAAACTCCCTGACAATCTTAACAGCCTTCGGTGCTCTTATGGTCCTTGGCACGTTCTTTGCCTTTCTGAGAGGTATAATGTAAATCCTTTCCATATCCAGTCCTCCTATACCTTGAGTTTGGTCCTTCTCCAGTGCCTCATCTTGGGGTGGCTTCGGACCCTGTAGTTTGTCTTAACCATAACCCATGCTGGCACCCTTCTGTTCTGTCTGTTAGCCTTCGCCATTCTGAGTTTCCTGGCAACATGTTTATTTCTACTCATTTAGCATCCTCCTTAATTTTGGTGTTCCAGCCAGTGACCCTGGTCTGGAAGTGAACAGGGAAGAATGACTCTGAACTGTGGCCCATCTCCTCAAGGAGGAGGCGGACCTCAACCTCATAGTCGGAGCTGTTATCGATGCTGCTTCTCTCGCTCCTCAGGTTGAAGAGCATCGATGCAAGTCTTTTAACGGTCCTGTGACCGAGACCATCCAGGTTCACATATTCAATGTTCATGCGGTCTTCTAGGCTCTGTATCTCGTCCCTTGTTAATCTGGGGGTCCTGTCGTCGCGTCGCGTTCCATCAGCAACCATTTCGTACTCCCTGGCCGCGGCCTCGACGGCCATCCTGTGTATGTGCTTTATACCGTTATTTGGAAAGCCGTCATGGATGATCATCGCAGCGGCATCCCTAAGTATCTCATCGCTGAGTTCAAGGACCCTGTGTGGGAATCCTAGGGCTGCAGCTGCCTCAGATGCTGGCTTCCATGAATCATGGATGCCGAAGTTAACAGTCACCAGTTCAGGCCTTATACCTAGCCTCTGGAGCATCACAGCCGCCAGTGAACTGTCCTTGCCGCCACTGTAGAGTACGCATGCATTCATTTTACCAGACTATTTCCGGCTAATCTTTATCTCCCTCTTTTGACCCGCAACCCTCTTAAGCAGTTCCTTCAGCTGTTCATCGGTGATCTTTGACCTTACACGACCCATCTGGGCCAGCTGTATTAGCTGCAGTTCTATCTGCTCAACGAAGTCTGGCCTTGTTAGGCGGAGGTTTGCCAGACGGCTACGGGCTTCAGGGGTGAGTATCTGCATCATTATCTGTTTCTTCTGCATTTCCAGCTGTTGACGCATCTGTTCCTGTGCTTCAGCTTCCATTGCCTGCTGCTGAGCCTTCTGCTGGAGTTCCAGCATTTTTCTGCGACGTATATCTTCGAGGTCTGTCAACTATGAAGCCTCCTGAGACCCCTCCGGGATCTTTTCAGTACTTTTCAAGTCCTTCAACTTCTTTCTTTACCTCTGCAGCGGCCTTATCAAGGAATGACCGGCCTTCGGGTGTTATAACCCTTCCAGTCTCTTCCCTCTTTATTAAACCTGATTCCTCCAGCTGCTGCAGGGCCCTTCTGATTATGGCACCGCTTCCTCTTCTGAACTTTTCGGGGCGTGAACCACGGTCCTTCTTACCACCGTAATGGGTCCTGAGGCTGTTAACACCCACTGGACCATCAATGTAAACTCTTCTGAGGAGGGCTGCGGCCCTTACATACCACCAGTCAGGATTTTCAGGTCTTCTTTCCTTGTGGACACCTGTTTTAACAAAGTTAACCCATTCAGGTGATTTAACCTTACTGTCATTTTTCAGTTCCTCAGCAACCCTGTTTATGAGCAGATCTGCTGGCACGTCATAAACTGTAGTCATATTTATCCTCCTAAGATCTTTTTTTGAAAATTATTGCCACATTTCCTCTTAAATCTATGAGCTTAGAATTTGTTTTTTCAACTATCTCTGTAATATAACTTTCTTTTTCAGAGGCCACTGTCCTGGCAAACCTTATCTTTATAAGTTCCTTTGCCTTTAGCTGCCTCCTCACCTCTTCAATGAGGCTATCTGTCACTCCGGCTTTCCCCACATTTATTGTGAGTGCTGAAAGTGACCTGTTCATCAGTTCCTTCTTTGGTGGTGTGAGACTCAATCCTATTTCTCCTTCTCTCCTTTTTTTCCCTTGTGTATGGGAATCTCATGATGTGACCGCACTCATGGCACCTAAAATTAACCTTTCCATCAGCTATTCTGACGGTGCAGTTTGATCCGGGTTTGAGGAAACTGTAACATCTCCTGCAGAACCTCCTCCTCCATTCCCTGGGGATTCTAACCCTGTACTTCATTGCGATGTTTCTTGCGATTTCGGTGTACCTGTGCGATCTATGGGGATTAGCTGAGAATTCACGGTCAGCCATTCTGAAAAGGATGTCTATTCTCTCTTCAGCAATTTTTAGCATCCATCGCGGTCTCTTTCCTCTCCTCAAGGTTTAACCTCTCATAACGGAATAGAACATCCACATCTTGCACATTAAGATGGTGTACTGACTGCACAAGAAGAATATTATAAGTGGTTTGTGTTTCCATATTTAAAAAGCTTTTCTATCCAAGAAGCCACCATGAGAAGTCCACCCCCCCTGGTGGGCATACCCTTGCACCATTGATGATATCTGTGATGATATCTGCCACCTCCTGTGGGGGTCTTCCGGTTGTATCAACCTCATGAACACGCCCTCCATGGATTTCGAAGGCCTCGACGGTGCACACGTCAAGTGCCTCGGCCTCGAGGTTTTCAAGCACCTTCCCTTCAGGGTAGCCCCTGCCCTCGAGTCTCTCCCGAAGGACCTCAGGGTGGAGTCTGAGGACAATCACCATGCTGCATGATCTGCAGAGGTGGGAGAGATGACCCTCCACCACATCCAGGCCCTCCATTTCCTGGAGATAACTGCATGCGGCCTCAATGTCGGCTTCAAGGTACCCCCTGGTGGGGTCGCGTCCAAGGATGAATCCCTTCTCCCTTATGAGTTCACCGAGGGATATGACCTCAAGTCCCCTCTCCCTCAATATACCCGCCACTCTTGTCTTCCCCACGCCTGGGGTGCCGGTTATGCAGATCATGGTCTTTTTCATCTGATTTTGCTGGTTTCTGTTCGAGTCATCATTTCAGCTTCTCAATTATCATCTCTGCAACATGTCGACCTGAGACCAGCATGCCACCAAATATGGGCCCCATCCTTGGGGCGCCGTAGACGGCGTTACTCGCCATTCCAGCCACATATAGGTTGGGGTAGACCTCCCTCGTGTTTTCAATGAGGGCCGCCTCACCCACATCGGCCCACATGGACCTCTCGCCCTGTATCCTACCATCAGGGGTGTTGAGTTCCGGGCCGATCTTCCTCTCCACCACCTTCACTATCTCACAGTCATGACCTGTAGCATCTATGACGGCCCTGGCCCTGACTGTGAGGGGGTCAACGTGGAGGCCCGCCATTTCGACTGAGCTCCAGTTGAGAACAAGGCCGTTTATGCCCTCCTTGCGGATCATAACGTCCTCTATGCTCATGAGGTTGAATATCTTGAGTCCAGCCTGGCAGGCCCTGGAACACAGGGTGGAGGTCGCCTCCACTGAATCGGCCACATGATATCCGTCATCATAGGGCTCTGACCTTATACCGAATTCGTCGAGGATCTCACGGCCTTCGTCCTGGACGACGATCTTGTTGAACATCATGCCGCCACCCCACATTCCACCGCCTATGGAGAGCTTGCGTTCAAAGAGTGCGACCTTCAGACCAGCCCTTGCAAGGTAGTAGCCTGCTGTTAGACCGGATGGGCCTCCTCCGCCAATTGCAACATCCATCTCCATGTAGTCCAGGAGATCCTCCATGTATCCTTCAACAATTGCTCTTGAAATTTTTATATCATCAAGCTTCATCTTCACACCTGCACATACTCCATGATAGAAGCACTCCTTCATTGTCCCTGTTGGGACATGGAAGTGGTCACTTCTTTATTATGATCCTCAGGACGTCCCCATCATTGAGGACATGTTCAAGGCCCACCTTCTGGCCATCGAATTTAACAGAGCTCCCCCAGACCCTCGCATGCCTGAATTTACGCACAAAGTCCCTGTGGAGCTTCTGACACACATCACCAACGGTTGAACCTTCCCTGATTATGAGGGGTTCGTCGTAATCAGCCTTTTTACCCTGGGGCTTGAGGTATATCCTTATGAGGCCCAGTCTGTTAAATATTTCCTCCCTGAGCTCATCGATGTTGATGTCCCTGTCTGCAGAGATGAAGAGGGCGTCCGGGAATTTCTCCCTGAGGTCCTCCAGATAGGATTCATCCACAAGGTCTATCTTGTTTATAACGGTGATGGCTGGTATGTAGGCCCGGTTGGCCTCCATGACGTCTATGAACTGGTCAACGGTTATATCGTCCCTTATAAGGACGTCTGCATTGTGGATTCCGTACTCATTGAGGACGGATCTTATTATCTTCTCATCGAGGTGTGTGAGTTCAACCGTTGCTGAGAGCTTCACACCACCCAGTTTTCTCCTCTTAACAGTCACATCTGGGGGTGTCTCGTTGGGTCTTATACCAACATCCCTCAGCTCCCTGAGGATTATGTCCATGTGGTCCGTGTTGAAAACATCAAGGACTATTACTATGAGGTCGGCGCTCCTTGCAACTGAGAGTATCTCCCTTCCACGACCCTTCCCGCGGGAGGCCCCGGTGATTATCCCGGGTATGTCGAATATCTGTATCTGGGCACCCCTGTACTCCATGACACCTGGAACGATTTCAAGGGTTGTGAACTGATAGTCCCCCACCTTTGACTCTGCGCTGGTTAACTCATTGAGGAGAGTTGACTTCCCGACGGAGGGGAAACCAATGAGGACCACCGTTGAGTCGCCGGACTTTTTGATATGGAATCCTCTCCCCTTTCCAGATGATGTCTTCCTCTGGAGGGCCTCCTCCTTCAGGCGGGAGATCTTTGCCTTCAGTTTACCTATATGGTGGGCTGTGGCCTTGTTATATGGTGTCTTCTGAATCTCCTCTTCTATCTTCCTGATCTTCTCTTCGATATCCATACCACTCACATGAACATTGTTGAAGCCGGGAAAAATCAGTGTAATCATCCACTGTTCTCTATTATCCATATTAAATATTTTCCCTTATATTTTATATCCCATAAGGTTCATATTATAAGCAGGTGATTTTATGAGGGTTGAGGATGTTATGGTTACAGATGTTGACACCATCGACATAACTGCCAGCCTCGAGGATGTTCTGAGGAACTATGTTGAGAACGCCAAGGGAAGCTCGGTTGTTGTGAAGGATGGTGTCAGGGTTGGAATTGTAACCACATGGGATGTGCTTGAGGCCATTGCAGAGGGGGATGATCTCGGAGAGGTCAAGGTATGGGAGGTGATGGAGCGGGATCTTGTTACCATACCTCCCAGTGCAACCATAAAGGAAGCAGCAGAGAAAATGGTGAAGAACGTTGTCTGGCGCCTCCTTGTTGAGGAGGACGATGAGATCATAGGTGTGATAAGCGCAACGGATATACTGAGGGCCAAGATGGCCAAGCGATACTGAGGAATCCATATTCAGTAGATGCTCAGACACCTCATTTCTCTATTCTGCTGATGGAGAGAGGAACTGAATTAAATTTCATTTATTCTGTATATGATTGGCGCCTGAATTTTATTTTTTCATTGAGAGTTTTTAAGCAGCCAATTTCTTAAAAAAGTTCATTTACTGTTTCCAGGAGTGTAAAATTAAATAAAGATTGGGGTTATGCTGCTGTCCAGAGCAGCACACCGGGTTCCTGGTGGAGGAACTTGAAGGACGTCTGGTTGAATCCTCCGAGGAGGAAGAGCTTTGTGAAGACAGAATCCTCGAGTTCCCTGTTCATGATTATGGTCGTGTACTGGTTACCGCTTCCGATGACTATGAGGCTCAGCTGGGCGTCACTGTCAACAATCTCATTCTTAACAAGGAGGTTGCCCTCGATGATCATGAGCTTGTGGGGGTTTATCTTCTGGACCGTCATGTTGTTACCCACTGCTATGGTTGCATTGGTGGTGTTACCCTTCTTCTCTATTATTGTTCCCAGCACGTTATTCTGGTCCACCATGGTGTTCACGGTCTGGATAACTGTTGTGTTGTTAACCACCTGGGGCTTTGAGCTTCCCATGGATGGGTAGTAGCCATACCTTGAACCTGTCTTCTTCTTGAAGTCCCAGGTTCCAAAGTACGTCCACCATGGCGCCTTACCCAGCATGTCTGAGCTGAGGACAAGCACAAAGGGTTTTGGCTTTGTGGGGTGTGAATACCTGAGAACAGTGTCAGCCTCACTGTCACTGAGCCCGTAGCGCCCTATCATAACAGCCCGGGCCTCTTCCCTTGGAAGGCCCAGGGTTGCTGTCAGTATCTCGGCGGTCTTCCCGCTGTCATTTGTGTAGTTGTCAAGGGTCTCATAGGCGAGATCACCACTTGATGAGAGCATGGTTAGTATACCCCTTGAAAGTGTCTCGTTACTCGTTGTGAGGGCCTTACCTATCCAGTAGGCCCTTGGCGTGTTCTGACTACCACCGTCAAAGGTGACTGGCCTGTCCGCTGCAACTGCAAAGAGGTGTCCGAAGTCCCACCATGACATGACCACGGTGTCCCTGCTGGTGTTCTTCTTTACCCACTGCATTGAGTTCCACATACCATCATCTGTACCCGGGGCCACGGATGTTGTGATTGAGTGGGCTCCACTCACAGAGGGGGCCACAGCCGCAAGGACAACCAGGACCATCATGAAGGGGGCCCTGATCTCGGGCTTCTTCACTGAGTAGATGAATCCAGCCGCAAGCACCCCTGCAAGGAGCTTAACAGCCACCGAGACCCCGAAGGGCATAACCATGGCAACTGCTGCCACAAATACGATCAGTGCCAGTGATGATGTTGTTGTGAACCTCACCCTCAGGTACTCAACAAGGAATCCTGTGAATATCCCTGCTGAGAGTCCCAGGGGCATTGCAAATGTGGGTATGAACCTTGAACCCTTGGTAACAGCATATCCACTCATTATGAGCCATACGCCCATGAGGACAGCGTAGAGCAGGTAGCGGTGTCTCATCTCGCTGCTTGCAACAGGGATCCTCTTCTTCCTCATGAACTTGCTCTTCTTCCCGGCCCTCAGCTTATTTTCTGATTCATCCACCACAATCTCGGGCTGACGGTATTTCCAGATGAGGGATCCAACACCCAGAACACCGAGTATGAATACCAGGAGGCCACCAGCACCCCCAACGACTGAGTTTTGACCAGGGAGGAAGATGTTCCCGGCACCCGTTGCTATGAAGTCAGGCACCTGCAGTTCTGATACTGAGACATAGACGTTGGGGTAGGCCGTGGTCTGGGCGGTTGCCTGTATCTGGGTGGCGCCTATGAGTCCGCTCACAGCACCAGCGAGGCTTGAGAATCCTCCGAAAAGTCCTACCAGGACTCCTCCAGCTATCAGGAGAACCACAAGGGGGAAGAGTTCCCTCTGATGAATTAACCAGTCGAGTCTACCATCAAATTCACCTTCTGGTTTTTCTCCCAGGATGTACCTTGAAATGATAAGGTAGGCTGCAACGAATACGATGAGAACAGCCAGGTAGAATATGTAACCCACCCAGGCAGCTGAGAATACAAGGACTGAAACTGCCGCTGCAAGGGCATATCCGGCCCTGCCCCTGATATCGGAAGCCAGCATACCCTCTGTGAAGAACCAGAACACAAATAGGGGGAGGACGAAGTTGAACATGTCTGTGTCAAAGAACCCTGCATAGGTGTGGGCGACGTATGTAGGGACAAGCCCCACTATGAGGGCGGCTGTAACACCTCCGTAGTCATTGGTTATCCTCCTCACAAACAGGTAGGCCGGGATCACGCAGAGGGAACCTATGAAGGACCCCATCCAGAATGCGACCTCCTTGAGGCTGAAGTCCCCGAAGAAGTTCAGTATCCTGTAGGCAGCCGATGTGACGTATACGATGAGGGGTGGGTAGTCAACCGGTCTGCCTGGCGGATAGTAGGAGTGGAGGTCATAGGGTTTTCCATCAACGAGGGTATCACCCATTATGCCCTTATTCAGGTAGTTCATTGTTAACCTGTAGTTGTAGTAGGAGTCCATTTCACTGAAGTATGGGAGTCCATCTGCATCTTCATAGAACTTCTTGGCGTCGGCAGGGACTCCGCCAATGTTACTGGCCTCTGCTCTTATGTAAAAGACAACCGAGAAGAGCAGGACAATGATTATGAATGGCTTCAATTTTTCAAGCACACCTTGGATATCCATTTCACCGCCTCTTTCATCTGGTAATAAATTCAGGACATTGATGATGTTATATAAGGTTTTAGTGTGGTGACTTATAAGTTTTCATGTGGGCTTCATGCACCTGCTTCCTTGGATTCTTTGACCCCGGTTCTCAGAAATGTCATTGAATTGAATCAACCCTCAGGGACCTCATCAACTGAACATGTGAAGCGACACCGGGGGAAACCCTTGCAACCCACGAATTCCCCGTAACGGCCGGAGCGCTTTATGAGGTCTGAACCACACTCGGGGCATTTACCGACAACCTCTTCAACATCTGATTTCTCTTTACCACAGTTGGGGTCAAGACATGCCCTCTGGCGCGGCCTTCCATAGGATATAATGGGGAGATCGCACTTTTCGCAGCGGGTTTTAAGTACAGTTGCACCCTTTGGTAGCGAGTAAACGGTTCTGCAGTCAGGGTAGCGGGAACAACCCACAAATGTGCTCCTGTTCCTGGGAGAGTACTTTATAACGAGCTTACCGTCACAGGCCGGGCATTCGCCCACAACTCTGCTGTCCTGGTAGGCCCTGTAGAGGTCCCTTCCAATGTCCATGAGGTTATCCTCTATATCCCTGAGTATGGATCTTACCTCTGTGATCGCCTCATCTATAACCCTGTCCTTACTTATATTCCCCCTCATGATGTCCTCGAGTTCCCTCTCGAACTGCCTTGTGAGCTCCTCGCTGGTGATCTTCTCACAGTACCTTGTGAGGGTGTCAATGATGTTCTCACCCAGGGGACTGACACGTATCTTCTTCCCCTCAATGTACTTTCTGTCATAGAGCTTGGCTATTATATCAGCACGTGTCGACTTGGTTCCAAGACCCCTCCTCTCGAGTTCCCTGATGAGGGAGGCCTCGTTGTACCTTGCCGGGGGCTTCGTCTCCCTCTCATCTGCGCTGACGTTACGGACAGCCAGAGAGGCTCCACTGGATATATCAGGGAATTCTTCATCCTCCATCTTCGTGTAGGGATAGCTCTCCATCCAGCCACCCTTACTGACCCTCTTCCTTGAGAAGCTGAACTCCTCCTCTCCAATTTCAAGTTCGACCTTCATTGTCTGAAGGACTGCATCCTCTCCGAACACGCTTATGAACCGGTGTACTATGAGGTCATAAACCTTCTTCTCATCCTTTGAGAGCTCTGATGGGAGCAGACCTGTGGGGTGTATGGCCGGGTGAGCTTCATCCTCCTTTTTTCCCTCATGGGGTTTGAGGGGGCCCCTGAGCCTTTCAATGTGGACTCCGAAGCTGGGGTTCTTTGCAAGGTTTTTGAGGATCTTTTCGTACCCTATACTTTCAGGGAGCTTCTGGGAGGATGTCCTGGGATATGATGTGTAACCCTCGGTGTACAGATTCTGTGCGATCGTCTGTGTCTTCTTGGGGCTGAATCCAAAGACACGGTAGGCCTCTGACTGGAGGGTACCCAGGTCGAAGGGCACCGGGGGCTTTCTGATGGTCTCCCGTACCTTAACATCCTTAACCTCAGCGTCCCTGCCCTGGCACTTCTCGAGGATACTGTCAACCAGCTCCTGCTTGAATATTTTACCCCTCTTGCTCTCGGCGGTGATTCCTTCCTGGAGTTCAGCGCGTATTATCCAGTAGGGGACAGGTTTAAAGTCCCTTATCTCCTTCTCCCTTTCAACAAGTATTGCGAGGGTGGGGGTCTGAACCCTTCCTGCGGATAATTTTATGAAACGATTGGTGGCCGCCTTAACAGACTTCATGAGGGAGCGGGATATGTTCACTCCGAAAATGAAATCAAGTATGTGCCTTGCAGCGCCGCTGTCAACCTGTCCATAGTCAACTTCGATGGGGTTCTGGTAGGCCCTCTGTATCTCCTCCCGGGTGAGGGTTGAGAACTTCATCCTTGAGGTCTTCTGGAGGGCCTCATCACCGCAACCATATTTGAGGGCGTTGAAACCGATGAGGGTACCTTCAATGTCATAATCGCAGGCGTGTATGTAGCGGTCGGCACCGGCTGCAAATTTCTTTATAACGTTGAGGTAATCCTTAACATAACCCTTCTTCTTATCGATCTCGTGTATTGGTGCCCATTCAAGATCAAAGAAGTGTTCTTCGCTGTTTTTCTTGGGGCGGAGGGAGTAGAGGTGCCCCACAGCGGATACGATGGTGACCCTCTTATCACCCTCCACGTGTTCCCAGTAGGACACCTTTCCCTGTTTTTTCTTGGTGGCATCTGGAAACAGGGCCCCTGCAATCTTCTCTGATGATTTGGGCTTCTCACATATTATAACTTCATGCATCTTACCACTCAGGGATCTCACCTGTAGAATCCATAGAAGTCACTGCAGTAACTGCACATGGGGTACTTACCGTAATGATAATGACTTGAATCATCGGCGTTTATATTGAACTTCTTATGGCATATGAAGCACTCTTCTATCTTATTATCATCTGATATTTCTTCAATACAGGGATTGTCTATTCTTGAGCCTTCTGATTGGTCAGCACTGCCTGGATTCTCATGGTCCGGTTCCATATTCTCTCTGACTGAGGATTTTTTTCCAACCATAAGATCCCCTAAACTATCCTGTGTTTCTGGAGAAGAAGAAGCTCATCCTTTGTAAGTTTTTTACCCTCTTTGAATTTCTCATATATTTCACGGGCTCTTTCCTTCTCTTCATTATCCCTTTCCCGACTTTCTCTTCTCCTGACACTTCTATTCTCTGATCTCAGGGCGTTTATCCTATCGTTTATCTGGCGTATCTCACCGAGGGTTGATTTGAATTCTTCAT
The DNA here is from genome assembly GCF_014889545.1 of Methanothermobacter thermautotrophicus. Classification (NCBI taxonomy): domain Archaea; kingdom Methanobacteriati; phylum Methanobacteriota; class Methanobacteria; order Methanobacteriales; family Methanobacteriaceae; genus Methanothermobacter; species Methanothermobacter thermautotrophicus. Next base: position 110,148 of record NZ_QKOF01000005.1, on the reverse strand, counting down.
GCTTCTCTGAGGCCATCCTCCTGAATTCGAGGAACTTCTCATGGGCCTCATCGGCCTTCTTGCGTATCTCATCTGTTTTTCTGAAGTACTCCAGCATCTTCTCATGGTAACCCTGGGCCTCCTCTGAGAGGGCTACAACCTTCTCATGGTACTCCTCTGACTTCTTCCTCAGTTCAAGTGCCTTTTCACGGGTTTCATCGTCCTCCTGAATCTTCATGAGTTTCTTCCGAAGCTCGTTCGCTGTCTTGACAAGTTCATTCTCCTTGTTAATGTCAAGGACCCTTGTTTCAATGATCTTGTCTATCCTCTTGATCTCGTTTTCAATCTTTATACGGTCCCTTCCTCCTGATGACCATTCAAGTTTGCGTATCTCATTGTTTATCTGGTCCCTCAGCTTCTTGTTTTCCTCGACCTGGGAGTTTATTTCATTACGCTTGTCCCTCAGTTCAACAGCCCTGTTGAGTGTTTCACGAAGTTCACTGTTGAGTTTGTCCCTCAGTTCCTTCATTTCACGCGCTTTTTTGTTCAGTTCATCCCTTTCAGAGGCGATTGCTGAGAGTTTATCCTCATACTCGTTTTTGAGTTCCATTACTTCCTCGTAACTCATCTTATTCAATTTATCATCAGCCTCTGCAACCTTTTCAATGATGGGCAGTATCTTGCGGAGGTCCTTCTCTTCAACAACGGCATCAGCCTTCTTCCGGAGGGCTGGTTTGGCATTGAAGGCTATGCCCAAACGTGCAGCTTCTATCATGGATATATCGTTGGCACCGTCACCAACTGCAACACACTCCCTGGGGCTTATGCCCTCCTTCTCGAGGATCCCGCAGAGGATGTCATACTTTGACTTTTCCACGAGGGGCCCGCTTACTTCACCGGTAAGTATACCATCTTCCTCATGGAGCCTGTTGCAGAAGAGGTAGTCTATGCCAAGCTTCTCCTTTATGGGCTCAGCCACAAGGTCAAAGCTTCCACTTATAACTGCAACCAGGTACCCCTTGTCCTTGAGGGCCCTTACTGTCTCCTCAGCCCCCTCCATAAGGGGCAGTTCATCTGCAACCTTCTTTATATCTTCCACCGCTGTCCCCTTGAGGAGTTTAACCCTCTCCCGTATTGAGGATTCAAAGTCAACATCACCTTGCATTGCCTTCTCGGTGATCTCCATTACTTCCTCTTCAACGCCAGCGATTTTTCCTATCTCGTCTATGGCTTCACCATCAATAATGACATTGTCAAGATCGAAAACTACAAGTTTAATCAAAAATATCACCATTAAATCAGATCTAACTCAGCAAGCCTTGCCTTTGTCTTTTCAACTCCAAGTTTAGCATCCTCTGCACTCTTGGCCCCTGTACACACAACCTTGCCTGAACCGAATAACAGGAGCACCACCTTGGGTTCATCCAGTCTGTAAACGAGTCCAGGGAACTGTTCGGGTTCATATTCAGTATTCTCAAGTCCAAGGGCAACAGCCTCAAGGTTGAGTGGTTTTCCGAGGTTTGCCGAGGCCACAATGTTCTGGATCTTTATTTCAAATTCCTCGGGTATGTCCGGGTCCATGGTCCTCATCATGTCAACTGTCAGTTTTATGGCCCTCTTGGAGTCCTCTATTGATTTGGCCCCTGTACATACAAGTTTACCTGATCCAAAAATCAGTGCGGCTGTCTTGGGCTCCTTTAATTTGTATACAAGTCCTGGAAACTGTTCCCTGTTAAAATCAACATTCTCAAGGGCTTCCGCAACTGTTTGAAGATCAATGGATTTTCCAAGGGTTGCTGAAGCAACAATATTTTCTATTTTGATATCCACATCTGTCAACTAGATACCTCCCGGTGAAGTTAAACCTACATATAAATTTAAATGCAACTATATTAATATTGACGTAAAAAACTAGTTATTATGAATAATAATACGGTTAATAATTCTGCAGCCCATATCCTTTACCAATGAAAAATTCTTTACAGAGAGAGACTGAAATCAAACTCTTTTCATTATTCAGCATCACCCTTAAATAATTTAACATACTTACTGAATATGGGGGGATGAAGTGGTTATTGATCCAAGGTTTTACAAGGAACAGCTTGATGAACTTGGGATTGAGGGCCTTGAAATAGACCCATCATCTGAGGAGGAGGCCCTTGAGCTTCTGGGGGAGGTTGAAGAGGCCATAAGGAACCTGAAGAGGATAAGGTACAACCTCCACCTGGATATGAGATTAATAAGGAGGGAGTACCTTGAGAAACTGAAGGACCCTCAGGTCAGGGCCGATGTTAAAAGGAGAAGGGCCCTTATTGATGAGAGGGACAGTACTCTGGGCCCCTATGAGGGAGTGGACAGGATAATTGACACCCTCCTTGACCAGCTGGAGGAGGCAGCCATATCCCTTAGGGAGTATGCAGGTCTTGAGGATGCTGCCGGCACTGAAGGCTGGTAGTGGTTATGATCGGTGCATTTTATAGAATCAAGGGGTGGTAACTTGATCGAGGTTGAGGTTAAGGCAAAGATCAATGATAGGGATGATATGCTTCAGCGGATACTCGCACTTGGAGGTTCTCATGTCTCCGACGAGGAACAGCATGACCTCTACTTCAATGCACCCCACAGGGACTTTGCTTTGACAGATGAGGCCCTGAGGATAAGGAGGTCCGGGGGAAAGACATTCATAACCTACAAGGGCCCTAAGATAGATGAAGAGAGCAAGACAAGGAAGGAACTCGAAACAGAGGTTTCTGATCACCAAACAGCCGCAGAGATACTGGAATCCCTGGGTTTCAGGAGGGTGAGGGAGGTTGTAAAGGAACGCAGTATCTACAGTATTGGAGAGTTCACAGTTTCCATTGATACCGTAAGGGGCCTCGGGACCTACCTTGAAATTGAGACTGATCTACCCGATGGGAGTGACTATGGGGAGGCCCTCAGTGAGATATTTGAGCTCTACAGAAAACTTGGCGTCGAGGATGGATTTGAGAGGCGGTCGTACCTTGAGCTCCTTGAACTGGCCAGGGAATAAGGATGATGGTCACCACTGTATCTCATATTCCAGATCATGGGGCTTGATTCAAAGGGAGGATCTTTGCAATGGTATAAGCGCACCTCTCCCTTTAACATGATGACACTCAGTATTATCAGCGCTCGAACATGCAAATGGAAGGCGGTGGGTTTTCTCACCAACATGATGACACTCAGTATTATCAGCGCCGGAAGATCCATGCACTCTCAAACCTTTTATACTAATATACCTAATTTTAAATAAATGCCAAGTCTTCATTTTAATAAAGCATTAAGGTGGTAATCCCTTGAGATACTTTGTTAGCCCCTTCAATAAAGAAGCTGAATTAAAATTTCCTGACAGGATCACGATTTACGATACAACACTGCGTGACGGGGAACAGACCCCCGGTGTATGCCTCGGAACAGAAGAAAAACTTGAAATAGCCAGAAAACTTGATGAACTCGGCATACATCAGATAGAGAGTGGCTTCCCCGTTGTATCAGAACAGGAAAGAGTTTCAGTGAAGACCATTGCAAATGAGGGCCTCAATGCAGAGATACTGGCACTCTGCAGGACAAAGAAGGATGACATAGATGCAGCAATAGACTGTGACGTGGATGGTGTCATAACATTCATGGCAACATCAGACCTCCACCTGAAACACAAACTTAAACTCACAAGGGAAGAGGCTCTGAACGTCTGCATGAACTCCATAGAGTATGCCAAGGACCATGGACTCTTCCTGGCATTTTCAGCAGAGGATGCAACAAGGACGGACCTTGACTTCCTCAAGCAGATATACCGCAGGGCCGAAAACTATGGTGCAGATAGGGTCCACATTGCAGATACCGTGGGCGCCATAAGCCCCCAGGGCATGGACTACCTTGTAAGGGAACTGCGCAGGGACATAAAGGTTGACATAGCACTGCACTGCCACAACGACTTTGGAATGGCCCTATCAAACTCAATAGCAGGGCTGCTTGCAGGTGGAACTGCAGTTTCAACAACCGTTAACGGTATAGGTGAAAGAGCAGGCAACACGTCCCTTGAAGAACTGATCATGGCCCTCCAGATAATCTACGAGGTTGACCTTGGATTCAATGTGGGCGTCCTATATGAACTCTCAAGGCTGGTGGAGAGACACACAAGAATGAAGGTCCCTGAGAACAAGCCCATAGTCGGCAGGAACGTATTCAGGCATGAATCAGGTATACACGTCGACGCAGTCATAGAGGAGCCCCTGACCTATGAGCCCTTCCTCCCTGAGATGATAGGTCACCAGCGCAAGATAGTGCTGGGTAAACACTCAGGGTGCCGTGCAGTCAAGGCCAAACTTGAGGAGTACGGCATCGATGTTACCCGGGAGGAACTCTGCAGGATAGTCGAGGAGGTAAAGAAAAACAGGGAGAAGGGCAGGTACATCAACGATGAACTCTTCTATAGAATCGTGAAATCCGTAAGGGGACCCGTAGACTTCTAGGTGGTTAAAATGAACATGACGGAGAAGATCCTTGCAGAGGCAGCAGGACTGAGGGAGGTCACACCCGGCGAGATAATAGAGGCAGGGGTTGACCTCGCCATGACCCATGACGGCACCTCACCCCCCACCATCAGGACCTTCAGGGACATAGCCTCAAGGGGAGGCCCCGGCAGGGTCTGGGACCCTGAGAGGATAGTCATGGTATTTGACCACAACGTACCACCCAACACAATCGGTGCTGCTGAGTTCCAGAAGGTCACAAGGGAATTCGCCAGGGAACAGGGTATAGTGAACATATTCCAGAACGCAGCAGGCATATGCCACCAGGTCCTGCCAGAGAAGGGATTTTTAAGGCCCGGGATGGTCATCGTCGGGGCGGACTCCCACACATGCACCTACGGGGCCTTCGGGGCCTTCGCAACTGGTATGGGGGCCACTGACATGGCCATGGTCTTTGCAACAGGCAGGACCTGGTTCATGGTACCTGAGGCAATGAGGATGGAGGTCACAGGGAAACTCAGGGGACACGTCTATGCAAAGGACGTCATCCTCCACATTATAGGCGAGATTGGTGTTGATGGTGCAACCTACCGTTCCGTGGAGTTCACAGGTGACACCATCGAGAGCATGGATGTTGCAGGGAGGATGACCATCTGCAACATGGCAGTTGAGATGGGTGCAAAGAACGGTATAATGGAGCCCAACAGGGAGACGCTGGACTATTTGAGGGCGCGCACAGGCAGGGACTTCAGGGTTTACAGTTCAGATGAGGACAGCCAGTACATTGAAGATCATCAATTCGATGTCTCAGACCTTGAACCCCAGGTGGCCTGCCCAGACGACGTGGACAACGTCTGCCCTGTCCACAGGGTCCAGGGAACCCACATAGACGAGGCCTTCCTGGGTTCATGCACCAACGGCCGATACGAGGACCTGAAAATCGCTGCAGAGGTTATAGGCGACAGGAAGGTCCATGAGGATGTGAGGTTCATAGTCTCACCAGCATCAAGGGAGATCTACCTCAGGGCACTGGAGGACGGTATAATAGAGACCTTCATCAGGGCAGGGGCCATAGTATGCAACCCTGGCTGCGGGCCTTGTCTGGGAGCCCACATGGGAGTCCTTGCTCCAGGGGAGGTCAGCATAGCAACAACCAACAGGAACTTCAGGGGAAGGATGGGTGACCCATCATCCAGTGTCTACCTGGCCAACCCGGCAGTTGTCGCAGAATCAGCCATTGAAGGGGTAATAAGCGCCCCTGAACAGGAGGCAGGAAATGGATGTTAATGTCATGGAGGAGATTGAGCGTATTGAGAGGCTCATAGGGAAACTCTCAAACACCCAGAAGATACTGCTCTCAACAGACGGCTCGGTGACAAGGATACTTGACGTCCTGCGGGGGACGGTGACCATAAGGACCCTAAAACAGGAATTCATGCCATGCAACCAGGAGATAGCAGATAAACTAAAAATATCCCTGGGAGATCCTGTGAACTACAGGGTTGTTGTCATAGGAAACAGGGAGCCCCTAATACATGCCGTATCATACATACCCCTTTCAAGGCTCGACGATGGATTCAGGGAGGACCTTATAAGGGCCGATATACCCATCGGGAGGATTCTCAGGAAGCATAACATAGAGTCAAGGAGGGAGATAGAGGTCCTGGATATTGAGGATCCGACCCCCCAGCTGAGGGAGATATTCGGGACTGACTCCCCCATGCTAACAAGGACCTACAACATCATCCATGAGGGCGAGGTTCTCATAAGGATAAAGGAGACCTTCCCCTTTGAATGGTTCAGGGAGGAGTTTTAAAGATCAGGGGGTGTTCAGATGGGAGTTAAACTCAGGGATGTTGTATCGCCACGAAGGATACGCCTCGAGGACCTGAGGGGTAGATCGGTGGCAGTCGACGCAGCCAACACCCTCTACCAGTTCCTATCAAGTATAAGGCAGAGGGATGGAACACCCCTCATGGATTCCATGGGTAGAGTAACATCACACCTCAGCGGCATACTCTACAGGACAGCCGCAGTCATGGAGAGGGAGATAAGGCCAGTATATGTCTTCGATGGGCGGTCCCACCACCTCAAGGGAGAGACCGTGAGCAGGAGGGTTGATGACCGGAAGAAATCGGAGATGGAGTGGAAGAGGGCCCTTGAGGAGGGAGACATTGATAGGGCAAGGAAATATGCTGTAAGGTCCTCAAGGATGTCCCAGGATATAGTAGAAAGTTCAAAGAGGCTCCTGGAACTCCTCGGGATACCTTATGTACAGGCACCAGGAGAGGGGGAGGCCCAGGCATCCTACATGGTTAAGAGGGGCGATGCATGGGCAGTGGCATCCCAGGACTATGATTGCCTCCTCTTCGGCGCCCCCAGAGTTCTAAGAAACCTCACACTAAGCGGAAAACTTGAGGACCCCGAGATCATTGAACTCGAGTCAACCCTTAGGGAACTCTCAATAAGCCACAAACAGCTCGTTGACATGGCGCTCCTGGTTGGCACCGACTTCAATGAGGGTGTGAGGGGAATAGGTGCAAGGCGCGGACTCAAACTCATAAGGGAGAAGGGTGACATTTTCAAGGTCATCAGGGACCTTGAAGCTGACATAGGCGGCGACCCTGAGGTCCTAAGGAGGATCTTCCTGGAGCCAGAGGTTTCAGAGGACTATGAGATCCGGTGGAGAAAACCTGACGTGGATGGTGTTATCGAGTTCCTCTGCCTTGAACACGGTTTTTCAGAGGAACGTGTGAGGGCGGCACTTAAAAAATTTGAGGGGGTGTCCTCCACACAGAAAAGCCTCGAGGACTGGTTCTAGATGCACCAATCTGGCAATTGAAGCAGTTCCATCTGGAATGCTGGAACAATTAATTTTGCTCTGTTCCGGCTTCTTACCAATGTCCTTATCAGGTGTTTATTCTGCACAGGTTATGAAGTCCCCCACTCCCTTACCTCCTCGAGGTCGGGTTCATCCAGGAATCCCCTCTTACTGCAGAATTCAATGAGTCTCCTGTAGGCGGGGTGGGCTGAGAGTGTCCTGCTATCCCCGATTATTATTAGCTTACGCCTGGCACGGGTGAGTGAAACGTTTAGACGCCTCAGATCCTTCAGGAACCCGATTCCACCATTCCTGTTGCTTCTAACCATTGATATTATTATAACATCCTTTTCACGGCCCTGGAAGCCGTCAACACTGTTCACCTCAACATCCACCATTGAGGATATGAGGTCCACCTGGTCATCGTAGGGGGTTATTATGCCGATGGCATCTGCCTTAACACCCATCCTCATGAGGGAACGGGATAATAGGACTGCAAGGTCCGCTTCAAGGGGGTTCTGTATGGAGGTTGAACCCTTTAACCTGCGTTCACCACCATCCAGTCTTGAGGTGTCAATGAAGAGGACGGGCCGAGGATCTGCGAGTTTCCGGCAGATACCTGAGTCAGGGACATCCCCAATGATGTCCATGATGGATATCCTCTCAAGGGATGGATGGGCCCTTATTCTACCCCCATAGAATTCACGGTTGGGAAACTCCATTATATCAGGGTGCATGCGGTACTGGCAGTTCAGCATCCAGGACCTCTCAGGGTGGCGTCCAATGAGCTCTTCAAAGAGGGTCCTCTCAAGTTCGGATGCGTCCCTGCTGAGTATTGTGGGCGGAAGCTGCCTGTGGTCCCCTGCCAGTACGAATCTTGGTGCACGTGCAAGGGGTATGAGTATGCTGGGTATTGTTGCCTGGGATGCCTCATCAACGATGACAGCATCGAAGCTTACACCGTCTATGTACTCCAGTGCCGCCGAGGAGTTGGTTGAAAGGACCACCTGACTCTCCATGATTATCCTGTCAACGATTCTCATCTCGGCCTCCTGAAGCCTGCTGTGGAGCTCATCTATCCTTTTGTTGGTCTCTATCCACCTGGCCATTGAGATCATGACGTTAGGTGAGACGCCCCTCGCACCCCTCCTCTTCGTGGCGTTGATGAGTATCTGTGTGTCACTGAGGCCCCTCCTTAGCTGTGGTGTTGGTTTCTGGTGCCTCTCACGCTCTTCTATGAGCTCATCGATCTTCTCCTGGTATTTCAGGACAGTCCTGTATTCGGGGTGATTTTCAATTTTATAGGCGAGGGTCTCCCTGAGGTTTTCCCTTGAAACCCTCTGGGGGTGCCCCAGGCGGACGCATCTAACATGCCCTGCGATTCCCTCCAGGAGGTTATCAACGGCGGCGTTGCTCTCGGCGGTTACAAGGACCCTGCTGCCCCTCATGACCTCCTGCCTTATGAGCTCATGGAGCGTGCGGGTTTTACCGGTTCCGAAGGGGCCGTGTATCAGAAAGAAATCCTCTGATCCAAGGGCCCTACCGATGGCTTCCCTCTGCGATTCGTTGAGTTCAGGGTCCACAGTATGGAAATCAACCGAATCAGCCCCACCTGAAGGTTCCTCTGTACCGCACAGGAAACCCAGGACCCTGAGCACGTTTCTGGTTGGGGATTTGAGGTTGTCAATCATCCTCTGGAAGGTCACATCATTGGCGTAGAGGTCTATCCTGACATTTTTGAGGGCCCACCTGGGCACATTTTCAAGGGCAACAACCAGGAACCTCTTACCCTTCGCTGCAACGGTACCGGTAAGGTCGCTTCTGAGGGGATCTCCCCGGCTTATCAGGACGAGGTCACCCACGGATATCTGGGTGTCTATCGGGTCCCGCCTTCCATACTTGACAAGGTGAAATCCGAGCTCCCTCCCGGTTATCTTACCGTTCAACCCATTCACTGCCCTCCCGACTCTCTCACGCTGGCGGGGGGAGAGCCTCCTTATCTCATTCATCATGGCGTTTATCTCGGCTTCCCTCTCCATTTCAACAAGCCTTATGAGCCTCTTTATGTATGATTTCACCCTGCTGATTCTCTCACCCTCTTGATATTTATGGAAACTCCAATCCATCTCATATTCTGTCCTTTTATCTGGTGTCCCTCCATGATCTGGGTTGACGTCTATACTATCCTGCCCTGGGGCTATGCTGTTGGATTCTGTCATTGTCCTGACAGGCTGTATATATTCGGCCATTCAGGTTCCCTGCTGTCCCTGAGGATTCTGAACCTGCAAAGCGGATTTGATTTAGAATGGGGGGTACTCCCCGAAGAACTCCCGGGCATATATTCTAGCGGTTTCAACCTGTTCAGGGTACCTCTTTCCAAGGCGAAGTTCAAGTTCTTCTCTTGTTTCTGAGGAGGCAACTGTCCTCAGAAATTCCACATAGACCTCAAGACTCTTATCGGATCCCCCATCCAGGCATGGCATCTCAACTGTGAGACAGATATCCTCCCGCCTGAAGAGCTTCTTGCGTATGTGTGGAGACACAGATCCTATAAGCACACCCTCTTCAAGTTCTATGAGGGGGGGCACACCCTCAGACGCCTTCCTTGAAGGATCTGTGAGCCTGCCGTAGTTCTCCCTGCGGTAGCAGTGGGCCTCCAGGTAGGTTGATGGTCGGTACCTCTCTATGAGTCCAAGTATCTCCTTCCCCCGGGGGGTCGTGTAGTAGTCGGGGTTCAGGGTGCTTATGTAGGGGGTGGGGTTGCAGCTGTATATGATCAGCCTGCCACGCTTTATGTCATTGAAACCCAGCCTCCGGAGGGCCCTTATGGTTGTGAGGCCTTCCCTTCCATGCACACCACCCACAAATAACCTTACAGGGCCATCCCCCTTATCTATGAATCTGAAAAATCCCAATATGGTCACCCGCAGATAGATCAGGTCCCTTCTTCCCAGTTTTCAAGGTAAAGCCTCTGTTCTTCTGTGAGTTCGTCGATCTCAATGCCCATGGCATCGAGTTTCATCCGGGCAACCATCATGTCTATTTCATCGGGTGCCCTGTAGACGCCAGGGTCTGGTTTCTCATGGAGGAGGTGTCTTGCTGATAGTGCCTGCATTGCAAAGCTCATATCCATTATCTCTGCGGGGTGGCCCTGGCCGCGCTCGGATGCAAGGTTTACCAGCCTTCCATCAGCCAGGAGGTATAATTTACGTCCATCAGGCATTATGAATAACTCGATGTCCTCCTTAACCTCCCTCTTATCCCTTGATAGTTCTTCAAGGACATCCCTGTTTATCTCGACGTTGAAGTGGCCGGAGTTTGCCATTACACAGCCATCCTTCATGTTCAGGAATTCAGATTCAGAAACAACATCGGTGTTCCCTGTGGCTGTTATAAGTATATCAGCCTCCCTAACAGCATCCGAAACCTTCATAACCCTGAAACCATCCATACGGGCTTCAAGAGCCCTTATAGGATCCACTTCGGTCACTATTACGCTGGCTCCAAGCCCCTCAGCCCTCATGGCTATACCTCGACCGCACCAGCCGTAGCCGCATACCACGACGGTCTTCCCGGCTATCAGCATGTTTGTGGTCCCCATTATGGAGTCAAAGGTTGACTGTCCGGTACCGTAGCGGTTGTCGAAGAGGTACTTGGTGTAGGCGTCGTTCACAGCCATCACAGGGAACTTGAGGGCTCCGTCGGCTGCCATGGCCCTAAGCCGGTTTATACCTGTGGTTGTCTCTTCACAGGCACCTATTATCCCATCAAGGAGTTCTGGTCTCTCCCGGTGGACAAGGAATATCATGTCTGCACCGTCATCGATGAGGATCTCCGGTTCATGGTCAAGGACGCGGTGTATGTTCTCATAGTACTCCTCCTTTGTCTCCCCACGCCACCCGTACATGTTGAGTCCCATCTTCGCCCCGGCGGCTGTGGCGTCGTCCTGGGTTGATAGGGGGTTGCATCCGGTCATGGCGACCTCTGCACCTCCAGCCTTGAGTGTGAGGCCAAGGTTTATGGTCTTTGGTTCGAGGTGAAGACAGGATCCTATGGTGACCCCCCTGAAGGGTTTCTCCTCTGAGAAGTCACTTTTTATCCTTTCAAGTACAGGCATGTGTTCCTGAACCCATCTGATCTTTTTTTCGCCCTGAGGGGCCAATGAAATATCTTTAACTCTGTATGGCATCGCATCACCCGATTAACATGTTGGAGTTCCTTGTCTGTAGATAATAGGTTGTGGGTCATCACTTAAAAATAATTAATGGGTCTCCTGTGTTAATCTCCGGGGAGATCACTGAACTCAGGGAGGCCCTCAATAACGCCATTCAGTGCACTGGAGTTCATGAATCAGATCTTGTAAGAATGAGTGATGGTGTCCATACCAATTCTTTTGTAATATGTCCTGTTTTCATGAGTACCATCTAGTTTTAAGCATCTGATCAAAAATTGATAAATTTAGAAGGTTGTTAAATCCAATAAAGGAAAAAGTACATGGTTTGGGGTTATAATGAGTGAAATAGCTGAGTATTTAGATAAAATCTATAGGGATATCTCAGGTCCCTTCAAGGATCAAAACATATATGTCCAGAACAGAGGGGGTATAACAAGCATCAGATTATTTGATGAGACCGATTTGCATGAGGGAGAGGCCAGAGCTCATTGGGTAGGGACTTCTCATATCATGATTTTTGATGATGAAGAACCCTTCCTTGCCATCGAGGCAAAAACTGCGGCCACTCCCAAAGAAATTGCCGGGCCAATCCCACTCTACGCACTAACACGTATAGTTAAAATTAATGAAAAACCTTATGATGTGGAATCTCCACTTCTTCTCTAATTACAGTTCCAGATCAGCCCAGAGGGTAAAAGAGTGAGCAATTATCTGACTTAGAGAACAAGTTAAAAGATATACTTGATTTAGAGAGCAAATATTCAAATCTTAAAGATCTTGCAATCTGTGAAATTAGCGATTTGAAAAAACTCTAAAGGAACTTCTGGAGAATAAGGTTATGGAAACTATGCTGATGATCTTTAAGCGGTTTACCATTTAATCACCGGAGACCTTAAAAATAGAAGTTCTGCAAAAATAAAAGAAGTTACAAAAGGGAGTTATCGAGGATTTAATGGTAATGGACCTGCTCCTCTCTGCCACCCTTTGGTTTTATTTTCTCCATGGCATCAAGGAAGTACTTCATTGGTACTTCCTCGGCTTCCATGTTATCCCTGAGGGTTAGCATGGCTGCTTCTCTGCATACAGCCTCAATGTCTGCACCCACGTATCCCTCAGTTTTCTCTGCAAGCTTTTTAAGGTCAACGTCATCTGCAAGGGGCATGTCTTTGGTGTGGACTCTGAATATTGCGAGTCTCGCCTCCTTATCTGGGTCGTCAACCTTGACGTGCCTGTCGAATCTTCCGGGCCTGAGGAGTGCCGGGTCAAGGATGTCAGGCCTGTTCGTGGCAGCTATAACCGCCACGTCCTGTAGCTCTTCAAGTCCGTCGATCTCTGTGAGCAGCTGGTTGACAACCCTCTGGGTTACGCCGGAGTCGGCTGTGCTTCCGCTCCTCACTGAGGCTATTGAGTCTATCTCATCAAAGAATATCACTGTGGGTGCTGTCTGACGTGCCTTCCTGAAGACTTCACGTACACCCTTCTCTGATTCACCAACCCACTTGGATAGCAGTTCCGGACCCTTGACCGCTATGAAGTTTGCCTGGCTCTCGTTGGCAACGGCCTTTGCCAGGAGGGTTTTACCGGTACCAGGGGATCCATGCAGGAGAATGCCCTTGGGTGGTCTGATTCCGAATTTCTTGAATTTGTCGGGGTACCTGAGTGGCCACTCAACAGCCTCCCTCAGTTCCTGCTTGGCGTCCTCCAGGCCCCCTATGTCGTCCCATGAGACGTTTGGTACCTGCACAAGGACCTCCCTCAGGGCTGATGGCTGTATCTCCTTGAGGGCGTCCTTGAAGTCCGCCCTCGTGACCACCATCTTCTTCAGGACTTCCTTGGGTATCTCCTCATCGGCCTTTATCTCTGGGAGCACCCTTCGCAGGACCCTCATGGCGGATTCCTTACAGAGTGACTCCAGGTCTGCACCCACGAATCCATGGGTTATCTCTGCCAGTTCATCGAGGTCAACGTCATCTGCAAGGGGCATTCCCCTTGTGTGTATCTGGAGTATCTCCTTCCTCTCCTCCCTGTCAGGGACTCCTATCTCGATTTCCCTGTCGAACCTGCCCGGCCTTCTGAGTGCAGGGTCAAGGGCGTCTGGTCTGTTGGTTGCACCTATGACAACCACCTGTCCCCTGCTCTTGAGGCCGTCCATCAGGGTGAGGAGCTGGGCTACGATTCTCCTTTCAACCTCTCCACTCACGTCCTCCCTTTTGGGAGCTATGGCGTCTATCTCGTCTATGAATATGATTGATGGGGCGTTATCTTCTGCTTCCTCGAAGAATTCCCTTAGCCTTTCCTCGGATCCACCGACGTATTTGCTCATTATTTCGGGTCCGTTGATGGCTATGAAGTGGGCGTCGCTCTCGTTGGCAACGGCCTTTGCCAGGAGTGTTTTACCTGTTCCTGGTGGTCCGTGCATCAGGACACCCTTTGGTGGTGTTATGCCGAGCCTCTCGAAGAGTTCCGGTCTCTTGAGGGGTATTTCTATCATTTCACGGACCTTTTTGACCTCCTCCTTGAGGCCTCCGATGTCCTCGTAGGTCACATCAACTAGGTTCTTGACGCCCTCGAGTTTGCTGACGTCCACGGGTTTTTGCTGCATCTCGACCTGTGTTGATGGTGTTACCCGCACCACACCTGCAGGGCTTGTTGATACGACTGCCAGTTTGATTTCTCCCAGGGGGGATATGTCCATGAAGTCCCTGAAGAACTCGTCGAAGAGTCCTCCGGCGGATATCTGCTGTCTGATCCCTGAAACTATTATGTCTCCCTTAACAAGTACCCTGTTGAGGAATGCGGATCTTATGTCTCCCCTTATTATGACCTCCTGATCCACTGGGGCCAGAACGACCTTCTGGGCGTCCTTGACGTCAGCCCTTCTGACTGTCACCTCTTCACCTATGGATGCTCCGGCGTTTTTACGGAGGTAACCGTCTATCCTTATTATTCCGAGTCCTATGTCGGACTGTGATGATACCACAGTTGCAGCTGTCAGTTTCTTGCCCTCTATCTCAATGATGTCCCCATCTGAGAGACCCAGTTTTTCCATGCATGCAGGGTCCACACGGGCTATTCCCCTCCCCACGTCCTGCTGGGCAAGGGCCTCTGCAACCTTTAATTTCATATCTTTTTCTGTCATACAACCCACCTCTTTGTGATTATTAGATTATTATGATTCCGTTTAATATTTAATTTAACGGAAGTTTTTTAGTAAATTTAGGTTACTATAATACATGTCCAAATACTCATATATAAATGTTTCGGTAAAGTTTATATACTATTAGATAGACCCTCCCGGGATGAGTATTAAGATAGATTCGCAGAAGGGGGGGTCATGTTATCTTATTGAGGCACCTATACCCTTCAGGACCTTCAGAATCTCCTCATAGCACTCCCTATCAAACACCTTCACCCTGAGGGTTAAACTGAAGTGATCGTGGGGTATCTGGGGCCCCCTGTAAACATCAACAACCTCCACTTCAACTACACAATCAAGGAGGCCCACCATGCGCTCTATGACCCCTGGATCCACAGATTCTGGAAAAACAGCAGATACATCATAAACCCGCAGATCAAGATTCTCAACCTTCCAGCGACGGAGCTCATCCTCTGACAGCACAGTTATGTTGGAAATCTTTAACTTCATGACCCTCTTACCAGACCTTAAAATTGCATAATCCGGGGTAACAGACTCAAGTACACCAACATGCACCTTACCGGAATAGATATGTCTGAGGCCAATCTCCTGACCAACAGAGTCCCTCAGCACGATTAAATCATGATTAAGTGCATCTATGGCCTTATCTGACCTGCCAAGGGATGCCTCCACGTCATCTATGTTCTTGGCTGCAAGGCTCATCCCTGACACGAAATCATCCATAAGCCCATCCCTCAGCATATCGTTTAGCCTGGCGGCAGTTCTCAGGAAACTATCACGCATCTCCTGGCCGTAGGTGTTATGGGTCTGAATTGAGTAGGCGAGGTAGGGGTTCTGGGCCACTATCCTTGCTATTGTATCTATCATCAGGTTGTAGATGGGACTTGCAAACTTACGGGACTCCCTTATGTCAACACCCTCAGCCTCAAGGGTGGCTGCTATGCTTATGTAGGCGAAGTGGGTGAGGACCTGGACAACACTCATCATACGGTCATGGGTGGATGGATCGGTGACTATTACACGTGCCTTCCTCTCCTCAAGGAATCTGATTACGTCCTCAAGCCATGGGTTATCCCTGGTGGGTGTCAGGACCACCACCTGGCCCTCAAGGGATGATACACGGGGCCCAAACATGGGATGGGCAGGGATGTAGTGGGCGCCCCTGGCTATGAACCTCTCCATGACCCTGGCCGGTTCCTCCTTGACTGAGGTCACATCCATCAGCAGCCCGCCAGCCCTCACATGGGGCGCCACCTCCCTGAGGACATCAGGGGTCACATCTATAGGTACAGATACAACCACAACGTCAGCAAGTGAGGCAGCCCTCACATTGGCAGGGCAGTACTCTGCACCTATCCTCGCGGCGGCTGATCTGCCGGCCTCATGGTCCCTCCCTGTGATTATGACCCTGAAGCCTTCCTTCCTCAGGAACCTTGCAATCCAGTATCCAAGCCCACGGGTACCCCCTATGATGCTGATAATCATCAATTATATCTCCATTGTGGTTCTGGATGTATAAAATCTCATTTCATGAGATTCGAGCATCTCAAACCTCATTTCTGAAGGCCTTAACAGCTATGTAACCTCCGATACTTCCAAGGATGAGGCTGATGGCACATACAATTAAGAATCCCACTGATAGAGTGAAAACATCAGGTCCAACAATTTCAGCGATTCTCCCAGGCATTTCAGGCCCGAATATCATCCCCGATGCAAAGCTGAGAATAGCCAGTATGAGGGATGCAGTACCCCCCTCCCCTGCGCTTCTCCTATCTGGCCTTGTGAGGTAGGCGGCCAGAAAACCTGTGAAGGTATAAACAAACAGTCCGTCAATGAAGAAGAGCATCACAAAGCCGGCGAGGATACTGAGGAAGATTGCACTTCCAGATTCATAGTCACCCATCACATTACACTCCAAACCTTACATGAGAATACTCCTAGTTTTATAATGGCATTCTTATATATTATCATTAACTCCGCCAATGATTTTTTCAGGGTGAATCCATGAGGATAGTTGAAGAGGATGAAAAGAACGGCGTCATTGAAGTCGTACCCGAAACCCTTGATGACCTCTGGCACCTCTCACACATAATAGAGGAGGGAGACCTCCTATCAGCCAGAACCACAAGGAGAATACAGGATACCAGTGGAGAGAAGATAAGAAGTGACAGGGGAGTTAAAAAGACATTTTATCTTGGTATAAGGGTTGAAAATGTCAGCTTCCACATCTACACCGGGAGACTGAGGGCCACAGGAGTTATTGAGCAGGGTCCTGAGGACCTTGTGCCCATGGGCTCCCACCACACCCTGGAGGTCAAGCTCAACACATCTCTGAGGATCCAGAAGGAGCACTGGAGCAGATGGACACTTAAGAGGCTCAGGGAGGCTGTAAGGGCATCAAAGAATCTGAGGGCGATCATCCTTGTAATAGAGGATGACGTCGCTGAAATGGGACTGATAAGACAGTACGGGGTTGAATACAGGGGCCCCATAACCGGCCACATTCCTGGCAAGAGAATACAGCAGAGGGACAGGAGTAAGTTGAGGCGTGAATTCTATGAGAGCATCGTGGAGTCACTCCAGAAGTATGGAGACCTTGAGACCATCATAATAGCGGGGCCAGGGTTTTACAAGTCAGATTTCCATGATTACCTCATGGAGAAGTATCCTGAAATCGCAAAGAAGGCGGTGCTTGAGAACACCGGGACAGGTGGGCGCTCAGGCATCTCTGAGGTTCTGAGGAAGGGGACGGTTGAAAGGGTCTCATCAGAGAAGAGGATAGCCTCTGAGATAAGGAACGTTAATGAGTTCCTTGAGAAGCTGGCCAGGGACCCTGACTCCGTTGTCTATGGTAAGGTGGAGGTTATGGATGCCATTAACATGGGGGCCGTTGAGAAGCTCCTGGTCCTGGATAGGGTTGTTAGCAGGGAGGACATTGAGGGCTACCTCGACATGGTTGAGGGCATGGGTGGCTCCGTGGTGCTCATAAGCAGTGAACATGAGGGCGGAAAACAGCTGGAATCATTGGGAGGTCTGGCTGGTATTCTAAGATTCAAGATCCAGTGATTTCAGGGGGATTCAGAATGTTCCGGAGACTTGGGGATCGATGCAGGGGATGTGGAAACTGTCGCGAACTGAAATGCAGTGAAAACTGCACTGGCTGCAGGGCCTGCCTCCTTGTATGCCCTGAAGACGCAATCCTGCCAGGTGACCCTGACCTTAAAAAATATACAGTAAAAGTGAATGGCAGGGAGGTCAGAGCGGGGGGTACAGTTGGAGATGCCCTGGAGGGGGCGGGCCTTAAAAGGAGCATGATCCCTGATGACGGTGATATATTCTCACCCTGCGGTTCAGGGGCATGCCTGGCCTGCAGTGTATCCATTGATGGTTGCATCGCACCATCCTGTGTAACACCCCTCTCTGAGGGCATGGTCATAGAGACAGCCCCTGAACCCCCGCTGAGGTTTGTGAGCAGCTTCGGTCCACACACAGCCGGTGGAGTTGGAACCCCATTTTCTGAGAAGACAGGGACCCCTGTTGAGGTGGTGTGCTTCACCCATGGCTGCAACCTGAGGTGTCCCCAGTGCCAGAACAGCCAGGTTGCATTCACATCACTGGGGAACCTGCTCGACCCCAATGAAACAGCAGGGATCCTATTGGGCCTTGAATCCATCTACAGAACCGGTACTGTTACCATATCAGGGGGTGAATGCACCCTCAACAGGACCTGGCTCTCATCGACCATCAGGGCAATCAGGGAACTCAAAGGGGATGTCAACGTTCACGTTGATACCAACGGCACTATCCTGACCCCCGAATACCTTGATGAACTCGTGGATTCAGGGATGAACCTGATAGGGATTGATCTCAAAGGTCTGAGGACTGAAACCTTCATGGAGATATCAGGGCTCCATGATGAGAAAACTGCCAGGGTTTACCTTGAGAATTCATGGAATGCCTTCAGGTACCTTTCAGAGAATCACCCGGACATCTTCCTGGGCCTGGGGGTGCCCTACAGCAGGTCAATCATATCCAGCGATGAGATTACCGCAATGGCCTCGAGGATATCATCCATAGACAGGGACGTTCAGGTAACCATCCTGGATTATCGACCTGAATTCAGGAGCAGGGATATTGAGTGGCCAGATGAGGATGAGATGCTGAGGGTGAAGGATTTGATGATTGATGAGGGCCTCAGGAACGTTGTGGTCCAGACATCATCAGGTTTCAGGTGACAGGAATGGATGCGCTGATCATGATACCGGATGCTTCACATTATCCCTATTCCATAATGGTAGCTGCAGCAATTGCAGGTTTACTGACGCCTCTCATGGCTGCTCTGATATCACGTATGCGGTATTCCAACCTTTACACCGATGTGAGGGGAGGAACACCAAGGGGGGCGGGTCTGGCGCCCTGGCTTGTTCTTCTGGCCTTCATGCCAGACCCGCTGAGGCCACCTGTTGCCATAATGGGGCTCCTGGCCTTCATGGATGACCTCTCCGGAAGGAAAAAGATCCTGGATCTGCCAGTTGAGTGGGGTCAGCTCTCAAGGGGCCTTGGGATCATAGCGGTCACAATCATCACATACCCCCTCATGGGACCGGCCGGCCTGCTTGTGGCCCTCATGATACAGCCCCTCAACATTGCAGATATGCAGCCGGGTGTTGCATGCAGCCTGACAATGATCATGTCCCTACTGGCGACAGCCATTGCATTTGTTGGTGGTTCGGATATCTACCTTCCCCTCCTCTTACTGGCTGTATGCGCTGCCTACTCCCCACTTGATTACAGGGGAAAGATAATGATGGGCGAGGTTGGAAACCACAGCTTTGCAGTGGCCCTGGGAATCGCATTCTATCTCGCCGGTGGGTTATGGGCCCTTATCTTCCTCTTCCTCTCAACACCCCTTGTCACAGCCATCCTAAGAATGAGGAACCTCTCAGGGTTCCTTGAAGAGAAACTTGGAATCGGAAACCCAACCCTCGGCGACCTCTACATGGATGTGCTGACCGGCGGAGGCCTCGGGGATCTCTTCAGGAGAATTTTACTCGGAAAAAGAAGTTTCAGGGTGGATAACCCTTTTTTAATTGCACTGGGTTTCAGGAGGCTTCTCTTCAATCCATATGCATCCGATGGATAATCAGGGATTCAGTGCTCAGTTCATTCTTATCCTTTTGCTCTCTAGGGTAATGGTGGATTTAGCCATTAGCTCATCCGTCTTGACCTTATTATGGATACTATGAGTGCCAGGGCTATGAGGAAACTCACAGCAAAACCGAATATTCCAAGGAAGGGGAATCTCTCGAGTATGAGGGCCTCCCTTGGAAGCGTGACCAGTGATGAACCTATTATGAGGGCGGATACGAGCATGGCAACCGATATTCTGTTGGTTGAACGTTCAATCCGCACCGATATCTCGTCAAGGTTCCTGTGCTCCAGTTCCATCTTCAATTTACCCTCCTCCAGCTTCCTGAGGGCGCTTATCAGGCCACGGGGAAGGTCATTCATTATGTGCTCGAGTTCAATGATGGCCCCGGGCACGTCATCAAGGTTCTTCAGGGGGTTTAGCCGGTTTCTTATAAGTTGATGGGTCATCTCCCATGCAACCTCAAGGCCATTGAACCTGGGATCAAGCCTCTCACCAAGGTCCTCTGCCATGCTCATGACCCTTGCAAGCAGCACGAAGTCACGGGGTATCCTTATCCTGTGCCTCCTTATCATAACAGGCATTGTGAATTCTGTAAGTATCTCCCCAACCTTCCTGACATCTGCACCATAGTAGCGGTCAAGGAGGTCTATTATGTCATACTTGACCTCTTCAAGGTCTGTATCCTCTGTCAGGATGTTCATGTACCTCAGCTGGTTAACTATGCCATTGACGTCATAGTTCATAAGGAGTATGAAGAGTTCTGCCAGTCTGTCCCTGAATGAAGCATCAAGATGCCCCATCATACCAAAATCGAGGAAACAGAGGACATTTCCCTTCTGAACGAGTATGTTACCTGGGTGGGGGTCCGCATGGAAGAAACCGTGTATAAATATCTGTTTAAAGTAACACCGGGCACCCCTCTCGGCTATCACCCTCGCATTGAATTTTATATCTGACTTTAAGATATCTGTGAGCTTAACGCCCTCCACATATTCCATGGTGAGCACCTTATCTGTTGAGTACTCCCTGTAAACATGGGGTGCATAGACGGTCTCATCGTCCATGAACATTGCACGGAATCTCTCTGCATTGTTGGCCTCCTGGTGGTAGTCAAGTTCCTTTCTGATGGCCCTTTCGAATTCAGAGACTATCCCTGGAAGGTTGTAGTACCTCAAGCCCGGGACCCGGTCATTGGCAATTCTTGCGAGGTACTTCATTATTATTATATCGCTCCTTACGGTTTCAGCTATGCCCGGGCGCTGCACCTTAACTGCAACAGCATCACCATTCCTCAGACGAGCCCTGTGGACCTGTCCTATGGATGCTGATGCAACGGGTTTCTCATGAAATTCAGAGAAAATTTCATCAAGGGGAACTCCGAGCTCGGATTCTATGACCCTCTTCACGTCCTCAAATGGGAATGGCGGTGCATCGTCCTGAAGCTTCGCCAGTTCATCAGCCACCTCCCTACCCACAAGGTCGGCCCTTGTGCTCAGGACCTGCCCCAGTTTTATGAAGGTTGTTCCAAGTTCCTCAAGAACCAGCCTGAGACGTACATGTGCGGGTTCGTGGACCTCCTCAGGACTCTTTATATAGAGTTTAAGGGTCTCGAAGAGCCTGTTTTTAAGGCCAACCGCCTCAAGGATGTTCCCGAACTGGTACTTGGTCATGACCCTTATGATCTCCCTGAGGCGACCCATATCAGGTCTGTTATTATAGGGGGGTATGTTCATATTAACCACTTATTTAATGTATAATATTTAAATCTACTTTAAGACGATGGTTTCGCACTGAAATTTTTTTCACAGATCATGTTGACACGGCTGGTGATGATTATGAAGGCACTTTTCACGGTAACAGGTCGCGGAATGGGAGGAGACGCCATAACAGCCCTTAATATAGCATCTGCACTTGAAAAGAAGGGATTTGAATGTGAATTCGCACTTGACCACAGCGCACCAGGGATACTGTTCAGGAAGAGGGGAATTGAATGGCACCGTGTGAGAATACCCCAGGCAGGCGGCCATGCAGCAAGCAAAACCAGACTCCTGTCTGCAGCACTTAGAACCACGAGGGCAGTTTATGAGGCATGGAGGCTCATAAGACGCATCCGGCCAGACGTGGTTGTCGGTGTAATAGGGGGAGGCGCCGTTGTGGGGTGCCTGGCAGCAAAGCTTGCAGGTGTCCCTGCAGTCGGGGTCCTGATAACACCCACCGATGCCAGGGTATGCACCAGACTCAACAGGAACGTGGCCCTGCCAGAGTCAAACATCTTCGGCAGGGACATTGAGGGCGTTGAAAGCATATACTCACCGATCAGCCCAGATATAACCCTCGGTGACCCTGAGAGTGCCTACAGAAGGATGCCCCCACAGTTTGATCCCAAGAAACCGACCATAGTCCTCTCATCCGGGTCATCCCTCTTTAAGGCCATGGCCGAGGCCGCATCGAGGCTGGTAGATTCAGGCATGGAGGCGAATATTATGGTGGTGGGCCACCCACTGAGGGACGAGTACCTCAGGATAATCAACCATGAGGGGATAATAAACCTGGGCTACATTGACTGGGTGAAGGACCTCTACAGCATCGCTGACCTGGCTGTGCTCTCAGATGATGGTGTGATGGTCCATGAGGCCATTGCACTGGGGGTCCCTGTTGTGGCACTCAGGGGTGTCAAGTATGGGAGGTACCACAATATGGGCGCTGTATTCAGGGGAGCGGTCCTTGAGGCTGACCCTGAGGATATCGTGGAGGCTGTTTCAGCTGCACTTGAGAGGTCAGATGAGCTTCGTAGGGCAGCCAGGAGGTACAGTGGAGACGTGATAGGGGCTGCAGATAGGATTGCAGGGATAATAGAGGAGGAGGCACGCCGCAGTTAGTCAGGGGCAACCATTCAGTACCTTGAGAGGAACCTCATAAGCTTGTATATGGAGTCCGTGGAGGGGTGGGTCTCAACGAAGCCCTCAAACTCATACATTGAAACACCGAGCCTCATCAGAAGGGAGAGGTAGGGCATGATGAGCCTTGCACCCGGCGCAACTGAATATATGGCTGATGGAGTACCGTCATCGAGGATTCTAACCTTGCTGAGCCCTGTTTTACCAGTGTTAACACTCCAGAATGACCCCGGTCCTGCAAGACCAGGTATAACGGCTTCCCTCCCACCCTCACCTGAGATATCCACGAACCCAACATCGTATCTGAGGGAGATTGAGTAGGGAAGGTAACGGTAATCAGCCCTCCTCTCAACACCTGCGGCGTTGAGTCCCGCCACCACCCCCTCCATCCTTGCAACAGGTGTTGTCCCGTGGCCCCCTGTGACATCACCGGCGGCATATACATTCTCACGTGAGGTCTCCATGCGGTCATTCACCTTAACGCCTCCACGGGGTCCCAGTTCAAGGAAACCCTTCAGGAAATCTGAGTTCGGTCTTAGGCCAGTTGCAAGCAGTGGGAGGCCCTCGATGTAACCTTCTGATGTCTGAACACCTGATCCCTCTATTTCTGTGGTTGATGTATCCTCAAGTATCCTGACATCACCCAGGATCTTTTCTGACACATACTCCCTTATCAGAGGGTCCAGTTCACTGAGAAAGCCGCTTCTTGATACAACGGTGACCTCCGAGCCCAGGGAAGAGAATATACCTGCAAATTCAGCCGCTATAACCCCCCCACCTATTATAACGAGCTTATCAGGGATTCTGTTGAGGTCAAGGATGTCCCTGTATGTTATGGCATTGCCGGCGCCTTCAATGGGGGGTATGAGGGGAGATGCTCCGGTCGCGATTATGAGTCTGTCGTAGTCCATCTCCTCCCCATCAACGTGGAGTTCATCATCCTCAAACCCTGCCACTCCGTACATTATTTCAATACCGGCATCCAGGGTCTCCCTCTCTGTCACCCTCCTTATACGTTCAAGGGTCCTCTTCACACCCCCGGCTATGCGGCGGTAGTCTGCTGAGCATTCAACATCCAGCACCCCAAGATCACTGAGCCGCCGGGCCTCCTCAAGGAACCTTGCAACGTCATTGAGGCCACATACAACCATACAGCCCTCGTTCAGGCTTGTCCCACCAATCAAATTCTTTTCAACAAGTATTACTTCCCTGTCGAGGGCTGCAAGCTCCATTGCAGCGGCCCTCCCAGCCGGTCCTCCCCCTATAACAACACATCTCATATCAGACACCATGGTATTAATTCAGCGGCATTGTTTCCCACAAATCTTTATATGTGACGGATCTTTATCTAAACATTAGTGTATTCTGACTTTAATCCTATTAATTTGGAGAGGGTTATTGAATGTGTATTGCAGCACCTGCTCAGATTGTTGAAATTGATAGCGAGGATAACATTGCCACCGTTGACTTCGGTGGTGTGAGGCAACAGGTCAAACTTGACCTTGTAGATGATGTTGAGGAGGGCAAGTATGTTCTTGTTCACTCAGGCTACGCCATTGAGGTGATGTCGGATGAGGCGGCAAGGGAGTCCCTTGAAGCCTGGGATGAACTTCTGAAGGCCCTCGAAGAGGAGGACAACCTGGAGCTGTGATCAACAGATCCATTCCATTTATTTTTCTTTGATTGGTTTCGGAAAAAACGAAAATAAATTTAAGAAAAATAGGGTTTTTTCATTTTTCACAGGGTATACCCTATCTGCAGATCCCTATCTGTGATTTCTGATGTGGATATGTCCATCATGAATATATGAATAAAAATATAGGGGGATAATTATCCCCGTATCCATTGTATATCCTCATGATGCCATTACTGCAGCTCGACCTCTATCTTCAGGTATCAGCCTCGTATCCATTGTATATCCTCATGACGCCATCCTCTATAGCTTAAAGGCTTGGAATCCCCTGGCTCCCTGTTAGGAAAACTATTTTTTTGGGATAGTCCACCTCTCATCATACGGTTTTAAGCTTTGATTTTCATGTTTCACGCGATTTTCATGTTTCACGCAGGTGCTTGCCTTATTATCAGAGTGCTATACAAGAGCACCATTAGACCAACTACCATGAAACCGATCATTGTAGTTGCAAATATACTTTCTTCAAAAGGGACCTTTGAGATTAAAGAAATTAACAAACCCAAAAAATTGAATCCCAGTGTAACTAAAACACCGATTAAAAAATATTTCGGGTAATTTCTAATATTAACATAGGTTCCTTTTCCTTTCATCCAACCCAAAATAGCCTCTATTAAAGCATATGTCACACCTACAACAAATATATCTGCTAATACTATCCCCAAATTTATGGCACTTTTTGGTGGTATCAGTCCAGCACCTTCCATATACCCCGTAAGGGATATAATGGCAGTTATTATGAATGCTATCAGTAAGCTGATTATAATTGGCTTATTTTCCATTTAGTACCCTCCCATATTATTTTAAAAATAAAATGTAATAGACATATTTTTCAGATGTGTATTTGTCTACGGATCGTATTCTATATAATGGATCTTGTGATCTTTCCCGATATAAGATCTCACTTTTTTGAACGGAGGATGATAAGCAATGTAACACCAGTATTTTTTTGGCACGTATTTATTCCTAACTGAAATGATTATTGTACCTATTGCAACAGGCGCCAAGAATTGCCAGCACTTACCCTGGATTTTCTTCATTTCCTCATCAGTCAAAGTCCTGTTGTCTGTTTGCACACCGGTTGAGCTGGTATCTATCAAGTTATTTGCGGATTCTGACGAGTTTGTATTTTCATTGCCTTGGTCTGTTTGATTATTTGTCTGATCCGTGGATTCGTTAACCTGCGCCGGATTATTAGAATCACTTATAACCAGTGCATATCCGCTATAAATCTCAGTGAACTCTTCTATATTCATTTCGATGTTCCCGAGGCTTGGATCTGCGAGTTTGATCGTGTCATTGGTGATTCCGTTTATTACGGTGTAGTGTCCCGTGCCGTCATTGATGGTATAGGCGATCATGTTTTCTCTGAGTTCAGATATGTTTAGTTTCATGCCGGTTGCGTTCACTCCCTTGGCCCTGCTGGCTTCCAGGAGGCCCTGCATGGTGGTCCCGTCTTCGGTTGTTCCGGCAAGGCTTGCGAGTTCATCCTCTGTGGTGTTCACTCCGAGTCTCTGGAGGAGGGTGGCGAGTGCTGCGGGTCCGCAGGTGTAGTTCCTTGTCTGGAGGACCACACCCTCAGAATCCACTGTAACATTATGGGGCAGCGCACCCGCTACATCACCCCCCCTGGGCCTCAATGGCTGTAGTGTTGCCTATGCAGATCGTAGCATTCGCTGTGGAGTTGTCTGCAGCGGCTGCGGAACTAACAGACACCATAAAGATAAGAACAGCCAGCAACAGGACATAAAAATCCTTCACCTAAACACCTCCAATCAGTTGATAATAAGATTATACAAAAAACTCATATATATATATTACGGATCAGCAATGACTTATTACGTTGATTGAAGGCAGTCGGGGGGCTGGGATTAAAAAATCACACATACCGTAAAAATGGATTAAAATGTCCTTAGAGTGTCACGCCTCAAAGCAGTTAGCTGATCAGGGGATCATGTTACTCCAGGAAAGTCTTCAGATAATGATATTCCGCCACTTTCACTGATGCTCATAGAGTTCTCATGGATTTAAGGCTATGATTGCATGATGGTCGCTGTTTTCTCCCCGTCTCAGTATATTGAGACCCTCTTAACACCATCTATCTTAAGGAAATCCTTGAGAAGACTCCCTGGGATGGATTTTTCAGTTATTATTGTGAGTCTGGGTGTTTCATCGAGTTCAGGGTCCCCTGCATGGGCTTGCCTTATACTTATACCCTTATCTGCGATGAGTCTTGCTGCAGATGCAAGTATCCCGGGGTTCCGGGCGTCGGCCTCTATCTCCACCACACCGAAGTCAAGTTCACCTGCAGCATCCCTAAGAAGGGCTCCTGCAGGCATAAGGTTCTCAAAGATGCCCCTCAGTTTTTCATCCTTTATTATGGTGTTTGCTGTCGCCCTTACGGTCCTCCGGTCAACTCCCACTGCCCTTGCAAGGGCAACATCACTTATCTCAACATCGTCACAGTATATCTTCCCGTTTCTGTCTATTCTGAATCCAAGGTCTATGATCTTCCTCGCCACATACATGCGGGAGGGGTATCTCTCGAATCTGTGCTTTATCTGCTTCCACATACACTTCACCACATTGATGTACATCATTATACAGACAAGATTTAAATAGTACCTCCGTGTATATGTACTTTGTGGATACAGAGGTGATATGCATGTACCGGAGTGAATGTTTTTGGCATTACAGAGCTGGAAAACCCAATAAAGGAAAGGATAGAATTTAAAGAACCCTTTGAACTATTCAAAAGTGTTTATTCTGAATACGACTCATCATTCCTTCTTGAGTCAATGGAAAGCGACACGGGCCTTGCAAGATACTCATTCATGGGCTTCGAGCCCCACATGATAATAAGGGCCCGTTCAGGTTTTATAGAAGTTGAACATGAGGGATCACGGGAGGAGCTTGATACAGAAAACCCCTTTGAATTCCTGAGGCAGTTCACAAGACCCACTGGAAAAGCCAGGGGCTTCTGTGGGGGCCTTGTTGGCTACATATCCTATCAGGCTGCAAGGTTCTTTGACAGCATCAACCTCAGCCCTGGAAACTTCCCGGACTTTGAATTCGGACTCTTCCTTGATGGTATCATGTTCAACCACCTCACAGGAGAATGCAGCTACATCAGCCTCAAGGGGAACAGACTCCCCGAGATATCAGAACTGCTCCGTGAGGAAACCCCAACAGGGCACCTTAAATACAGGAATAGGGGGGCCCTGTTCTCAAGGAAGAGATACCTTGGAATGGTGGAGGAGGCAAAGGAGAGGATAGCTAAGGGCGAAATATTCCAGGCAGTCCTCTCAAATGCCACTGACTACAGGCTGCGCGGTGACAGGCTTGCCCTCTACGAGGCCCTCAGGAGGGTTAACCCATCCCCCTACATGTACCACCTGAAACTTGGCAGCAGGGAGATAACAGGTTCAAGCCCTGAAATGCTGGTACGTGTGGAGGATAAACAGATTGAAACCTTCCCGATTGCAGGAACCAGGCCAAGGGGGCAAACACCCCATGAGGATGAGAGGATAGCATCAGAACTGCTATCAGATGATAAGGAGCTCGCAGAGCACCTCATGCTCGTTGACCTTGCAAGAAACGACCTTGGAAGGATATCTGAGTTTGGCACGGTCCAGGTACCAGAGTACATGACCATAAGGAGGTTCTCCCATGTTCAGCACATCCTCTCCCATGTAACCGGCAGACTCAGGAATGGTATGGACGCCCTTGATGCCCTGGCAGCAGTATTCCCGGCCGGTACGGTGAGCGGAGCCCCCAAGATAAGGGCCATGGAGATAATAGAGTCACTTGAGGGGGTGCCGAGGAATGCCTACGCAGGAGCCCTCGGTTATCTGTCACTGAACGGTAACGCCGATTTTGCAATAACCATAAGATCCATGGTCGCTGACGGAGCCTGTGGGAGAATACAGGCAGGGGCAGGCATAGTACATGACTCCATCCCTGAAAATGAATACGTGGAGTGCCAGAACAAGGCCATGGCAGTCCTTAAATCAATGGAACTGGCAGGTGAGGGCCTTGATTCTGATAATTGATAACTATGACTCATTCACCCATAACCTCTACCAGCTTGCAGGGGAGATCCTCAGGGATGAGGGGATGGATGAGGAGATAATGGTTTTGAGGAACGATGAGGCCAGGATATCAGATCTTAGGGCCCTGGATCCGGAAAGGATAATCATATCCCCGGGCCCCGGTAACCCTTCAAGGAGGAGTGACTTCGGTGTCTGCATGGATGTGATAGGGGAATTCATTGACAGGCCCCTCCTCGGCGTATGCCTTGGACACCAGGGCATATTCCACGCCTTCGGTGGAAGGGTTGAACCCGGGGAACCGGTCCACGGGAAGATAGTTGAGGTATTCCATGATGGATCAGAACTCTTCAGGGACGTTCCAAACCCATTCAGGGCAACCAGGTACCATTCACTCATATGCAGACCCGAAGACACACCCGGGGATATAGAGGTAACTGCGGTGACATCAGATGAAATTATAATGGCCATAAAGCACAGAGAATATCCAATCTATGGGCTGCAGTTCCACCCGGAGTCAGCCGGAACCCCCAGCGGAAGAACCCTAATTAGAAACTTCCTCAGGATGTGAACACATGATCAGGGATATTATAAGGTCAAAGAAACTCGAAGTTAAGGAACTCATGAGAAAAAGGCCCCTCAGCATCCTCAAGGATGATATAACAGTCATGGACGAGCCACTGAGCTTTCAGGCTGCACTTGGAGGAGGCAGAGTATCCCTCATATGCGAATACAAGAGGGCTTCACCATCCCTTGGCACGATATCCGGCAGGGGCCTTGAAGAGATGATGGAGGTATACATGGACCTTGCGGATGCAGTATCCATAGTAACCGAGGGCAGATACTTCAATGGTTCAATTGATCTTCTTGGCCAGGCAGCACATTACAGGATACCCCTCCTCATGAAGGACTTCCTGGTCGACGAATACCAGATCTACCAGGCAAGGGCATCGGGGGCATCCTCGGTTCTCCTCATCACAGGAATATTCCCTGACCTTGAGTCAGGGATTCAGAAATGCAGGGAGCTCTCAATGGAGCCGCTGGTTGAGTGTCACACCTCACTTGACATCTACAGGGCCCTTGAAGCCGGTGCAGAGATAATAGGTGTGAACAACAGGGACCTTGAAACCTTTGATGTGGACCTTGAACGAACCCGTGCACTGGCACCCCTGGTACCCGATGAACTTATACTCGTATCAGAGAGCGGTGTCAGGGGCCCCGAGGATGCTGAGATACTGGCAGGCTACGGTGCAGATGCTCTGCTCACTGGCACAGCACCCATGTCGGCCCAGAACCCGCGGGAACTCCTTGAAGAGATACTGGATGCAGTAAGCCACTGCAGAGACCATAGAAGAAGGTACAGGGGGGATGAGTTCTTTGAACAGTTCGCATGAGTCCCTCGCCGATGTGCTTGTTAAGATATGCGGCATAAAAAGGCCAGAGGACGCCGTCATGGCAGATAAACTCGGCGCTGACCTCCTGGGACTCATACACATAGATAGATCCCCTAGAAACCTTTCCCTGGAGGAGATGGAGGATATCCTTTCACTCATACCCACCGAGAAGGCCGTAATCGTCCTTGAACCATCCGATCCAGTGGAGGTAGTTGAGGTGATGGAAAGGACAGGTGTGGAGAGAATCCAGCTCCACTCCCTCTCCACTGAGGATGCCAAGGGTATAGAGAATGTGCTCAATGAGAACGGGTTTAATGCCAGGATAACAGTCGCAATCCCACCTGAAGCCGGTGCACTGGATGTTCTTGACAGCATCTCATGTTCATGTGTTCTGGTGGATGCAAGCTCAGGTGGCAGGACAGGGGGAACAGGGAGGATGATTCCACCCGAACTGGCCCTCAGGATGCTCAGACTCATAGGGAGTCGTGACAGCACAGTTGAGGTGGCCCTTGCAGGGGGCCTCGGCCCATCCACTGTGAGGCTTAACCATGAATACCTCCGGCAATTTGATTGCCTGGACTTCAACTCAGGCATTGAGACTGCACCGGGGATAAAGGACCATGCACTGATGGTTGAACTCATGGAATGCATGGGAAGGATTGGTGGGGACCTTCAGGACCCGCCTGGATTACAGAGAGGTGAATTATCATGATAATGGATGGAAAATTCGGTAAATATGGAGGCATATTCGTGCCGGAGCTTCTTATACCAGCCCTTGAGGAACTTGAGAGGGCCTTCCTCAATTACAGGGATGACAGGAAGTTCATGGCTGAACTAGAATACCATCTTAGGGAGTATGCTGGAAGGCCCACGGGCCTCTACTATGCCAGGAACCTGTCAGAGAAACTTGGATGCAGGGTGTACCTCAAGAGGGAGGACATGCTGCACACAGGGGCCCACAAGATAAACAACACCATAGGCCAAGCCCTCCTTGCAGGGTACATGGGCAAGACCAGGCTCATAGCCGAGACAGGGGCCGGGCAGCACGGGATAGCCACTGCAGTTGCAGGGG
This sequence comes from Methanothermobacter thermautotrophicus, assembly GCF_014889545.1. NCBI lineage: Archaea > Methanobacteriati > Methanobacteriota > Methanobacteria > Methanobacteriales > Methanobacteriaceae > Methanothermobacter > Methanothermobacter thermautotrophicus. Next base: position 79,270 of record NZ_QKOF01000005.1, on the reverse strand, counting down.
CCCTGTTTGGAATGGACGTTGACATCTACATGGGTACAGAGGATGTTGAGAGGCAGAAGCTCAATGTATTCAGGATGGAGGTATCGGGGGCACGGGTCATACCGGTTGATTCAGGCTCAAGGACCCTTAAGGACGCCATAAACGAGGCCATGAGGGACTGGATCAGCAACGTGGATGACACCCACTACCTCATAGGTTCCACCATGGGCCCCCACCCCTACCCTACCATGGTGAAACACTTCCAGAGCGTCATAGGAATGGAGGCGAGGAAACAGATACTCGAAGCCGAGGGTGAACTCCCCGACACTGTGATAGCCTGTGTGGGGGGTGGAAGCAATGCCATAGGCATCTTTTCGGCCTTCATGGACGATGATATTGAACTCATAGGTGCAGAGGGGGGCGGTGAAGGTATAGAGTCAGGCAGTCACGGAGCCACCCTCTCTGCCGGTTCAGAGGGAATCCTCCATGGTTCACTGTCCTATGTACTTCAGGATGATGATGGGCAGATAAACGAGGCCCATTCCGTCTCAGCTGGCCTCGATTATCCGGGTGTTGGACCAGAACACGCCCATCTCATGGATACAGGCAGGGCAAGGTATGAGCCGGTAACAGACACTGAGGCACTCAGGGGCTTCAGGCTTCTCTCTAAATATGAGGGTATAATGCCGGCCCTTGAAAGTGCCCATGCAATAGCCTGCCTTGAAAAGTACGCTGAGAAACCAGAGAATAAGGGAAAAACGGTCATTGTAAACCTCTCAGGGAGGGGTGATAAGGACATGTTCATGGTCGCTGGTTTGCTGGGAGGTGATGATTTTGGTATCAGGAGTTAGAGCAATGAGTTATGCTGAGATGTTCAGGAGGGCAGATGGATGTGCCTTCGTCCCCTTCGTCGTTGCAGGGGACCCTGACATGGAGACATCCATTGAGATCATAAGGACCCTTGTGGATGCAGGGGCAGATGGTCTTGAAATAGGCTTCCCCTTCTCTGACCCAATAGCCGACGGTGCAAGCGTTCAGGGGGCTGATCTGCGGGCCCTCAGGGCAGGCATGACAACAGAGAAGTGCTTCCAGCTTATAGAGAGGGTCAGGGAATTCACCTCCATACCCATAGGCCTCCTGGTATACTACAATCTGATCTACAGGATGGGTGTTGATGAGTTCTACCGGAGGGCTGCAGAAGCAGGGGTCACAGGGATACTCTCAGCGGACCTCCCACCTGAGGAGGCCTCAGATGCACTCAGGGCCGCTGAAAAATATGGTGTAGACCAGATATTCATAGTTGCACCAACAACCGGTAGTGAACGCCTCAAGAGGATCTCTCAGGTATCAGCGGGATTCCATTACCTCGTATCGGTGATGGGGGTCACCGGTGCACGATCAAGGGTTGAGGATGCAACGATTGAACTCATAGAGAGGGTTAAGGCTGATGGAAGCCTCCCTGTCATGGTTGGTTTCGGTGTCTCAAGACCCGAACATGTGAGGATGCTGGTGGATGCAGGAGCCGATGGGGTTATCGTTGGAAGCGCCATCATAGACGTGATATCCGAGAACCTGGGGGACAGGGATCTCATGTTACGGAGGATCCATAAGATGGCGGCCAATCTTAAAGCCGCAGGAGGATTAGAATGAGATTCAGGAGGCTTATCGCAGGGATAATGGACTTCAGGAACCTCACCGAGGATGAGGCCTACAGTCTGATGGAGATGATAATGGCCGGTGAACTTGATGATATAAAAATAGCAGCAATACTAACGGCCCTTGCCATGAAGGGGGAAACTGTGGATGAGATAACAGGCTTCGCACGGGCCATGCGGGATAAAGCCCTCAAGGTCAGGGTTCCAGGGTCCCTTGAGGTCGTTGATTCCTGCGGGACAGGGGGCGACAGCTTCAGATCATACAATATAAGCACAGCAGCCGCCATAATAGCAGCAGCCGCAGGTGTGAGGGTTGCAAAGCATGGTAACAGGGCTGTCACAGGATCCTGTGGGGGTGCAGATATACTGGAGGCTGCAGGTGTGAACATAGAGCTGGATGCAGATGCAGCTGCAAGATCCCTCACTGAGGTCGGCATCTCATTCATGTTTGCACCATTATTCCACAGGGCAACTGCCAGGGTGGCCGGAGTAAGGAGGGCCCTGGGCTTCAAGACGGTTTTCAACATACTGGGACCCCTGACGTCCCCTGCTGCCGCTGAAATACAGCTCCTAGGAGTATTTGATCCTCAGCTTGTGGGTCCGGTGGCTGAGGTACTCAGGAACCTTGGAACACGCCGCGCCATGGTTGTCCATGGATTCGATGCAAACCTTAACCCTGCCCTGGATGAGATATCAACGGCTGGCCCCACCCTGGTGGCATTCCTTGAGGATGATGAAATCAGGATCGATAGACTGATGCCCACTGACTTTGGAGTTGAGGCAGGGAGACTTGAACATCTGAGGGCAGGTTCAACCCCCCATGAGAACCTTGAGATGTTCATGGATGTACTCAGTGGACGCGATGATACCCCTGCAAAGAAATCAAGACTCGATGTTGCCCTTGCAAATGCAGGGGCCCTGATCTATCTTGCAGGGCTTGCTGACGCACTTCCTGAGGGAACAGAGACGGCAAGAAGAACAGTTAAATCTGGAGCTGCCCTGAAGCTCCTCAAAGAATTTGCATCATACACATGGAGTGAGAAGTCAGCGGTTATTAGCTAGGATTTGAGTCATACATGTGGGCTGAGAAGCGAGTACTATGCTGAAATCCCACTCCCCATATTCCTGTATTTGAGTCATACACGTTGGGTGAGAAGTCAGTTATCAGCTGTTCATGATGTAAAGATTGAGATGGGCCCGCTGGGATTCGAACCCAGGGCCTCACGGTTATCAGCCGTGCGCTCTAACCACCTGAGCCACGGGCCCATATTAAGAATCAGTGGGGTGATTCCAACTTTTGGAGTTACTCATATATATGCTTTTCTGTGATCCGGTGTCACAACCACTTCAGGGGAGGGTGGTAGCATCCCCTGCAGCTTCAATTATCCTCAGGATCTCAAGGGCGGCCTCATGGGGGTCATTGTTTTCCACTATGCTGACCAGTGAGCCAAGGATTGCTGAACACACGAACATGGACGTCCTGAGCAATTCCATATGCTCCCTGATACTCCCAGGACTCTCCATGACCCTCCTCTTCGAATCAACCAGCCTCCTCTCAAATATACTCTGGGGCTCCGATTCAAGGATTACAATGATGTCCGGGGTTATTAGGTCAACCGGGAGAGAAATAAGGTAACCCAGTGGAGAAAGATCTATTCCATGGAGATCCATAAGCACATAATCCAGTCGCCTTATCCTGCGGGCGGCTTCAACCCAGATAAGGTGCTGCTGATCCAGGGAGAGGTTGAAGAGGTCCTCCAGGTTTTCTGCAAGGTTCCACTCACCTGCAACCTGGAGCATCAGTTCCCCATAATTTATGTAGGTGTGCCTCACAATCCGGGATAGGATCTGGCATACGGTTGTTTTACCGGTACCTGGAACTCCAACAACCGCAACGATCCCCGGGACCCCTGTCATGAGTTTGAGGCTCTATTTGTTCACCATTTCACTTATGGCATCGGCCATCATGTGGCCTTCCACCGTGATTTCGGCCCGGTCAATCCCTTCAACCTGCTCGGCAACGTTCCTTGCATCCATCGCCATCCTCGCTGCGCTCATGCATCCCGGATTTGTGGGCCGGATGGTTATCTTTGCTATGGTTTCACCCTTCTCTTCGATTTCGATGTTCTCAACAAGACCCATCTCCACGATACTTATGCCCATGTGTGGGTCTGCAACCTTCTTGAGAGCTTCCTTAACCTTTTCCAGGAGTTCTTCTGACATTATTATTACCTCAGATGCTATTTTGATAATCACTGTAGTGATTCTCTATTATTTAAGCTAACCATATTTAAAAGTGTCCATTATCCCGTCACCAGGGGAGGGAATGATGATACCTGAATTGATTTTTAAGACAGTATCAAGCATTCCTTCGCCTTACCCTGACTGCCACACCCCTTTCAGCCCTCACCATTTCATCTCCGCTGAGCACAGCCCTCCCAACACCTGCAACTTCTCCTTCGTGCACTATGACCACCTCATCACCGGGTATGATTTCCCTGTCGGCATCAGAAACACCCGGTGCAAAGAGTGTGCTGCTTTCAAGTTTGAAATCTATCTCAACCCACTTCAATCCGAGTCTGTGGAGGGATCTCCCACCCTCCGGTGATAGCGAGATGAGCCCGCGGTCCATCATGAAGGTTCCTATCTGGGTGCCGTCGGATTTGAGGATCTTCCGGTGGTACCTTCCGGTTACACGGCAATCCTCCGGTATGATCCTTTCTCCGCCGGGTCCAAACTGGTAGACAGCAACCGAACGAAGCATGTGCAGCAGCCTCTTCCGGGCAGGGATCTTATCATAACCCTTCAGTTCCCTCTTAAGCCTCTCCAGGGCCTCAGGTGAGGTTGGACGTGATTCCATGCTGGTTGGCGTGAATGAGTCAAGGTACTCCATGCAGACCTCAAGGTAACCTCCATCCACGTGGGCTATGACATCAAGGTCACCCACATATTCCCTCAGGACATCACCCACCAGTTTCTTTTCCTCATGGGACCACTCCCCGATGGTTGATACGTCATAGGAGGAGATGGGGTAGGTGTTTTCAAGTTCCCGGGGGCATATCCCAAAGGGTGATGTCAGTATGAGTTCCTGGAAGCCCCTGGTGAGCCTCGTAAATTTTCTGTGGGACTTTGAGGTTGAGTAGGGCTTTTTCATGCTGCAGGGCAGCACCACAACAACATCTCCCATGGGCCTCATTAACCTCATTCTCTCCCGCCACCTGACAGCCTCAGGTCTGTGGAGGGATTCCTCGATTGAACATATGACCTTCATTCTATCAACCTTTATCACATCATATTTCATGCAGCGCCTATCCGCAGTTCACACAGCACAATGCAGCATAAGCTTTCAACAACATATACATTTCACTGAAAGAATCCTTTTTTAAGAAGTATCCTCTTAAGTACCTTTCAGCCATTTTACGCCTGTTAATTCGGCAACATCCTTTTTAAGGGCAACCAGGTCCTCATGGTTCAGTTTTTTCACATCATCCTTTCCAGTTATCCTGGTAAAGTCGGCAATCTCAGCCGTAGAAACCCTTATGAAGTTTTCAAGGCCTTCAATGGCCCTTTCCAGATCCATGTGTTTCAGGAGGTCAGGGTCATGGGTTGTTATCCCTGTCGGACACCTTCCGGTGTGACATAACCTGTGCTGCTGACAGTTGATGGCTATGAGTGTCGCGGTACCTGTGTAGACAGCATCAGCGCCCAGGGCGAGGCACTTTGCCATGTCTGCGGCTGTCCTTAGACCCCCACCAGCAATGAGGGACACCCTCTCACCATGACCCTCATTTATGATGGTCTTAACGGCCCTTGGCAGGGCTGCGATGATGGGGATGCCGGTGTTGTCCCTTATATGTGGATTAACAGCCCCGGTACCACCACCAAAACCATCAATACTTATAAAATCTACTCCAGCATCAAGCAGGGCCTTAACATCATCCTCTACGTTGCCGCACCCTATCTTGGCACCTATGGGCGCTCCCCTGCTAATTTTCCTGAGCTCTTCAACCTTTTCCTCAAGTTCCTTCTGATTCCGTATATCAGGGTGGTGTGCAGGGGAATATGACCCCTCCCCTGGCTCAAGGCCACGGACCCTTGCAACATCGGGGCTTATCTTGTCTGGAGGGAGATAACTCCCTTTCCCGGGATATGCGCCCTGACCAAATCTTATCTCTATTGCAGCAGCGCCCCTGAGCACATCCCTGGTGATACCGAACCTTCCGGTTGAATACTGGATTATGAGGTAATCACCGGCCTTATCCATTTCCTCATGGAGTATTCCACCCTCACCTGAGTTGAATCCGATCTTCAGTCTGGCTGCAACGGATGCGATGGCAATACGGGTCTTCTCTGAAACCGCCCCGTAGCTCATACCACTTATTATTATGGGGGATCTGAGTCTCAGGGGCCTCTCTGATTCGACCCCGATTATCACATCGGTTTTAACAGGGTCCTCTGCATTTAGGGGTATGGATGATACCTGGGCGGGCAGGAAGTGTATATCATCAAGTCCCACAGGCAGCCTCTTTTCGGATCCCATGGACTCAACCGGCACATCACCGCCATGGGCTATCCTTTTTATCTGGACTATTTTGAGGTATTCACGGTCTTCCTCGGATCTCCTCTGTCTCCTCATCCTTATACCATTCAGAGATTCTGTGTTACAGAAGTAAAGCTCCTTGAGGCCATAACTCTGGTACACGGGGCATGATGCACAGAGGCACCCCCTTTCCTCAACATAGTAGCGGCTGCTCCCTCCTGCACAGAAGAGAATTTCGTCGTCACCATGATCCGGGTAGCTGGGACAATCCGGGCACAGACATTCCGTTTTTTTGTTTATATAACCCCCTCCCGCTGGTATTATAGCATAATATGTGAATACTGGTTAAAGTGGTTTCCTTTTCATAGAATTAGGTTTATATGTTAAAACCCTCAGTTTCAGGGGGTATACATGATGATGGCCTTTAAGTCTATGGACCTAGGGGTGTCCCAGAAGCTCTTCATGGAGCTTTTTAAGTCTCTCTATTGAGGGGTGTTTTTCACCGAGGCGATCAGACCATTTTTTAATTACAAAGTTGATATCAACTTCATCAGAACCATTGATAAGGTTATCTGCATGCGCAACAATCTTTTCCTCGAGGGTCCTTGGCATGTAGTCCCCTGGTGGAAGTCCAAGGGCCTCTGCCTCCTCTGGGGTTATACCCGCCCCCACGTGTCTTTCAACTATCCTCACAACCTCAGGGGGGTAACCGAATCCTTCAAGTATACGGGCACCCTCGACGGCATGCTCAACACCGTCTGTCCTGCAGCGGCCTATATCATGAAGAAGGGCGCCCTCCTCCACAAGCCTCCTGTCAACCGGCAGGTCACGTGATAACTCGAGGGCCTTTTTTCTGACCGCAAGGGAGTGATCTATCACCCACTCTGGACATCCAACAATTCGAAGTAAACGGATGCTCAAGGGGACACCATTCATGATCAATCAGAACAAATGCACATAAAGAGCTGTTGGTTCTAATCCGGTTCTAGGAGTTTACTGTCGTGTCTGTTGAGTCGAATCCGTTGTTCTCATAAAGGCTGAGTTCTTCCTTTATTTTCTGTATTATCTCAGAGTTATCCATGAATTCCATTTTAGAGCCGCATTCAGGGCATTTGAAGTTTTCTTCGGTGGCCTCATCAAATGTGAATCTGTAGTGGCCATTCACACATACAAAGAACATGTTGTTTTCCTCAAAGTCAAGGGCTTCCCTGAGCTTTCGGACTATCTCACTGTGCTTCCTTCTTATCATCTCTGTAACCTTCTCAGGCTCAAATTTCCATGTGTAGGTGTACCACTGTGTTTCAGGATCCTTGCTCCTCTTGTAACTCGCCACACCGGCATCGTAGAGCTTGTAAAGTATCCTTCTGACTATGTTGAGTTTAAGCTGGGTTTTCTCTGATATCTCCTCATCTGTTACCTTGCCCTTCATGAGGCACTCCAGAACTGGTATGGCCTCTTCCTCTTCCTCTTCAGTGATAATTTCATGGATCAACTCTTGTAGCACCTGCTCATCAATCAATTGAAATCCTCCAGCTTGAGAAATAACTGCATACCGGGTATGCTTGTCATCAAATTTTTGAGTGCACTTCAATTTATGTGCCTAATCTTATTTAAAATTTTATAAAGGGCCGGTTTAATACGAAAATTGTTTATCATATGAGTATTATCATGGGGGTCTTACAATAACCGCCGGTGTGTGTTCAACTGAGGATAGCATCTCCACTGTGATATTCCCTGGTCTGTCACTGAATTCCCTGGCCATATCATAGACCGTGGCCCTCCCGGCATTCCTGCGGTGGTATTCCTCTGCAGCTGATGCAACCTCGAGGAGAACTTCCAGTTTAACGGGCCTTGATGATGCGAGGGGTGTGGGCCAGGTTCTTCCAGCGAACCGTCCTGCAAGGTAACCCAGAAACCCTGTATCTGACCTTATGCCAGGCACAGCGATGGGGAGTGAGGTGAAGTACCTTCCAAGTATACTGTAGGTTGCATCGGTATCGATTATGACAGTGGTAACATCTGCACCGAATTTTCGTCTGATCTCGCTGGCAATAAAGTTCGCCGCTTCACCAGGATTTTCAGGTAGAAGAGAAACAAGGGTTCCCGGCACATTACTCAGATCAATACCGGCCTCGGAAGCAGGCTTAAGGGCATGTTTAAGTCCATAGTATCTCAGGACAACCTCCTTATGTGCCCTTGCCTCGGGCGGCAGTCTTCTGAGGTTCATTATGGTCCTCCTCTTCATGCCGAGGATCGGACCGAGAAGGTACCCCCATATGTACTTTGACCAGATATCTGCCAGCATCAACGCGGTTATGGATGGTCTGAACCGGGATTCATCGACCAGGTTTCCCTGGGCAACCGAGACCGGTGTCTCTGAGATTACCAGGAAATCACCATCCATTGCAAGCGCACCGGCCCTCTCGATGATCTCTGAGAACCCCTCACCGGGTCTTATGTAACCCGTCACCACGGGCACTGTCAGGTAATCCTGGGACATTTTCATCTGGCCTTCACTGGTGGTGCCCATACCTTAAGGTCTATACCCTCTATAACAGCCCTTCGACCCTCAAGCTGGACAACAACTCCCGAGTGGACCTTCTGCATCATGCAGTGGGCTGGCAGGAAGCGCACGGTTTCACCGATATTCGGTAGCTCACCCTCGATTACACCCTCAAAGCCACCAACCATGCAGACCCCTATGTCCATGAATTCAAAGTCATCCATGCCGAGGCGGTGGCATGGTCCAACGATGTGCACGGTTATGAGGCCATGGTTCTCATCCAGTATCTCTGCAAAGTGGGTTATTGGACATCCAAGGGGCCTGTATCTGATTATATCCCCCTTCCGCAGCTTGGTGGACGTGAATGGGAAGAGGATCTCCCTGCAGGAGCCCTCATCAGGGAGGGGTTTCAGTATGAAGTCTGCCTCGTACCCGTCAAGGACACCGAAGATCTTCTTCTCCTCCTCAAGGATATTCTCCTCCTTAAGGATGTCCTGGAGTCTTTTCAGGTTATCTGCAAAGAGTTCCTGGTACATGAAGTGGCATCTGTCGATTTCTGCCCTCCCCTTGAGCAGAGCAGCCGCATACTCATCGCACCTTGCATACCCACAGATTCCGCAGTTGTATCCTGGGAGGAGGGCAGTTACCTCTTCTTTAAGGGATTTATCCTGGGACATCTGAAAGATCCTCTCCTCATTCTCCTTCATAGGTCTGGAAGCCGTCTATTCTTCTGAGTATTCCCCTGTGGTGCTTCTTGTTAACCCTTGTCTCACCGACACATAGTGTGCACACTGCAAGGGGTGCTGAGTGACGGAGCTCCTCGTTTTCAAGGGAAACCTCCCTGCTCTCGATCATCTCCTCTGCGAGTTCCATGCATCCCTGCCCGCTGAGACCGTTGGCCTCTATTATCTTTGCTGAGGGGTTAACCTCCAGTATGCGCTCCCTGAATATCTCCCTCTCGGCCTGGGATATCATGTCACCCTTGGTCACCACTGCTATATCTGCAGTTGAGAGGAACGGACCAACCTTGAGGGGCGTGTTCGGTCCGCTGGTGGCATCTATGACACATACTCCGAGGCAGTTCTTTGTGTAGGGGGCGCAGCGGTGACAGAGTCCTGCTGTCTCAATGATTAGGAAGTCTGATTCGTTCTTCTCAGCCCACTTTATCATGTCGTCTATGTTGTAGATGGCATAATGGTCAGGGCACATGTCCATTGAGAGGCCCACCAGTGTTGGCACCCCGACCTTCTCAAATTTCTTATCATCGTCGGTGTAGAGGCAATCTATCTTTACAACCGATGACTTCAGTCCCCTTGATTTGAGGCTCCTGAGTGTGTGCATCAGAACCGCGGTTTTTCCAGATCCAGGCGTTCCTGCAACAATTACCATTCTCATGGGTTTCACTTCTCTCTGCTGATAGGTTTATGGACTTTTTGGTTCAACCTGATTGGGATTTATTCGATTTTATGGATCAACTATTTGGAGTCATTTATTATTTCGCTCAGGTCTATATCCTCGACCAGCTCCCCCCTCCGGACCTTTTCACGGAGGCTGAGCATGAGTTCATCGATCTTGTTCAGCTCCCGGGATATCCTCTTCTCCTGGGGGGTTGTTGTAACTATCTTCTGCATACCGCCGTGCTTCATGACTATCCTCTTATCGGTCATGAGTGCAAGTACAGGGTCATGGGTTACAACAAGGACGATCTTACCATGCCCTGCCAGCACATTGAGGGCGTCATGCTTCCGTATACCTGCATTCTCAATTTCATCTATCAGTACAATGGGTGAGTCACTTATTATTGCCACGTCTGCAACCATCAAAGCCCTTGACTGGCCTCCACTCAGTATTGTGAGGTCATGCTCCTTTTTAATGGGCTCCCCTGTCAGGGTGTTTGCAAGTTCGATGACGCGGTCCACACACTTCTCACTGGCACCCCTGCACTTGGCATGAAGGCTGAGGAACTCCCCGACGGTCATATCAGCCAGGAAATTCATGTTCTGTGATAGCTGGGCCACCATCTTTTTCCTGGGATTTGTACGATCCTCATAACTTGGCTCCTCATCGTTTACAAGGATTTTCCTCTTTGAGAAGGTGTCCATCTGTGCCAGCTGTTCGATATCACCTATAAGTGAACTTTTACCACTACCTGTGGGACCAACAACTCCAAATATTTCACCCTTCCTTATTTCAACCAGTTCTACGGGTTCCTTTTCTCCGAACTTATCATAACCGCCGATTACAGTAATTTTCTCTATCATTAAAGATTCACCTTTCCGAGAGTGTCTCCCCTCAAGCCTCTGCGTATTGTTTCAAGGGCTGTTATCTCTTCGGGGGGTATGTTTCCAAGGTTAACATCGGGTCCAATCTTTAAAATGAAGTAAACCTGCTGACTTTTCTGGGGCGCCTCCCATATTATTCTCTCCATGGGGAGCCTTTCAGTGAGATAGTTGAATTCGTCCTCCTTGATGTTTCCCCTCTCATCGTATATACCTATGTTCTGTCCGCTCTCACGGGCCTCCATGAGGACCATGGATGCTCCTGCCCTGAGATCAGCCTCCACCAGCGTGACCCTATCCTCGGGTTCAAGAAGTCTGTCCATGGATGGATCCTTTTTACCAACCTCGGATATGACCCGGAATCCCTCATCAACGGCCATTTCAATTATACTACATTTTTCTTCGGTTTCAATTTCCACAGTCCCGTTGGATATTTCAAGTGTTTCAAATCCGAGGCTTCGGGCCTCCTGGAAGTATTCCTCCACCTTACCTTTGAGGTAGGCTATCTCGAATAGTGTACCCCCTGGATAGGGCTCCACATCGAATGATCTGTACATATTTATCTTTTCCTTTACAGTGGAGCGGCTGTGGAGGGGTAGTGTTCCCCATCCAAACTTTATGAAGTCAACGTAATCTGATGATATCTCCATGAGGTCACGGGCGCTCGCAGGTCCCATTCCCTTATCAAGAACCATGGTTATTCCAATTTTTCGGGGTTTCCCACTCCTTGACGGGGCGAGAAAATCAAAGGCGTTCATAGCATCACCTTCTGCTTTGAGTCAGAAATAACACGGGATCATATTAATTGGGATTCATATGTTTACTACCTTTATAAAAATTTTTCCTATACTTGCATGATATATCCAAATATAATTTGAGATCAAGGTATATATAAGTAGGTGTTAGTCATGGAGAAGAAGATATGTTACTTTGAGGAACCAGGTAAGGAAAACACTGAGAGGGTCCTTGAACTTGTAAGGGAGAGGGCTGACCAGCTTGGAATCAGGGATTTTGTTGTGGCATCGGTTTCAGGCGAGACGGCCCTCATGTTATCTGAAATGGTTGAGGGCAACATTGTATCTGTAACCCACCATGCAGGTTTCAGGGAGAAGGGAAAGCTTGAACTGGAGGCTGATGCAAGGGATGACCTCATCGAGAGGGGTGTGAAGGTCTATGCTGGTTCACATGCCCTCAGTGGTGTTGGAAGGGGGATATCAAACAGGTTTGGGGGCGTCACGCCCGTGGAGGTGATGGCCGAAACCCTGAGGATGGTCTCCCAGGGATTCAAGGTATGTGTAGAGATAGCCATAATGGCCGCAGACGCTGGACTCATCCCCGTTGATGAGGAGGTTATAGCCATAGGTGGAACCGCCTGGGGTGCTGACACAGCCGTTGTACTCACACCCGCCCACATGAACAGTGTATTTGACCTCCGGATCCATGAGGTAATTGCAATGCCCAGACCATAACTGTCTCATGACAGCTCATGATGGTCCCACCCAGATTCATGCTATTCATGGCCACGCGGGCCATCAATAATTTTATTTTGCCCCAACTTTGACCCGGTATTTTCAGAGGTCACAGAAACTGATTTTTAATTTTGAATGTGAGCCATGGCCCCATTGGTGCCATATTAACCGTTGCTTTTAAATATGTCTTAGCACAATAACATATTTCATAGATAAGTGTGGGGGTAGTAATTGAAATTCATTAACGATGCCATAAAGGAATCTGAGAAAAGGGAAAAGCCGTCTTCCACCTCAATGAATTCAGAAATTGACAGGGAACTCCAGGAAATAATCGAAAATAGCAGGGCCAAGATATACGTTGTTGGGACCGGCGGAGCAGGTAACAACACCGTAACAAGGCTCAGTGAGATTGGAGTTGAGGGTGCTGAGACCATAGCCGTTAACACGGATGCCCAGGACCTCTTCTACTCGGTAGCTGACCGGAAGCTTCTCATAGGCAGGAATGTATGTGGTGGTCTCGGTGCAGGCGGTGTCCCTGAAGTGGGAGAGGAATGTGCAGAGGAAAGTGAGGATGATATCCGCAGGGAACTTGAAGGGGCTGATATGGTCTTTGTAACCTGTGGCCTTGGGGGTGGTACAGGGACAGGATCAGCGCCCGTGATATCCAAACTCGCCAAGAAGGCGGGCGCCCTCACGATAGCCGTTGCAACCATGCCCTTCAGTGCAGAGGGTCTTAAGAGGAGGGAGAATGCTGAGAGGGGACTTGAGAAACTCCAGAACGCCGCAGATACCGTCATCGTCATACCCAATGACAAGCTCCTTGAGGTCGCACCCAATCTGCCCCTGAATAAGGCCTTCATGGTTGCAGACGAGATCCTTGGAAGGGCAGTTAAGGGCATAACTGAACTCATAACCAAACCCGGCCTCGTTAGCCTTGACTTTGCTGACGTTAGAAGCATAATGAAGGGTTCAGGAATGGCAATGATTGGAATGGGTGAGGCAGAATCCGGTGACAGGGCCCTTGAATCAGTTTATGAGGCCCTTAACAGTCCACTGCTGGATCTGGACATATCCAATGCAAGAGGAGCCCTTATAAACATATCTGGAAGTTCAGACCTCACCCTCCAGGAGGCTGAAAGGATCGTGGAGGTTGTTGCCGAGGAACTTGATCCGGATGCAAACATAATATGGGGTGCCCAGATTCAGGATGACCTTCAGAACGTCATACGGACAACAATCGTCGTTGCAGGTGTAAGATCACCCTACATCTATGGGGCCCATGGATCTGCAGAGAAGGAGTTCATGGATGAAAAACAGCGTGAAAGGGGCTCCGTTGATGAGTCTGTCCTGGAAGAATTTATAGATGGAGTATTCTGATATTCTTCCACACACCCCCACCTTAAGGAAAACATTTATAAATCTTGAATTATAGATTACTCCATCACTCATCCTTGATCATAGCCCTTGTTTTTTAACCCATAGTAATAGCGGGGATAAACCATGAAATACAGGGAGTCTATTTTAAATTTTATAAAACAGTCAAAGAGAGTATTGAAGGTTTCAAAGAAACCTAGCCGTGAGGAATACCTCAACGTGTCAAAGGTAACCGGTATAGGTATAATAATAATAGGTGTCATAGGATTCATAATAAGCATAATCGCCCAGCTCCTGGGGGGCTAGCATCAGGGTGGGTTAAAGGTTGTACAGTGAATTATATATATGAGGTTGTGTTCTTAATGGAAGATAGTAAAAATTCCATCTATGCCCTTAAGACCTCCGTGGGTCAGGAGAAAAATGTGGCCAGGATGCTTGCAAGGAAGGTGAGGGATAGTGGTATAGAGATAAACGCTATTCTTGTCCCTGAATCACTGAGGGGATACATCCTGGTTGAGTCCTCATCAAAGATTGACATGAGAAACCCTGCAATAAGGGTGCCCCACCTCAGGGGTGTAGTTGAAAGTAAAACAGAGGGTGAGGCCGAGATAGACTTTGAAGAGGTTAAAAGGTTCCTCAAGCCAGAACCCATCATATCATCCATTAAGAAGGGAAGCATTGTTGAACTCATATCCGGACCCTTTAAGGGCGAAAGGGCAAAGGTTATCCGCATAGATGAGTCAAGGGAGGAAGTTGTACTTGAACTCATAGAGGCGGCCGTGCCCATTCCAGTAACTGTTAAAGGTGATCAGATTAGAATAATACAAAAGGAGGCTGATTAATGGCTAAAGAAACCGTTGAAATTCTTATTGATGGTGGAAAAGCCACTCCAGGACCACCTCTGGGTCCTGCGATTGGTCCGCTTGGAATTAACATGATGCAGGTAGTTGAGGAGATAAACCGCAAGACAGCTGACTTTGAGGGGATGAAGGTCCCTGTGAAGATCATAGTGGACACGGATACAAGGGAATTTGAGGTTGAAGTGGGTACTCCTCCAACAACCGCCCTCATCATGGATGAACTCAAGCTGGAGAAGGGGTCCCAGGACCCTGGGATGGATAAGATAGCAGACATCTCAATGGAACAGGTGCTGAAGATTGCCAGGATGAAATTCGATGCACTGCTATCAAATGACTACAAACGTGCAGTCAAGGAGATCATGGGCACCTGTGTCAGCATGGGCATAACAGTGAATGGTAAGGACCCCCGTGAGGTTCAGAGGGAGGTTGACCAGGGAGCCTATGATGACCTCCTCACATCATAAAAATTTATAAATCTTGAAAACCACATAACTAACCCCATTATATGAACTTATTTTTTGAAGTTCATGGAGGATTCAGAATGCAACAAGAGATAATGGAAGCGGTGAAGAAGGCCAAGGAACTTTCAAGGCCGAGAAACTTCACACAGTCCATGGATGTTATTCTTAACATCAAGGACCTTGACGTCAATAAACCAGAGAACAGGTTTGACGAGGAAGTTTCTCTACCCAACGGCCGCGGTAAGGATGTAAAGATTGCCGTGATAGCCGATGGGGAACTGGCCCTCCAGGCTAAAAATGCAGGGGCCGACCTTGTGATAACCAAGGATGAACTTGAAGAACTTGGCAAAAACCGTAAGGAAGCAAAGAAACTTGCCAACCAGTATGAATTCTTTGTGGCTCAGGCAGACATGATGCCCCTGGTGGGTCGATTCCTGGGACCCGTTCTCGGACCCAGAAAGAAGATGCCCAAACCAGTGCCAGCAACAATAAACCCGGAGCCCATCCTGAAGAAACTCAGGGACACTGTTAAGGTCAGAATCAAGGACCAGCCAGTGGTTCATACCGTGGTTGGTACCGAGGACATGGACGATGAGAAGCTCGCCGAGAACATAGAGGCGGTTCTTCAGACAATTGACCGCAAACTTGAGAAGGGAAGAAACCAGTTAAAGTCCATGTACGTTAAGACAACCATGGGCCCGGTAGTGAGGGTGATTTAAATGGCTCACGTGGCTGAATGGAAGAAGAAAGAGGTTCAGGAGCTCCATGACCTCATCAAAGGTCATGAAGTGGTTGGTATAGCCAACCTTGCAGACATACCTGCAAGGCAGCTCCAGAAGATGCGCCAGACACTCCGTGACAGTGCACTCATCAGAATGTCCAAGAAGACCCTGATCAGCCTTGCCCTTGAGAAAGCTGGCAGAGAACTTGAAAACGTTGATTCACTCTCTGAATACATGGAGGGGCAGCCTGCACTTATATTCACAGATATGAATCCATTTAAGCTCTTCAAGATCCTTGAGGACAGTAAAACTCCTGCTCCAGCCAAACCAGGGGCCATCGCCCCGGCTGACATAGTTGTCCCCAAGGGGGATACCGGATTTGCACCAGGTCCAATACTGGGTGAACTGCAGCAGATAGGTATCCCTGCCAAGATCGAGAAGGGCAAGATCGTGGTTTCAAATGACCACGTCGTTGTGAAGGCAGGGGAGGAGATACCACCCAAGGTGGCCGGAATATTAACAAGACTTGATATACAGCCACTTGAGGTGGGAATAGACCTCAGAGCAGCATATGAAAACCAGACAATATACACTGCAGATGTATTAACCATCGATGAAGAGAAGACCCTGTCTGATATCCAGAAGGCATTTTCACAGGCATTTAACCTCTCCGTCAACGCGGTTATATACACCAGGGAGACAATGCCTGCCATCATCCAGAAGGCAGCTTCAAAGTCATTCAACCTTGCATACAATGCATCAATACTCACATCAGAAACAACTGACCTCCTGCTTGCAAAGGCCTATGCACAGATGCTTGCACTGGCCGCTGCAGCTGCAGAGGTTAATGATGAGGCAGTTGATGATGAACTGAAGGAGAAGTTGTCTTCAAGGGCAGCAGCACCAGCCCCTGAAGAAAAAGAGGAAGAGGTTGAAGAAGAAGCTGAAGAGGAAGAAGAGGAAGAAGAGGATGCAGCTGCCGGTCTCGGCGCACTCTTCGGATAAACACTTTACTGGCAACAGTTAACCCATTAAAAAATAAAATTTGAGGTGATCATATGGAATACATATACGCAGCAATGTTACTGCATACAACAGGTAAGGAAATCAACGAAGAAAACGTTAAAGGCGTCCTTGAAGCAGCAGGCGCTGAAGTGGACGATGCAAGGGTCAAGGCTCTCATAGCAGCCCTTGAAGACGTTGACATCGAAGAGGCAATGGAAACAACAGCTGTAGCCGCAGCACCAGCAGCGGCAGCAGCACCAGCAGCAGCCGAAGAGGCTGAAGAAGAAGCTGAGGAAGAAGAGGAAGAAGAAGAGGAAGCTGAAGAGGAAGCAGCTGCCGGTCTCGGCGCACTCTTCGGTTAAACTCCTCCCTATTTTTTTCTCTTCCAGTGTTTAATGGCAAAAAATTTATTTTTCTTAATTCTTATTCTATTTATAAAAACTGTTTTCAATGATTACCATGTCCCGTCAGCTTGAAAAACTTGGATACAGAAAATATGAATGCAGGTCCTGTGGAAACATCTTCTGGTCTATGAAGGAACGCGAAACATGTGGAGACGCCCCCTGTGACGAATACGGATTCATAGGAAACCCCGCCACAGATAGGAGCTATGACCTCTATGAGATACAGGATGAGTTCATGGAGTTCTTCGCTGAAAGGGGTCATGAACCCATCAGGAGGTACCCTGTACTTGCAAAACGCTGGCGGGACGATGTATTCCTGGTGGGCGCATCCATATACAACTTCCAGCCATGGGTCACATCTGGCCTGGTGAAACCCCCCGCAAACCCCCTGGTGGTTGCGCAGCCATCAATAAGACTCAACGATGTTGATAATGTTGGAAGAACAGGAAGACACCTCACATGCTTCACAATGGGGGGTCATCACGCATTCAATTCTGAGGATAACACTGTCTACTGGGAAGAGGAGACAATAAAGTACTGTCATGACTTTTTAACACACATAGGAATTGATCCATCTGAGATAACATTCATAGAGTCATGGTGGCAGGGGGGTGGAAACGAGGGGCCCTGCTATGAGGTATGCGTCAGGGGTGTTGAACTTGCAACCCTTGTCTTCATACAGTACCGGACTCTCCCTGATGGTGGCAGGGAGGAGATCCCCCTCAAGATAGTTGACACAGGCTATGGACTTGAAAGGTTCGCCTGGATATCACAGGGGACACCAACAGCCTACGATGCCTGCTTTGGCCCGGTAATTGAGAAACTGCTCCAGCTGACAGGTGTGGAAATCGATGAGGAGATACTTGCAGAGAATGCCAGGGTTGCAGGGATGATGGACATAGAGACCTACGCCGATTTAAGGGAACTCAGGAAGAGGGTAGCGGATAAACTTGGTATCTCTGTGGAGGAACTGGAACGTGCAGCCTCCCCAATGGAATCGGTTTATGCCATAGCAGACCATACCCGGTGCCTGGCATTCATGCTTGCAGATGGGGTGATACCATCAAACGTGAAGGAGGGATACCTTGCAAGGCTCATAATCAGGAGGACCCTTAGGCTCATGAAGGACCTTGGCATGAAGGAGTCCCTTAAGGATATAATGAACATCCAGGTGGAGTTCCTTGAGGGCCACTACCCTGAGATAAGGGGTCATCATGAGCACATACTGAATATCATAGACCTCGAGGAACACCGCTATGCAAGGACAGTGAAGAAGGGTCGCAGGATTGTCGAGAAAACAATAAAATACCTTAAAAGGGATGGAAAAGCAGAGATGCCCCTGGAGACCCTCATAAAACTGTATGACTCCCACGGAATCCCACCCGAGACCATCAAGGAGATGGCAGAGGAATCCGGATTCAAGGTTAAAATTCCAGACAACTTCTACACCCTCGTAGCAGAGAGGAATGAAACCGAAGCCGACATGCCCGGGGAGGACGTACACCTTGACTACCCTGCAACTGAACTCCTATTCTACAGGAAACCCGATGAACTGGAATTCCAGGCAGAGGTCATAGGCATACATGAGAATGGCATAATACTCGACCGCACACTCTTCTATCCTGAGGGGGGCGGTCAGCCATCAGATACAGGATACATCACAGCTGAAGGCTGCAAGGTCAGGATAAAACATGCAGAGAAGATAGGGGACGTCGTTGTTCACAGGACAGACGATGAAATCTGCATCGAACCAGGAACAACCATCAGAGGCTTTATTGATTCCGATAGAAGGCTTCAGCTCACAAGGAACCACACAGCAACCCACCTCATAGTTTCAGCGGCAAGAAAGGTCCTGGGAGATCACATATGGCAGGCGGGGGCCCAGAAGGGAGTTAAAAGTTCACGCATAGACCTGTCACACTACAGAAGAATAAAACTGGAAGAGCTCCAGGAGATAGAGAGACTCGCAAATGAGTATGTCATGATGAACGTACCCCTCCATGTCAGGTGGATGGACCGGGACCTTGCAGAGAGGAAGTATGGATTCATACTCTACCAGGGCGGAGTTGTACCTGGCTCAAGGATAAGGGTCGTTGAGATTCCAGGCATAGATGTCCAGGCCTGTGCAGGCACCCATGTCCACAGAACAGGAGACATTGGACTCATCAGGATAAACCGAACAGAACGCATACAGGACGGAGTGGAGAGGATAGAGTTCTCTGCAGGGTCAGCGGCCATAGAGCTCATGCAGAAGGCAGGGGACATACTGAGGGAAAGCTCGGACATATTCAAGGTCACCCCATCACAGCTCCCAGGGACATGTGAAAGGTTCTTCAGGGAGTGGAAGGCCCTCAGAAATGAGGTCTCCCGCCTCAAGGAGGAGGTCGCGTCACTAAAGATCCTTGAGATGAAGGACAGGGCTGAGAAGATCAATAACCTCACAGTGATAATCGACACCGTTGACGCTGATATGGATGAGATGAAGAACATGGCCCTTGAACTATCAGCCACAGTCGACGCAGTGGTACTAGCGAACCATGAGGGTAAAATCGTTGGAGCAGCCTCTGAAGATGCCGTAAAGGCTGGTTTGAGGATCAACGAGGTCATATCAAAGGCTGCAGCTTTGCTTGGAGGTGGAGGTGGAGGCAGACCTCACCTTGCACAGGGAGCAGGCCCCGGAACTGAGAAGCTTGATGATGCCCTTGATGAGGCTAGAGCAGCCCTTAGAATATGAAGGCATCCTCTCTGACTGTTTAGGGGGTTCAATTTGAACAGACCTGTCTCTGAAATAAATGAAAGAATACTTGAAGGGGATGCAGCTGTCTTTACAGCAGATGAGATAAAGGACATGGTCCGTGATGGTGACCTCCCGGCAGCCGATGAGGTTGACGTTGTAACCACAGCCACATGTGGTGTCATGTCAGGCACAGCAGCGGTCATGCACCTTAAAGTATCAGAGCCTGGTTCCTTCCGCAAGGCAGCCAGTGTTGAGCTGAACGGGATACCCGCCTACCCTGGTCCCTGCCCAAATGAGAACCTTGGATCAGTCGACCTTTTCATCTATGGGACAGGCCACAGCAGGGAGGACCCTGAATATGGGGGGGGCTTCCTATTCAGGGACCTGCTCATGGGATCCGAGGTCCATGTGAGGGTCACATCTGTGGAGGGCAGGGTGGTCGAGTCCACGGTCACCATGGATGATATTGAAACAGCCAGGATAGTTGGTACACGCATGGCCTTCAGGAATTACACGGCCCTTGTTAATCCAGGAGAAAAACCAGTGAAATCCATATTCAATGCATTTGAAATGCCTGAAAACTGCGGCGGCCTTTCATTCTCTGGCTGCGGTGACCTCAACCCCCTTGAAAACGACCCATTAATGGAGACAGTGCATCAGGGGACCGGGGTTCTTCTGAACGGGGCCCGGGCCATAGTACTGGGTGAGGGTACAAGAAGCAGCCCCCTAAAGCCGAACCTCATGATCAGCGGTGACCTCCATGATATGGACCCCCGGTACATCGGGGGATTCAGGACAGCGGCGGGTCCAGAGATATTTAACACAGTGGCGCTTCCAGTCCCTGTAACATCAGAGAGGGTCCTTGAGAACCTCACGGTCCTGAATTCAGATATAAAACTTCCTGTTGCAGATGTAAGGGATCGTTCAAGGGTTATAACCGAGATAACCTATGAGGATGTGTGGGGTGGTGAGGAGAGGCCGACCCATAAACCGGGGATGTGCACAGACTGTGGGGTCTGCATTGCAGCCAGGAGGTGCCCCACACATGCCATCGATAACGGTCTGGACCTTGATAGGTGCTTTGGCTGTGGAGTATGCGCATGGTCCTGTCCATCAGGGGCATATGAGATGGATACAGGGACTGTCAGGATAGGTGAAATGTCAGTTCCCATCATATGCAGACAGTCTGACAGGTTAAGGGCCCGTGAACTGGCACTGGAACTTAAGGAACTGATAGAAAATGGGGATTTCCTCATGAGCAGATGAGGTAATTAAGATGACGGGGGTGTTATGATTCTTGATTATGATGTTATACTTGCACGCTACGGCGAGGTCGCCATCAAGGGACCCTCAGTAAGGAGAAGATTCGAAGGAAAACTGCTCCACAATATAAAGTCGGCCTTCAGCTGCAGAGCAGAGATCAGACATGGGAGGATATTCATTTTTCCTGAAGACATGGATGAAGCCCTTGATAGACTATCAAAGATATTTGGTATTGTCTCATTTTCTCCGGCTGTGACCGCCAGGACAGGTTTTGATAGCATAGAGGATGCACTGCGGGAATACATTCATGAGCTGAGATCTGAGGGTCTCCTCAGCAGCAGGACACCCTTCGCCATAAGGTGCCGGAGGGTTGGTGTCCATGATTTCACGAGCCAGGAGATGGCAGCATTCGCGGGTTCAGTTGTTGTAGGGGAGACCGGGGCCCCGGTTGATCTTGGAAAGCCTGAGCTGGAGATTCACCTTGAGATAAGGGAGGGCGAGACATACATCTACCACAGGGTGATACCTGGACCTGGGGGCCTCCCTGCAGGGAGCCAGGGAAAGGTGGTGGCGCTCCTATCTGGGGGCATTGACTCCCCTGTGGCCACCTACCTGATGATGAAGAGGGGTTGCCAGGTTGTGGCGGTCCACATGAACAATTCACCCTTCACAGGGGAGAAAGCAGAGGAGAAGGTTGAGAGGATCGCTGCAAAACTCGCAGAGTACTCTGCAGGCGTGGAATTCAAACTGAGAACCTTCAGTTATGGAAGATATCTTGAAATGTGTCGTGGAAGGGCTCCTGAGAAGATGACTTGCGTTCTATGCAAATTAGGGATGTACCATCTTGCAGAGATGGTTGCAAAGGAGGAGGAGGCCCTTGCGATAGTCGATGGGAGCAGCCTCGGTCAGGTGGCATCCCAGACCCTCCCCAACATCCTTGCCACAAGGATGGGTGTGAATATCCCCATTCTGAGCCCCCTCATAGGCATGGATAAGGTGGAGATTGAGAACCTTGCAAAGAGGATAGGCACCTATGATATCTCCGTGATACCAGATGAGGGCTGCAGCGCCGTTCCGGCCCACCCATCAACAGCCTCACGTCCAGAAGCAGTCAAGGAGGCATCAGAGAAGATCAATGTTAAGGAAGAACTTTCGGAGATCTTCAGGGAGGGCTCAAAGACAAGGATATTCAGCTGATTCTGGTTTTGAGGAGTTGTGTTTTTGTTTCTAATTCATTGCTAAAAGACAAGGATATTCAGCTGATCCCCGGAGTGGAGGTGTGTGGATAACTTTTTAAATAATCAGATTCACATCTTTATATAGTAAGCCATTTCATCAACTCATTATCTTCTGGAGGTGTAATACATGAAAACAACCATTAGTGTAATTAAAGCAGACGTTGGAAGTGTAGCCGGTCATGCAGTTGCCCATGAAGCTTTAAAGAAGAAATGCGACGAGATACTGGCCGGCGCAAAGGAAACAGGGATCCTTGAGGATTACTATATAACCAACTGTGGGGATGATATAGACCTCATAATGACCCACAGGAACGGTGAAGAAAACGAGGAGGTCCACCAGACAGCATGGAATGCTTTCAGGGAAGCGACAGATGTTGCAAGAGGTTTAAAGTTGTATGGAGCTGGACAGGATCTCCTCTTGGATACATTCTCAGGCAACATAAAGGGTATGGGTCCTGGCTGTGCCGAGATGGAGTTCAAGGAGAGGCCAAGCGACCCTGTTATAATCTTCTGCTGCGACAAAACAGAACCCGGTGCCTTTAACCTCCCCCTCTTCAGAATGTTCGCTGATCCATTCAACACAGCGGGTCTTGTCATCGACCCATCACTCCACAATGGATACGAATTTGAGGTCTTTGACGTCGTTGAACACAGAAAGGTTACAATGGCATGCCCTGATGAGATGTATGACCTCCTGGCACTCCTTGGTTCAATCAGCCGCTACGTCATCAAGAGGATACACAGAAGGGACGATGGTGAAATCGCGGCCTCAGTGAGCACAGAGAGGCTGAACCTCATGGCAGGTAAATACATAGGTAAGGACGACCCCGTCGCAATTGTCAGGGCACAGTCAGGATTCCCTGCAGCTGGTGAGGTTGTTGAGCCCTTTGCATTCCCACACCTCGTCGGCGGATGGATGAGGGGATCCCACAACGGACCATTAATGCCTGTAGCCCAGAGGGACGCAACACCTGTGAGATTCGATGGACCACCAAGGGTAATAGCCCTTGGATTCCAGGTAGCTGACTGCAAGCTTGTGGGACCTGTTGACATGTTTGATGACCCCTCCTTCGACCGCTCAAGGCAGCTAGCCTCTGAGGTTGCCGAGTATATGAGGAGGCACGGTCCATTTGAGCCACACAGGCTCCCATCAGATGAGATGGAGTACACATCACTCCCTGGTGTCCTTGAAAAACTCGGCGACAGGTTTGAGGACATGGACTGATGGGTCCATAAGCTCCTCATCAGCATATCCCCTTTTTTCAGGATCTCTTAACCTCTTTTTTTCTCTTCATTATTTCCTGGGGTATGTCAACGACCCTTTCAACAGAATCAATCACAGCACCATCCGCTGTTGCAACAATACCCCCAGATTCCCTGAGTCTTCTGTCCACACATTCTGAGAGCATGGCGCAGCCCTCAATACCCCTGGAGTTCATGAGGTCCTCAACCAGGCCCCTCAGCCTTCCGCTGTGACTCACATTCCTGTCAAAATAAAATATGGCCTTATCCACTCCTGAATCAGCAAGGAATTCCATTATGATGTCAAGAGCCCTCAGAGTGTTATCATCCATCCTGTAACTGCCAGATACGCCCTGGATATCCCTCAGAAAACCATCCTGGGCTATGAAAAACTGATCTGTGAGAAGGCTTTCTGTACCTATGAGAACGTTGTATCCATCAATAAAAACGCAGGAACCGCGCAGCGCATCTCGGTCCACCCTGCGGGAACTTCTCCTGGCAACGGTTTCATCTGAGAAGACGCAACGGGCAAGGTAATTCCTCTCATCCCTTCCAAGGAGATAGTGGTTCGCAACAAAGTTCAGGGCAACACGCTTACGGTAGCCCCTGTTTAGGAGGTAGCGCAGGTCCTCAGCAGCCATTTCAAGGGACATTAACCTCTTCTCTTGGCAATTATTATGAGGGCACGGTCGGAGGCATCCTCGGCCCTGTCTGAAATGTTTGCAACCTTACGGGCTATCTCCTTCATGTCCAGAAACTTCACAACACCTATCCTATCCTCCCGGTAGGCGGAGTAGAGGCCAGTTATGATCTTCCTCTCAATTACATCGGCTTCATCCTCAAACCTTTCGATTTCATGGACCTTCCTCATGGCCTCGCCGAGATCCGTTTCAAGGAATTCAAGACACTCATAGAGGGCCCTGATGGTCTTCCCCGTAACCTTCATCATATCCCTGAAGTCATCCCTGAACTCAGCCGGGAATGCGACCTTCCCGAGGGATACTGTGAATGCCGCTGATTCAATAATATCCGCAACCTTATCTATGCTTTCAACGAGCATTATACGGTCCTCCCTGTCAAATGGGAGGAATGCGCCCTCATAGAATTCAAGTTCCATCTTTCTCCTTATCTCATCTGCCTCATGTTCCTTTATGGCTATCTCCTTTGTGAGTTCGGATACAAGTCTGCAGTTTCCAGCGTAGAATGCCTCCATCAGTTCCTCGAACTTCAGGTAACATTCCATGACCTTTTCGAGGTGTTGACGCCCATGCTTTTCCACTTTACTTTCCTTCAGGAAAAATTTCATTTTATCCCATCATATTATCCTGTGGAGCATTCTGAGGCTGTCTAGAAGGCCATGGGCATAGGTTATGCAGCCGAATGATGTGATGTGGTCCCCCTTTTCAAGGTAATAGATTGAGTCATCCCTGTAGTTCAGGGCCCTCTCAACAACAGCCTCCTCATCATCACTCAAATCTATGGATTTCATTTCCATTAAATTTTTCTCAAGAAGTTCAAGGTCCTTTTCTATACGTTCCCTGCAGTCCATTGAAACACCTCTTCCATACTCATTAATCTGATTTCGTACTTCGCCACGGGTAGAATTTCATGGCTATGTTCTCACAGTATTCGTTAATTTGATTTCGTGCTTCGCCACACGTAGATCATCCTCTGAATCATGGTAAAGTATCCTGCAGCTGCCAGTACAATGATGGCGGCGTCCATTAACCATGGGTGGATGAAGTATCCTGCAAGGGACCCTGCAAGGATTATGATGATCCGCTCCGCCCTTTCAGCGATTCCAACAGCGCATGCAATGCCCATGGATTCTGCGCGGGCCCTCACATAGCTCACCATGAGGCCAGAGTGCAGTGCCAGCAGCCCTGTTAGGAGTCCTGTGAATCCCCCCGCAGTTACCCCTATGATTATTATACCATCTGAGAGCCTGTCAAGGGTTGAGTCGAGGAAGCCACCGAAGGCCGTTGGCCTGAACCTCCTCCTTGCCACGGCCCCGTCAAGGACATCTATGAATCCACTTGCTGCGAGGAGGAGTGCTCCGGTGATGAGGCTCCCGGATGCGTATCCTGCGCTGGCAGCACATGCAACCAGGAAGCCCGTCAATGTTATATAATCCGCCGGCACGGCAATCCTGTCTGCAATGGGGTCAATGAATCTTCTGAGAACAGGTCTGAACTGGTTTAACATGGACTCATTTATATCTGGCACAGATATATATTGATTAGGTGCCGGTTTTGTGGATGGTTGACATTCAAGGTGTTCCAATGCTGATCAGAAAGATTACAAGGAGGAACCCCTCCCCTGAAGTTGTTGAGGAGGCCATATCTGTGATGGAGGGGGGAGGGATCGTTATATACCCCACAGATACAATCTATGGCCTCGGAGTTAATGCACTGGATGAGGACGCGGTAAGGAGACTATTCAGGGTTAAGGGAAGGCCACCACATAAGCCAGTATCAATATGTGTATCAGGGGTTGACGAGATTCCCAGATTTTCAAGGCCATCAAGGCATGCAATGGATCTGATGAAGAGGATACTGCCCGGTCCCTACACCCTGATACTTGAGAGGAATGAACTGATCCCTGATGTTATAACAGGGGGATCTTCAAGGGTGGGTATAAGGGTGCCCGACGATGAGGTATGCAGACTCATCACAGCAAGGTTCCCGGTTACAGCAACGAGTGCAAATATCTCGGGTAAACCTCCATCACCAGGGATTGAGGAGATTCTTAGGGACCTGGATGGTGTGGACCTTGTGCTGGATGCAGGGGAATGCCAGAGCATGGAGCCATCCACGGTGATTGACCTGACAGTGAACCCTCCGAGGGTTCTGAGGAGGGGTAAGGGCCCCCTTGACACTATACTGTGAAAATGAAGGTTGGAGATGAATGAAGAAATTAAGGGATATTGATGAAAACCAGAGGATACCAACGGAGTCCTCCATTGACAGGATACTGGGAGGGGGAGTTGAAAGAAGAACCATAACCCAGTTCTATGGGCCTCCTGGTTCAGGTAAGACCAACATAGCCATCAAACTTGCGGTTGAAACTGCAAAGAGGGGTAAAAATACGGTTTTCATTGATACGGAGGGTGGTCTTTCTGTTGAGAGAATAAGACAGGTCGCAGGCGACATTTTTGATAAGGTTGCAGATAGTATAATAGTATTTGAGCCCTCAAGCTTTAAAGAGCAGGGAGAAGCCCTTCAGAGGACATTATCGTTCCTCAAAAGCCATGGGGACTCAACGGACCTTGTTGTCCTTGACTCTGCGGTCGCGCTATACCGATTGAAGGATGGCAATGCATCCAGCTTTAATATTGACCTTGGAAGGCAGATGTTCCTCCTTCTACAGATGGCCAGAAGATTTGACCTTGCAGCGGTCATAACCAACCAGATATACTCCATCACCGGGGAGGATGGAAGGGAGCATGTTAGCCCCGTTGGCGGCACCATACTCCGTTACTGGTCCAAGGACATTGTGGAGCTTGAGATGGGTGAAAGGCCCGGTGAGAGGTTCGCTGTTCTCAGGAGGCACAGGAATCGTTTGGAGGGCTCTCGTGTGGGTTTCAGGATTGTTTCTGGCGGCATTCTATGAGCCCCGAGCTTTGAGTATTTCCAGCCAATGTAGGACCCTATGGTCTGATTTTATTACGAAAGCCCCTCCTGTAAACAAAGTTTATTAATAGGTTTGTTTAATATGATATAAGAAACCCTAAACTGGAGTTTAATTGAGGTTCAGCCTCGGGTAGGTAAGAGAAGCCTTCTTCTCTTTCGCATGGATACTCCTGTGCTGATGTGATAAAATGATTTCTCCTAAAAAATATGCTAAAGCTGCAAAAGTGCCACCAAATGGCTTTAAGACTTCAAATGAGTTTTTTAACCATGTCTTTAAGGACAAAGAAATGATATGGATGGGTCAGAACACCAACCATCTTCACGATCACTCTGAAATAGCGGAAGCCATGATTGATTGTATAAACGAGGGCAGCTACTGCAAGTATCCACCACCTGAAGGCTTTCCTGAGCTCAAAGAACTTGTACTGAAGGATCTAGGACTTGAAGATGACTTCGAGGCCCTCATAACTGCCGGGGGCACTGAGTCACTCTACCTATGCATGAACGATATACTTGAACCTGAGGATAACGCCATAACCTGTGATCCAGGGTACCTTATAATCGACAACTTCGCAAGCAGATTTGCATGCAGCGTAACATCGGTCCCCATATACAGCAGCGAATGCGACTACAAGTTAACACCTGACCTTGTACTTGAAAACATGGACCGCAACACCCGCCTCATATCCCTCATAGATCCACTGAACCCACTGGGTTCATCCTATACACTGGATGAGATAAGAGCATTCGCTGACATAGCAGAGGACCATGACGTTTACCTCCTCCATGATATAACCTACAGGGACTTTGCAAGGGAGCATCACCTAGCAGCAGAATATGCACCAGATCACACGGTCACTGTCTACAGCTTCTCCAAGATCTGTGGAATGGCCGGTCTGAGGATAGGTGCAATTGTCGCAACCTCAGATATCATCGAGTCCGTCAAGGGTATAGTCATAAATGATCTCGGCACAAATGTTGTCTCACAGGCAGGGGCAATTGCAGCCCTCAAAACAAAGGACAACTGGGTTGAAAGGATACGTAGGGAGACCTTCACCAATCAGAAGATCATTAAGGACGCAGTCGATGAGGTAGAAGGTGCCTTCCTCCCGGTTTACCCATCAAATGGTAACATGATGGCCATTGATATTCATGAAACCGGGGTTAACCCCGTTGACCTTACAGACTATCTGCTTAAGCGAAAGATCTTTGTGAGGCAGGGCGCATACACCAGCAAGATATTTGGGGATAGGTACATACGCCTCAGCTTCTCAATACCTAGGGAGCAGGTTGAGATATTCGCTGAAAACTTTGTGGATGTCATGGAATTCCTCAGACCATCCTGACTCACCCTTATTTTTTGGAATTCAACTGGATCAAATGTATATTCCTCTGCTCTGAATATTTTTCATTCAAGATATCTTCTTCAGTTCTGGAATCCATTGATGGCGCTGGTTAGTGTTGCTGAGCAGGGCTGTCATGTGGAAGTATGGTTCAAGGGGTGGTGTTGAATCATTACCCTCAAATGTTCTCTGGAGAAAGTATCATGGTCAAAAAGGAAGTGAGGGACTTCGTCAGTAAATTCGCTGCTTCATTCAGTTTTCAGGTAGTAGTACTCCCCGAGTTCCTTCTGCTCCCTGTCAAGGAAACTTCCAGGCTTGTTGACCCTTGGCCTTTTCGTCTCCTTGTCCCTCCTGAAGGTTATTCCCACCTCCCCGAGGAAGGTGTTCATGGCATCCCTGAGTTCTGTGGGAGCTGATGCATGTCCCTCAACTCCTGGCATTCCGCTGAAGACCATGGCCCTGTCTGAGACATAGTCAATGAATATTATATCATGGTCTATGATCATTGCAGAGGAGTTACTCCCCTCAATGATCCTCCTTATTGCCTTTGCAGCCATCAGGCGCTGCTCAACGTCGAGGAAGGCCGTTGGCTCGTCAAGAACGTAGAGATCAGCCTCCCTGGAGAGTGCAACTGCAACTGCAAGGCGCTGCAGCTCACCACCACTCAGCTCGTTGACGGGTTTATCAAGTATCTCCTCAAGGTTGAAGGGCCTCATGATCTCACTTTTGAAGATATTTGAGCCGTATGTTGGGGCGTTGGCATATAGGAATTCCTCCACGGTTCCGGTATAGTCTGATGAGAGGTACTGGGGTTTGTAGGATATCTTTATCTTCTTTTTAACCTTGCCGCTATCTGGTTTTTCAACACCTGCAAGGATCCTGGCGAAGGTTGTTTTACCTATACCGTTGGGTCCGAAGGCTGTAACCACCTCGTTGAGGTAGAGGGTGCCCTCATCGACATCAAGTTTAAATTCAGGGTATCTCCTGCTGAGGGCTGTGTACTCCGCAAGAACATCACCCTCCTCCCCGGTCCTCGGGGGCTTTACCTTGAATTCTATCTCATTTTTACGGAACCTGACATTCTCCTCCCTGAGGAAACCCCTTATGTATGTGTTGATTCCAACACGCACACCTCTCCTGTTGGATACAACACCGTAGGCGCCAGGTTTACCGTAGAGGATGTGGACGTAGTCTGACATTGCATCGAGGGCTGCCATGTCGTGCTCTATAACCATTACAGACTTACCTGCCTCTGCGAGGGATCTTATTACCTTCACTGCATTGAGCCTCTGCCTCACATCAAGCCAGGATGTCGGTTCATCGAAGTAGTAGAAGTCCGCATCCCTCAGAGCCGCCGCTGCAATGGCCACGCTCTGGAGCTCCCCGCCACTGAGGTTTGAGATATCCCTGCCCAGTATTTCCTGGATCTCCAGGGTTTCAATGACATCATCGGTTCTGCCTGACCCTATACCTGTTAGAAGATCCTCAACATTCCCCTTAACATACCTGGGGATCCTGTCCACCATCTGGGGCTTGTGGACAACACTTATTTCTCCTTTACTCAGTCTCTGGAAGTAATCCTGTAGCTGGGATCCCCTGAAGTGGTTTATTATTTCTTCCCAGGCAGGTGGGTCCTGGAAATCACCGAGGTTCGGGCGGAGTTCCCCTGATAGTATCCTTACGATGGTGGATTTACCGATACCGTTGGGTCCTATTAATCCAACAACGTCTCCGGATGTGACTGCTGGAAGCCCGAAGAGTTCAAACTGGTTCTGCCCGTAACGATGCACAGGGTTTTCAAGAGCCTCCGGGAGATTTATAACACTTATTGCATTGAACGGACATCTCTTTGTGCATATACCACATCCCGAGCACAGCTCCTCGGATATTATGGGCTTCTTTGTCTTTTCATCGATTGTTATTGTGTCCTCATCCATCCTCACGCCGGGACAGTATTCTATGCAGACGTAGTTGCATTTCTTTGGCTGACACCTATCATGATCGAGTATTGAGATTCTGGTCAATTCTATCACCATGGATAATGGGATGAAAAAATCAGTCCTGAAATGATTATGTTTTTTATGGGTTAATAAGAATTACTTGGGCCTAGAAGGAAACGGGTATTACTGGAGGAAAGCGGTGAAAAATTAAAAATAAGAAATATCTGGCCATTTATAATTTTTTAGCGGCCAGTTCTATGTCTGATGCTTTAACAGTTTTTCTGCCGGCGTGTTTTGCAAGTTTAACAGCTTCTTTTGCTATTTCTTCGCCTTTTTCTTCCAGAATCTTTGCAAGTGCTTCCCTTGCGTCGTCGCTTATTCTCTGGGCACCGGCATTTTTTATGATTCTCCCAACTGGTGCTATGGGTAATTCGGCCATAATATCACCTCAATTCTATATTTAACTCAATGGTATTTAAATTTATCGTTTTTTCGGCTCTTTTTTGCACCCATATCCTGATTCTATATCACTCAGCCTCGTAGAATTTAACTGTAACACTAACACAGACCTTTTACTGTGTAAGGATCATGATGGTTTACATGTGCATCAGATGGTCGCTGGTAGCTTCCCATTCCTTCCTGCTGGAAATCATTATTAGCGGTAAGGGAGATAGAACCCAGTGGTGGGAAAATGAAACAGGTCATAATAGTGAGATCCGATCTGAAGATGGGGAAGGGAAAAATAGCTGCCCAGGCCTGTCATGCTTCCATAGGATCATTTAAAAGGACGGGTCATGATAAAATAAGAGAATGGGAACTTGAAGGCTCAAAGAAGGTCATTGTTTCGGTGAACAGTCTTGATGAACTCCTTGAGATATATGAGGCTGTTAAGGAGGCTGGAATCTCACACTACCTGGTGAGGGATGCAGGACATACCCAGATACCTGCCGGCACCATAACCTGTCTGGGTATAGGTCCCGATGATGATGAGGAGATAGATAAAATAACAGGGGACCTGAAGCTGCTTTAGATGTGTGGTTCTAGGGGAGATGTGTTTGCTATGGAGTGGGTCGTTAAGATAGGTGGAAGTCTTTTTCCAGAACATGCTGCAGCCCTCCTTGAGAGCCTTGAGGGTGTCGGCGCAGCGGTGGTCTGTGGTGGAGGCTCCTTTGCAGATATGGTGAGGTATTATGATGAGAAATTCGGGTTTTCTGATACTGCAAACCATGAAGCAGCAATACTGTGCATGGACATAACTGGAAGGCTTCTTTCAGACATTGTCGAATCAGCAGTTCCTGTCAGGACTATTGCAGAGTGCAGAGAAGTTATTAGTGCGGGTTTAACTCCGGTTATAATCCCTTCGGAGCTTCTGCGTTTCACTGACCCGGCTGAACACTCATGGAGGGTCACCTCTGATTCCCTCTCACTCATGATCGCCCATATGATAAAAGCGAAACTTTTAATAGCAACAGATGTAGATGGTATATACACTGAGAGGCCACCTGCCCGTGATGCTAAACTTATAAATGATATAAGTGCTAAAGACTTACTATCTTTTGGTGAGACATCAGTGGATGAAGCACTACCTGAACTTCTGATTGAATTAAAATCTGATTGTTATGTTGTGAATGGGAAATATCCCTCCAGAGTGCTGTCCATTTTAAGGGCAGGTGCTTCGGAATGTGTATGTACAGTTATAAGAGGTGATTAAATGACCAAGATGGAATGTACATCCTGTAAACAGGAGATACCTCTGGTTGAGACATATGTGAAATTTGAATGTCCAATGTGCGGTGAGATGATCTACAGGTGCCAGAAGTGCAGGACCTTCGGCCACACCTACAGGTGCAAGTGTGGATTCGAGGGACCATAGGAAAAATATATAAATAAGTATTAATTTAATACCATGCAGGGAGGTAGTATTAATGGGAGATGTAGTAGCCACCATAAAGGTTATGCCTGAGAGCCCCGATGTTGATCTTGAGGCTCTGAAGAAGGAGATCCAGGATAGAATACCTGAGGGCACGGAACTTCACAAGATAGATGAGGAACCCATAGCATTTGGTCTGGTGGCCCTAAATGTGATGGTTGTTGTTGGTGACGCAGAGGGCGGAACAGAGGCTGCTGAGGAGAGCCTTTCCGGAATTGAGGGTGTCAGCAACATAGAGGTTACTGATGTAAGAAGGCTGATGTGATCTTCAAGCCTTTCACAGTATTGAATTGAAAGTTACTGATGTAAGAAGGCTGATGTGATCTTCAAGCCTTTCTTACACACACCTCAGATTATTTCAGGTGATCTGGATAATTGAAATCCTTTTTGCCTGTTTTCTTGGAGTTATAACCGGTACATTGACAGGTCTGATTCCGGGTATCCATGTTAATACCGTCGGGGCATTCATTTTTGCAGTATCCGGTCAGATTCTGAGTTTCATCCCGGAGGAAGCTCTGGCTGTTTTTTTATTATCACTCTCTGTAACCCATGCCCTCCTTGAATTCATACCCTCAACCCTGCTTGGGGTTCCTGATGAGGGAACCGCACTTTCTGTTCTCCCAGGGCACCGTATGGTCCTTGAGGGTAGGGCTGGTGAAGCCATAAGGGCTGCAACAATTGGTGGTGTGGCTGGAATCCTGCTGACAATAATATTTTTACCACTCCTTCTCCTGGCACTGCCACCCATCTATGGATTTATCAGACCACAAATCTGGTTAATACTCATCCTTGTTTCTGTTTACATGATGATTAAGCTCAGCAGGAATGCTGAGACACTGTTCTGGGCAGCTGTCCTCTTTCTTTTCTCAGGGGCCATGGGGTGGGTTATTTTCCAGGCACCGATATCCCCTGGACTTGGCCTGATGACACTATTCACGGGTTTCTTCGGTCTCAGCACCATTATCTACAGCTTCAGTTCAGGATCATCTCTGCCTGAGCAGGAAACAGAGCCATTCACAGTGTTTGATGCAGGTACTGCCAGGTCTGTTCTTGCAGGAGGTGTTGCATCGGTCCTGCTAGGATTTTTACCAGGATTTGGACCCGCCCAGGGCGGTATGATATCATGTTCCCTCACGGGTTCGGGTGGGGAGGATTCGCCAGGGGACTTCATCACTGCACTGTCATGCCTTAACACCTCGGATGCCCTCTTTTCTCTCATGACACTCTACATTATCGGAAACCCGAGGAGTGGGATTGCCGTCTACATATCCCAGATAATGCATGATATAGATGCAGGCCACATCTTCCTTTTCATCTCAGCCTCACTCCTGGCTGTATCCCTGGCGGCTGTAATATCCATTAAGGCTGCTGATTATATCTGCACCCATCTATCGGGGATCAATTACGGAAAAATTTCGCTGGCGGTCATGCTATTCATGACAGCTTCCATATTCCTTTTTGCAGTCATGGAGGGGGCCAGCCTACCATTCATCACCCTTGCACTTATAGCATCAACCTCCTTTGGACTCATCCCCCACTGTACCGGCACAAGTAAGTCTCACCTCATGGGTGTACTCGTGATCCCTGCAGTTGCTGTCTACATTGGCATTTAGGGTATTCACCCTATCAGGAGGACGTTCTCTGCAAGTCTCTCTGCAGCATCAATAAATTCACGGGCATCAACACCAGGGAAGGGGTCCACTATGCAGAGATCAAACCTCTCATCAATCAGATCTGGCAGTTCCCTTATATCCCTGTTGCACACCCTGAACCCTTTACTGAATCCATTGACCTGCAGGTTCAGGCGGGTCATCTCACAGGCTTCCCTCCAGATGTCATTGAATACAACGTTCCGGGCACCTGCCATAAGGGAGAATATCCCCAGGGTCCCGGGGCCGCATGTCGCATCCAGCACATTCTCAGGACGCAGTGAGAGTATCTCGCGTGCAGCAGCCTGAATCTTCAAATTCTTCCCGGATGAAAACTCTATGTGAAGTCTGCTCTGCCTCCTGTATATTGAGAGGGTCCCGGAGGGTGTTTCAATGATGTCACATCTCATATCACAACCTGCCAGGAGCTCATATACATGTGGTTGGCTATTAGAGTCCATCATACCGGGAACAGTGCTCATATCACCCCTTAAAACACCCTTAACCTCTGGAACATGGTCCATGATGATTTCAGCGACCCCTTTATCAACATGGGGTGATAGAAGAACAAGGGATCTTTCTGGAAGGAATGGAGGGGATTCAAGGGGGAGCGCTGGAGTTATGAGGGGAGCCCCGACGTCCCTGAGCCTCGCATCTTCGGGTATACATCCATCCCTAATCATGATCCCTGCGATATGGGCCATGACAGCGTCAAGATGCCTCCGGCCGCATTCACAAGCCCCTGGAATTGAACCGGATACCTCATTGATGGGTCTGAACTTACTCAGGTGGAGGTCCATGCACCCATCGCAGGGGTCGTAGATATCGACACCACCCCTGTAGGCAGGAAGGTCCTCCCCACAGACAGGACACCTTGCTGACATACACTTAAATATCATCCTTCACATATAAAGAGTTGAGTAATATGAGGGATAAGAGGAAGGAAATTCTGAAGGAGATCCTTGGGGAATTTGCAACGGATGAGGAGGAATCCCCCCGGGAGGAAAGGAAGGAAAGACCAGAAAAATCAGAATTCAAGGTCGAAAAGGTGCTTGAGAATCCCAAACCAAAACCAGCCTCCCCTCGGGTGGATTTAAAGGATGTTGAGATAATTGAAGGGGACCTGATACCCCAGTACCGGGTTTCCCTTCCAAAGTTCTCTGAGAAGGAGAGAGAACTCCTAAATGAGATCAGGGAAAAACTGGTTGAGGTTGCGGTCTCCAAGGGTGAAGAGTTCAGAATAGATGAATCCACATTCATGTCAGAGGTCAAGGAATTCCTAAGGATGAAGGGAGTCCGTAATGTTGACAAGCTGGCAAAACAGATATCCCAGGAGATGCTTGGGTACGGTGAACTGGACCCACTCATAAAGGACGATGACCTAGAGGAGATAATGGTAATAGGTGTCAAAAAACCTGTCTTCGTCTACCACAGGAAGCTGGGAATGATGATCACCAATGTCGTCTTCAACAACGATGACGACATAAAGTCCATCATAGACCTTATAGCAAGGCAGGTTAACAGGCGCATAGACCAGCAGACACCCATACTTGATGCGAGGCTCCCTGATGGTTCAAGGGTCAATGCAACAATACCTCCGGTCTCTCCTGATGGTTCGACACTCACAATCCGAAAATTCAGGAAGGACCCCTTCACTGTTGTTGACCTCATAAACTTCAAGACCATGTCATCCCACCTTGCAGCCTTCCTCTGGGTATGCACAGATGGTCTGGGCGTGAAACCATGCAACGCCATAGTGGCGGGGGGTACCGGGTCCGGTAAAACAACAACCCTCAACACGGTATCAGCTTTCGTGCCTCCAACCGAGCGTATCATAACCATTGAGGATACACTGGAGCTCCAGCTCCCCCACACCCATGTACTCAGGATGGAGACAAGGCCACCCAACATAGAGGGCAAGGGGGAACTTGACATGGATACCCTCGTCAAGAACTCCCTCCGTCAGAGACCAGACAGGGTCATCGTGGGGGAAGTGAGGGGCAGTGAGGCCATAACCCTGTTCACAGCCCTTAACACGGGTCACAGTGGATTCGGGACACTCCACGCCAACACAGCAAGGGAAACCATAACCCGTCTCATAAACCCCCCCATGAATGTGCCGAGGATAATGATACCCGCCCTTGACTTCATAATAATGCAGAACAGAATGTACAGACCTGAGGGGGGCTCCATAAGGAGGATAACTGAGGTCGCCGAGGTCGTGGGTATGGAGGAGGGTAACGTCCAGCTCAACAGGGTCTTCGAGTGGAACAGTGTGGCTGATAAGGTTGAATATGTTGGTATAGCCAGCCAGACCCTCAGGGAGATAGCTGAACTGAGGGCCATAAGCATAAATGAAATCGAGGAGGAAATTGAGAGGAGGAGGCTAGTACTGGAGTACATGGCCGATGAGAACATAAGGAGCATAGATGAGGTGGGACGCTACATACATGAATACTACAGGGACCCTGACGGTGTCCTTGACAGCATACTCTGAGGTGTATCATGGTCTCCATCAGGGAAATATTTGACAAGCTTGGCGGCATAACCCTCACATCCACAAAGAAGGTGGGTGAGGGTGTCCAGAAACCTGTTCAGAAGATGGGTGAAATAAAGCCGAAGGCACCCCCCATCGGAAGGCCTGGCGGACTTCTGAAGAGGAGTTCAGAAAAACCTAAACCCGGATTTCTCTCAAGAAGGGGATCCGCCCGTGTTATAAGCCGGATGAAAATGACGCCTGAAGAGATAGAGGTTTTCAAGGGTCTTATAGAGGCGGATAAGAGGCTGGAGGAGCGGGGTGAGGACAGTGCAACCAGAGCCAGCTTTGAGAGGGCGTCTCTTGAGGAACTCCTGAAGGAGGAGGAGAAGGAACAGCTGGACCCGAAACTCATAATGATCCTCGGGGGAGGATCAGGCGCAGTTCTATTGGTGGTGATGGTCCTCCTTGGCTTTGGAATTGAGATAGGCCTTGCAATGATGCTCGCGGTCCTCTTCATGGCGATAATTGTAATCTTCCTCCCGAACCTCCAGAAGGGTAAACGTTCAAGTGAGGCCTCAAGGGAACTTCCCTTCGCCCTCCGTCAGATGGCAACCGAGCTCAAATCAGGCCTCGGGCTCCATGACAGCATGAGATCAGTTGCAATGTCAGGCTACGGCGCACTTTCTGAGGAGTTTGCAAGGACCCTTGAGGAGATCAAGTATGGTGAGACAACAGAGAATGCGCTCATTGAGATGAGCAACCGCATAGAATCTGATGGTCTTAAGAGGGCGGTCTATCAGATCACGAGGACCCTCAACAGTGGTGGGGACCTATCAAAGACCCTCAATGTCATCGCCGATGATATTGCCTATGAGAT
Organism: Methanothermobacter thermautotrophicus; assembly: GCF_014889545.1. NCBI lineage: Archaea > Methanobacteriati > Methanobacteriota > Methanobacteria > Methanobacteriales > Methanobacteriaceae > Methanothermobacter > Methanothermobacter thermautotrophicus. The sequence continues at coordinate 41,689 of NZ_QKOF01000005.1, read as the reverse complement.
GAGGATGAAGCTCAAGGACTATTCACAGAAGCTTAATTCCTTCACAATGATATACATGTTCCTGGCGATTCTCGGCCCGGTCATATTCCTTGTCATGCTCCTTGCAGCCTCCACGGTCATGGGCTCAGTTCTACCACCAATAGCCATAATAATGATATACCTCTTCCTTTTCCCGATGCTCGTGGGCTTCATGGCCTTCATGATCAAGAGACTTGAGCCAAAGCTCTAGAATTTTGCCCGCCTTGACGCATGTTTGAAAACTGAATTAATTTTTCTGTTAGCTTTCCTTCAGAGCATGGAGTAGCTGGTGGTACTTCTCCTCTCCAAGGATATGTATGAGTCTGTGCTGTTTCTCTTCACGCAGGAAATGGAGTAACAGGTGGTATGCATCTCCACCGAGGAGGTGCAGGAGTTCATGGTAGGTTTCCTCAACAGTAAGCTTCACATCAACTTCAAAACCAGCCATTCTGAGACGGTTCATTAGATCAGCAGTCCTTGGAAGCCCTAAACTGGCCCTACTGATCAGTTCAGCATCCCTGAAGATCTCTCTAGGTGTGCCCTCTGCAATAAGTTTCCCATTATTAAGTACAAAAACCCTCTCTGCAAACTGGCTTATTATTTCAACGTCGTGGGAGGATATTATGACGGTTATGCCCTCCATGCTCAGTTCAAGGAGTATCCTGATTATACCATCGGCTGTCTCCGGGTCCAGACCGGTTGTTGGCTCGTCAAGTACCATGATCTCAGGCTTCATTGCAAGTATACCGGCGATGGCCACCCTCTTCTTTTCCCCTCCGCTGAGGTGATGTGGCGCCCTATTCTCATAGCCGGTTATACCCACCTTCTGGAGTGCATCCCTGACCCTCTCCTCGACCTCGTCCATGGGAAGCCCCAGGTTCATGGGCCCAAAGGCAACATCCTCCCGGACTGTGGGTGAGAAGAGCTGGTCATCAGGGTTCTGAAAGACTATTCCAACCTTCTGCCTGATCTTAATCAGATCCCTGCTGTATTCCATCTTCTTCCCATCGATTATGACCTCACCTGTGGTGGGTCTCAGTATCCCGTTGAGGTGGAGAAAAAGTGTTGATTTGCCCGCCCCATTGGGCCCTATAACGGCAACGCGTTCACCCTTATCTATCTTCATGTTAATGCCCCTGAGGGCGGGGGTGCCGTCGGGGTAACTGTAGCTTAAACCCCTCAGCTCAATCATCCAATCACCAGTAGCCCTGCTGGAGTATATGGAGCAGCGCGATTATAAAGATGTTTGCAGCTGCAAATAGGACATCCCGGCCGGCAAGGGCGGTTCTTGCAGTGTACATCTGGCTGTCCTGGCTGTATCCACGGCTCAGCATGCTGAGGTACACCCTTTCCCCCTGTTCATACGCCCTCAGGAACATCATCGCAATTGTTTCACCCACCTTCCTGAGCCTCCAGCTGTAGGATGTCCTTTTGTTCCATATATCAAAGCAGCGGGTCTTCTGGGCGTTCCTTATCCTCTCAAGTTCATCATAGAAGAAGAAGAGGTACCTTACCGTGAGGTTGAGTAGCATTGCAAAGTCTGATGGGACACCGATTCTCCTTGCTGATCCAACCAGCTCCTGCATTGAAGTTGTTGAGGATAGGAGGATCACCGCTGTCACGCTCACGGTTACCTTCCCGAGTAGCAGTGCACCAAAGATCAGCCCCTCCAGTGTCACATCCATCCCAAGGGGACCGGCCCAGATAACAGTCCCCGACCGTATGAAGGGCTGGAAGAGTGCAATGAAGCCCCCGAAGGGGAGTATAAGGATTATACGTTTAATGGCATATGATGGTGACACATTTGATAGGAGTATGAGCAGGAGGAGATATGCCTCCATCAATATCAGTGTAACGATGCTGCTGGCTGAAACAGCGAAGGCTATAATTATAAAGGTTATTATGAGTTTGATGCGCCCATCCAGCCTGTGGATTGAGCTCTCCTTCAGGCTTTCCCTTTCGATGTTTATGAGGTCTTCCATTCAGACACACCAGAAAAAATTAATGGGAGGATCATTCCTCTCCTCCATCTTCACCTGCAGCTTTCCTGCTCCTGAAAACTGCGCCCACACCATAGGCTAGGGCCAGTACCAGGATCGTACCGAATATCATTGATATGACACCACCAATGGGACTGTCACCCAGCGCAGGGAGGGTGTAGTCTGGTAGCGGTGACTTCAGCACGGGTTCTGTTTCAGGGTTGGGCATCACCTTCTCGGCGGTGCTTTCAAGGCCGTCCGGGTTTGATGAGGCAAGGAATGGTGCCAGCACGGCTATTATGAGGGCAACTATGATGCCGGCAGTCAGAAATTTTTTGTCTCGGGCATTCATTTTGATGACACCTCGGCACTTTTCTTTCCCCAGTCCCTGAATGAGAAAAGGTCAGGGCGGGTGCTCTGGATTGCAAGAACAACCACCACGGTTATGGCAGCCTCTATGATGCCTATAACTGCGTGGTAGAGTCCCATCATCCAGAGGCCGGGTACGAGGGGGAATGTCCCTGCTATCCACATCTCCACTGCACAGGCGATGGCTGCAAGGAATATTGAGGCCCATGATGCCAGGATCACTGCAGGTATTTCACCTGCGGATCTCAGTGCCTGGAAGAGGTAGTAACCGGCGAATCCTCCGATTATACCCATGTTGAATATGTTGGCACCGAGGGCTGTTATTCCACCATCACCGAATATGAGTCCCTGCAGTATGAGTACAATTGAGAGCAACAGAACAGCTGCCCAGGGGCTTGCAAAGATTATTGCAACCAGGGCTGCTCCGACCATGTGGCCGCTGGTACCCCAGGGTATCGGTATATTCATAGCCTGTATCGCAAATATTCCCGCTGCAAGGACTGCAAACAGTGGTATCTGTCTTTCTTTAAGGTCCCTTCTCGCCCATTGCATGCTGAAGTAGAGGGCTACAAGGGCAATGACCCAGTACACGAGGTACTGTGGGAATGGTATGAAACCATCTGGAATGTGCAAGGTATTCGCCTCCTTTTAGTTTTTTAATTCCATCACTATATCAACCATTCATATAATATAAAGGTTGAAGTGAGTATTACTTATCTCCAGCTTAACTTATATTGGGGTAATACTGAGGGAGCATGATCCTGGACCGGGCCCCATGTACATCTGGGAGGGTAATAAACTTAGGGGTCCTCATTATGGGATCTTATTATTAAGAGGGTCTTCAAAGTTATGTGTTAAGTGGCAATACACAAACTTTATATATTCATTTTATAAAATGAAAAACATCATTATAAATCATTAATAATTGTCAATCTGCATTTAGTAATACTGGTGATAGATGTGGCGCCTGAATCAAAAAAAGCCAAGAACCTTAAAGGGGATTTCTGGGATGCCAAGAACATCCAGATATCCATAGGAGAAATAATAACTGAGGAAAAACCTCAGGAAGAAGAGGTTAAGGGCCCAAAACCCCGTCCCCACGTGACTGACCTGAGATCATGGGACATGAAACTACTTGAAAGATATGAACCATTCTATGCACCATTCTGTGATATGTGCTGTCTCTGCACCTACGGCAAATGCGAACTCCTCGGTAAGAAGGGAGCCTGCGGTATAGACGCAGCCACACAGCAGGCAAGGACAGTTCTCCTGGCCTGCCTGATAGGAACAGCCGCCCACGCAGGACACGCAAGGCACCTGGTTGAACACCTAATAGAGAGACTCGGGGAGGATTATAAGATAGACCTCGGCAGCAACGTGGATATAGAGGCACCAATAACAAGGACGGTGATGGGTAAAAGACCCTCCAAACTCGGCGACCTCAGGGAAGTGCTGGACTACGCCGAGGAACAGATGTCACACCTCCTCTCAGCCTGCCACACGGGACAGGAGGGGGACAGCAAGGACTTCGAATCAAAGGCATTCCACGCCGGCCTCATGGATGACCTTACAAGGGAAGTTGCAGACCTGGCCCAGATAGTGGCCCTGGACCTTCCAAAGGGTGACGAGGACGCACCACTGGTTGAACTTGGATTCGGGACCATAGATACAGAGAAACCAGTTGTTCTCTGCATAGGCCACAACGTGCTGCCAGGCGCAGACATAGTTGACTACCTTGATGAGCAGGGAATGGAGGACGAGGTTGAGGTCTGTGGAATATGCTGCGCTGCAATAGACGTGACAAGGTACAGTGAGGCCGCAAAGGTTGTAGGTCCACTATCAAAACAGCTCAGATTTATAAGAAGTGGTGTTGCAGACGTGATAGTTGTTGATGAGCAGTGCGTCAGGACGGATGTGCTGGAGGAGGCCCTCAAGAACAGGTCAGCGGTCATAGCCACAACTGATAAGATGTGCCTCGGACTCCCGGACCTGACAGGGGAGGACCCGGATAAAATCGTGAATGACCTCATAAACGGCAACATAGAGGGCGCCCTTATACTGGACCCTGAAAAGGTGGGTGAGGTTGCAGTTAAAACTGCAATGAAACTTGCACCCATAAGGAAATCCCTCAAAAAACTGCCAGATCTTGATGAGATAATCAGGCTGGCATCTGAGTGTACAGACTGTGGCTGGTGCCAGAGGGTCTGCCCCAACAGCCTGCCTGTAATGGATGCAGTGAAGAAGGCGGCTGAGGGTGACCTCAGCAAACTTGAAGAGATGGCCATCGAGGAGCTCTGCTACACCTGCGGACGCTGCGAGCAGGAATGTGAAAGGAACATACCCATAGTATCCATGGTTACAAAGGCGGGTGAGAGGCGAGTCAAGGACGAGAAATACAAGATCCGGGCTGGAAGGGGACCTGCCCAGGACGTTGAGATAAGGAGGGTCGGAGCACCCATCGTCTTGGGGGATATACCCGGAGTGGTGGCTTTCGTGGGATGTTCAAACTACCCTGAGGGTGGGAAGGACGTTGCACTTATGGCCAAGGAGTTCCTTGAGAGGAACTACATAGTGGTCACCACGGGTTGCGGAGCAATGTCAATAGGCGAATACCGGGACGAGGATGGTCAGACACTATATGAAAAATACGGTGGCCAGTTTGATGCAAGGGGGCTGGTCAACATGGGTTCCTGTGTATCAAATGCCCACGTATCAGGCGCAGCCATAAAAATAGCCAACATATTCGCACAGAAACCCCTTGAGGGCAACTTTGAAGAGATAGCAGACTACATACTGAACCGTGTGGGGGCATGTGGAGTTGCCTGGGGTGCCTACTCCCAGAAGGCGGCTGCCATCGCAACGGGTGTGAACCGGTGGGGAATACCAGTCGTCCTGGGTCCACACGGATCAAAGTACCGCAGATTATTCCTGGGGAGGCCAGATGATGAGGAGAAGTGGAAACTTAATGACCTCAGGACGGGTGAAGTTATTGATGGAGAACCAGCACCTGAGCACCTCCTCTACGCAGCAGAGAACCGTGAGGAGGCGACGGTCAAGATAGCAAAGCTGTGCATAAGACCAACAGACACGCCCAAGGGCCGCCAGATGAAACTCAGCAACTACATAGACCTCCACAGAAAATACTTCGGCACAATCCCTGACGATATAGACAGGTTCATAAGGACGGAGAAGGACATCCCCATAGTCTACAAGAGGGACGTTATGAAGATCCTTGAGGAGAAGAACTGGAAACCCAGGAAGCTTCCAAAGGAACCCTCACTCCTGGAGAGGTGATAGTCTTGAATGACAGAATAATACCATGGCAGCCCACGGTTATAGCCGGGCCAAAGCAGGCAATTCTTGTAACACCAGAAACCGCAACTATGATGATAAAAAAGGCCAGGAGGCCACTCATGGTTGTAGGACCCCTCGCCAAGCGCCAGCCGGTGCTTGAACATGTGGTTAAAATAATAAGGCACTTCGATTTACCTGTGGTGACAACTGCAGACACCTACAGGGCCCTGAGTGAGGCTGGCATAGAATCAGAGCCCCGAGGTATCGTGGAGATAACAAACCTCCTGAAGGATCCCTCATGGGAGGGGGTCCGTGGTGAGGGGCAGCATGACCTTGTAATATTCATAGGCTGCATATATTACATCGCATCACAGGGTCTATCAACCCTCAAACACTTCGCACCACATATAAAGACACTCACAATATGCAGGACATTCCACTCAAATGCAGATGCATCATTCCCGAACATGGATGATGATGAATGGTTTAGATACCTTGAGAAGATGTACGCTGAATGATCAGGATAATGGAGGAATTCAATGTTTGAAGACATACCAGTTGATGTAAGTCCCATGCATGAGGGGGAGAGGATAAGATCAGCCAACATGTTCGTTGAACTGGCAGGTCCCAAGTCCATCGGAGCAGAACTGGTCCAGGTTAAGGACGAGGTTGAGGATGGAAAGGTGGAGGTCAGGGGGCCCGAAATAGATGAAATGGAACAGGGCCAGGTGTACCCCTTCGCCATAAGTGTTGAGATAGCTGGCAGTGAACTCGAGGAGGAACTTGAAAGCGTCATCGAGAGGAGGCTCCATGAGCTCTGCAACTATGTTAAGGGATTCATGCACCTCAACCAGAGGGACCAGATATGGTGCCGTGTGAGCACAGAGGCAAAGGACGCAGGCTTCAGGCTCGAACACCTCGGAAAGGCACTCTCAGTCCTCTTCAGGGAGGAGTTCCCCATAATAGAATCAATAGCAGTAACACTCATGACAGATGAGACAGCAGTCCAGGAATTCCTTGAGACAGCAAGGGAGAAGTATGAGATAAGGGATTCAAGGGCAAGGGAGCTTTCAGATGAGGACGTTGACGTCTTCTACGGATGTCTCATGTGCCAGTCCTTTGCACCGACACATGTATGTGTGGTAACACCGGACAGAACAGCCCTCTGCGGCGCCATAAACTGGTTCGACTGCCGTGCAGCATACAAGATGGACCCTGATGGCCCAATATTTGAAATTGAAAAGGGCGAAGTTTTGGACCCTGAGAGGGGAGAGTATGCAAATGTTAACGCAGCGGTTGCAGAAAATTCTCAGGGCACAACAGAGAGGGTATACCTCCACAGCGTATTCGGCTACCCCCACACGTCCTGCGGATGCTTCGAGGCGGTGGCATTCTACATACCTGAACTTGACGGTATAGGCATCGTTAACAGGGACTTCAGGGGAGAGACACCCCTCGGGATACCATTCTCAGCAATGGCCGGGCAGTGCTCAGGAGGAAAACAGGTTGAAGGATTTTCAGGTCTCAGTCTTGAATACATGAGGTCACCCAAGTTCCTCCAGGCAGACGGGGGATACCACAGAGTGATCTGGATGCCCCGGGAACTCAAGGAGTCTGTCCTGGAATTCATCCCTGAGGACGTCAGGGATAAGATTGCGACGGAGGAGGACGCTACATCAATAAAGGATCTCAGAAGATTCCTGAGGGAGAATGGCCATCCTGTCCTTGAAAGGGCGGCCGTTGAAGAAACTGAACCCGAAGAAGAAGCGGCTGAAGAAGCATATCATGAGGAGACTCCCATTCCAGAGGGGGTCCCTGTAATGGCGGCACCTGAGATGACCCTCCCTGCAGCAGGAGGATTCAGGGTAGTGCTCAAGAATGCAAAGATCTACGCCGAGAAGGTAATAATAAAACGCAAATAAATCAACCCGAGTGGTTATGTGATAATAGCAGTAAGTGGCAAGGGCGGTACGGGAAAAACGATGTTTTCAGCTTCCCTCATAAGAATCCTGGCATCAACGGGTGCAGATGTGCTTGCGATAGACGCTGACCCTGATTCAAACCTCCCTGAGGCCCTGGGAGTTCCGGTCAGCGGCACCGTGGGTGATGTCAGGGAACAGCTGAAGAGGGACACAGCTGCAGGCAGGATACCCCCCTCAGCAAACAAGTGGGACATGCTAGACTACAGGATAATGGAGTCAATAACTGAAACCAGTGACTTTGACCTCCTTGTCATGGGCCGACCAGAGGGGAGCGGCTGCTACTGTGCAGTCAACACCATGCTGCGCAGGATAATCGAGAACATAGCAGAGAACTATGATTACATAGTCATAGATACCGAGGCAGGCCTTGAACACCTCAGCCGTAGGACAACCCAGAACGTTGACGTGATGATAGTTGTAACCGACCCATCAAAGAGGGGGATACTCACAGCAAGGAGGATAGTGGAACTCTCACAGGAACTTGAGATAAAATTCAGGAGGGTCTTCCTGGTCCTCAACAGGGTAAGGGAGGGGGACCTTGACAGGCTGGAACTGGATGATGACCTTGAGGTCATAGGTGTCATACCGGAGGACCCCCTGGTATCCAGTTACGATATGGAGGGCAGACCACTCTATGAGTTACCTGAAGACTCTGAATCATTCAGGGCCATAAAAAAGGTTGCAGAGAAGATTTTAAGTTTATAGAGGTGTGCTTATGGATAAACTAACGGAACTTCTGAAACTACTCCAGAACACGGAGTCCATCGAGATAAAAGAGTTCAGGATGGATGTTGAGGAACTGGAACTCTACCTGATTCCTGCAGTCCAGCAGGCCATGCAGAAAACAGTTGAGATGAGGGAGGCAGTGGAGGCTCTGCCTGAGGAGGAGTTCAACCCCCCCATAAGGTCATATCCTGGTGAGGTTGCCCAGGTGAAGCTTGGGGAGGGCACCCGGAAAAGTGTTTACCTGGGCGGGCAGAAGGCCCTCTACAGGTTTGAGGAGCCACAACCCAACCCGCCGGTTGTCACATTCGACGTATTTGACATACCCATGCCTGGCCTCCCGAGGCCAATAAGGGAGCACTTCAGTGACGTCATGGAGGACCCGGGGGACTGGGCACGTAAGGCTGTGAAGGAATACGGAGCCAACATGGTCACAATACACCTCATAGGGACCGGTCCAAAGGTCATGGACAAATCCCCCCGGGAGGCAGCAAAGGATATTGAGGAGGTCCTCCAGGCAGTGGATGTCCCCCTGGTGATAGGGGGGTCCGGGGACCCTGAAAAGGACCCCCTGGTCCTTGAAAAGGCTGCCGAGGCAGCTGAAGGTGAAAGGTGCCTACTAGCATCTGCCAACCTTGACCTGGACTACCGGAAGGTTGCAAGGGCAGCCCTTGACTACAACCATGCAGTTCTCTCATGGGCCATCACAGATGTCAACATGCAGAAGACCCTTAACCGTTACCTCCTGAAGGAGGGACTTAACCGTGAGGACATAGTCATGGACCCCACGACATGCGCCCTGGGTTACGGTATAGAATTCTCAATAGACGTCATCACAAGGACACGCCTCGCAGCCCTCAAGGGGGATTCTGACCTCCAGATGCCGATGTCCTCAGGTACCACAAACGCCTGGGGTTCAAGGGAGGCCTGGATGAAGAAGGATGAATGGGGCCCAACAGACTACAGGGGTCCCCTCTGGGAAATCGTAACAGGACTTACCATGATGCTCTCAGGTGTGGACATATTCATGATGCTGCACCCCACCTCAGTGAGGCTGCTGAGGGAGATAGGTGAAACCTTCACAAGGGAGTACATGACAGCAGAGACACCCGATCTGAAGGAATGGATAACTGAACTCGAATACCAGGAGGTTTAAAATTGCAGGTCACTGCCATGGATGTATACCGTTTACTTCCAAAAACAAACTGTGGTAAATGCAATGAGGCCTCATGCATGGCATTTGCCACTAAACTCATAGAAAAGGAGGTCACACCTGACGACTGCCCACAGCTAAGTGGAGATGAAAAACAGAAACTGGAGGACCTTCTGGCCCCTGCCGTGAAGGAAATCACCTTCGGGCCAGAGGAGAATCCAGTGGTTGTGGGTGGTGATGAGGTCCTCTACAGGTATGAACTCACATACTACAACCCCACCGCCCTCGTGGTTGATCTTCCAGACGATCTACCATCAGAGGAGCTCCTTAATAGAGCTCAGAGGATCATGGATCTGGAGTTTGAGCGTACCGGTGAAAAACTCACTCTCGATGCTATAGCACTCAGGAACAAATCAGGAAGCCCTGAAAAATTTGCAGAGGCAGCAGAAGCCATCAGTCAACTCAACTTCCCTGTGGTCCTGTGCACCTTCGATGCTGAGGCAATGAGGAAGGCCCTCGAGGTTCTGGGTGATCAGAGACCGCTACTCTACGCCGCCAGGGAGGACAACCTCCAGGAAATGGCGGATCTTTCAGTTTCATACGGGTGTCCCCTTGTGCTTTTCTCACCAGGCGACCTCGAGGAGATGAAGAACCTTTCAAGGAGACTCAGGTCCATGGGGGTCACGGAAATTGTCCTTGACCCTGGCACGTTCACCGGGGAGGGGATAGGTGACACCATAGACAACTTTGTCATGATAAGGCGTCTTGCAGTTGAGGACAGGGACGAGGACTTCCGCTTCCCCATCATGGGTATACCCGCACTCTCAAGGCTCACAGTATCCGATAAAATCGAGGCAAACATAAGGGAGGCCACAGTTGCAGCCACCCTCATGAACAGGTACGCTGACATCCTCATACTCGCAGGGACAGAGATATGGGAGATCATGCCTGTCCTTACACTGAGACAGGGCCTGTACACAGACCCAAGGAAGCCCCAGGCAGTTGATCCTGGTGTCTATGAATTCGGTGATGTTGATGAGAACTCCCCTGTTATACTCACAACCAACTTCGCACTCACCTACTACACGGTTGAGGGGGACCTCAAGTCAGGTGATGTTACGGCGTACCTCCTCGTACTTGATACAGAGGGCAGGGCTGTGGACGTTTCACTGGCTGGTGGACAGCTCAATGGCCCGGCCGTGGCTGACCTCATAAAGGAAACAGGTATAGAGGAGCGGGTCAGGGATAAGGTTATGATAATTCCTGGACTTGCAGCCCCTGCAAGCGGTGAGATAGAGGATGATACCGGCTGGAAGGTCCTTGTTGGACCAAGGGACTCCTCTGGAATACCTGACTACCTTGAAAAACTTGCATCAGAGTGAGGGGTGTTTCAGTGAAGATGCTGATGGTCATGGACCCTGCAAGGTGCAGTGGCTGTGATGACTGTATAAATGCGTGCAGGGAGACCCATGGAGTTGCCAGGGCGAGGAAGGGGGAGAGGATGCCCCTCTTCTGTCTTCAGTGCCATCCAGAGAAGGCCCCCTGCGCAAGGATATGTCCTGTTGGCGCCATAAGGGAAGTCGAAGGGGCACTTGTCGTTGATGAGGAGTCATGCATACTCTGCAAGCTCTGCATGGTGGCCTGCCCGGCTGGCATGATTGTTATGAACACTGAGAAGAAATCAGCAGAGAAATGCACACTCTGCATGGACTCAGACCGCATACTGCCAGCCTGTGTGGAGGCGTGTAAGGAGAACGTTCTTAAACTGGTCTCCCTGGATGACCTTGCTGAGCTTAGGGATCGCGCCGAATTCAGTGAGATCCTTGAGGAGGCAATGAAGATATACGGGAAAAAGATCTAGGCATCCAGCACCTCCCAGCTTCAGATCTTAATGTGAAGGGTGTTCATGAACACCCTTATATATTTATATGATTCCTCCATCTCCTCAATGGGGCCTCTGAAGTAGATGTAGTATATGTATCCTCCCTTTTTGAAGATGAAGGTCAGTATCCTTTCATTCTTGGTATCCCCTCTTAACATGTATCCATGTTCACTGTCCACTGTTATATTGCTCCTTGATATGTTAAGGAAGCCCCTCATGTTCAGAACTTCAAGTATGATCTCTGAAAATTCATCGGCATTTAAACCCTCAGCCCTCCTCCTCTTGATGGCTATTTTGAGATTATCAGTCCATGCATCAATGAGCCTGTCACCGGCGTGTGTCTCAAAGAGATTCCAGAAACGGGGGTACCTGAAGCTGATTTCGCCGTCATCGAATTTCTCAAGGTCCGGTTCAACGTCGAGGATGTCAATGGCTTGCCGGGCCTTCCTCCTCACAAAGAGGTATGGGTCCTTGAGGGCCATGTGGAGAGCCTCAAGGGATTCGGGGTCACCTATACGTCCGAGGGCCTCGGCAACCTTACCACGAACATAACGGTTCTCATCCCTTCCGCGACCTGCAAGCATCCCTTTAAGGCGGGAAACGGCCCTCCTTGATCCTATCTCACCGAGGGCCTCAACAACCATGGCACGGGTCTGCCATTGAGGGTCTGAAAGTTTGTCAAGGAGGGGTTCAACAGCGTATTCACCCATCTTAACCACAGCAAGCAGTATATGATGCCTGACCTCTGTATCCGGGTCATTGAGGTTATTCAGGAGGACCTGAAGGCACCTTATATCACCGAATTTCCTCATGACCTTTGCGGCAGCTTTTCGGACCATCCATGAGCTGTCGTCCAGGGCCCTGGCTGCGTATCTTAGGCCCAGTTCATGGTCAAGTTCTGCAAGGGACTCAATGGTGACCCTCCTTATATCCTCTGAAGGATGGTCCACAAATCTTTCAATTGCCCTGATGGACTCCTCTGATGGGAACCCTGAGAGTGACCTTATTGCAGCTATTTTGACTTCATCATCAGGGTCATCAAGGGCACCAAGTAGAGGTTCAAGGGCGGAGGGGTTTCCTATTTTTCCCAGAGCCCTTGCTGCAGCTGCCCTCACACCTGCAAGTATGGGGTATTCTCTCTGCCATTCCTCATATCTCAGGGCATCCATGAGGGCATCTGTGGATCTATCATCTGCGATCCTCTCAAGGGCGAGGGCGGCCTCCCTTCTAACAGTGAATTCATGATCTTTGAGGGCCTCTATGAGGCCGGAAACATCATTTGAAGTCAGAAGACCCTTGATCTTATCGGTGAATTCAATCACAATCCCCCCTTAATCCCCACTCTATAAATTTGATCTTCAGGGGATACCAAAAACCCCCAAGAACCATAAAACCTCAATCTCTACTCTATAAATTTAATCTGGAAAAAATAAGTTTTTTGTTTTTTTCGGGAGTTGAGGGATAAACGTGAAGAGAAATAAGTTCTCTGTTTTTCAGGTACCAGCAATTTCAGTGGCGAGCTGCATGGCCCTATCTTCTCCGTATATGATCTTCATATCCCAGATGAATGTGAGGAATGATTTAAGTGGAGTGGGGTCGTTTTTAACTCCCCTTTTCTCAGTGAAGGCAATGGTTTTCTCAAGTGATTTTTCATCTCCAGCCACACTGTAGACCAGTGCAGCATCCGCATAATGTGCCAGACAGTAGACATTTTCTTCTCCATCCCCCTGGAATGATCCATCAGGTCTCTGATGATAATTTAACCATTCAGAACCTCTTTTTATTGAATCCAGGACCCTGGAATCATTTGTGGAGAGGTAGTAAAGTGTGAGTCCCTTCAGTATCTCAATGTTTTCGTAGGGTTGGGAGCTCCATGAGCCATCAGAGTTCTGTTTTTTAATGACTGAATATACAATTCCCTGTTTACCTGATGGGTACATGCCAGCCACCTGAGACTCTGTTTTGAGCTGGAGGTATTCACTTTCAAAGAGGGCCCTGGATTTCCAGAAGGGCTCCACATTTATTTCATTTCCCCTTATCTGGGAGTCCACAAAATTCAAACCCCTATCAACAATCTCCTGACTCTTAGATGATCTTATCGCCATGAGGGGATAGATCGTCTGCATGGTGGTCAGGGTGTACTCTGCAGGAGGCATACCTCCCGGGAAGGATCCATTATCCATCTGCTTGTAGCTGAGCCATTCCATGAGGTACTCACCCCTTGATGTGAGGTCCCTGTTCCCTGTACTGTCTCCCATATCAAGATAAATAGCTGCTATCATGGCGTTACTCTCATATGAACCCTTGAAAAGGTTTCCAAATTCAAGGTCCTCTGCCGGGTCATTGTATGCTGTTGCACCGACCTCTGAATAGGAGTACCCATTCCAGAATTTCTCAATGTACTCCACGACCTTTCCATATTCACCGTTCACAGCTATTTCTGAATAATTTGACTTGAGCTCGGGCTTCTTAATGTACTTGTAAACTGACACATCTCCTGATACAAAGCATGTTTTGAAGTGAGGATCCACAGGCACCTGTAGACCAATACCGTTCATGTGCGTTGCCTTTGAAAGGTATATGTAACTTATGTTGTTTCTTTCAATGAGGTAATGGACTTCCGAGGGTATGGATGACTGGAAGATGGCTGATACCTCATCGCGGGTCACTGTATTTTCCTTGAGGGATGGGGGGTTCCCCATGAACCCTTCGTAAACGGTTTTCCAGAGCAGAACATCTCTACGGTGGGTGTTACCAATCAGGGGGTATGAATCATCAATTTTTGATAGAAAAACCGCGTCAGCGGGGGTTTTATCATTTATCCACCTGAACGCTGCGTTCTGCTGAGTTGTAGGAGTTATTACGCTTGTGTATGCAATGGCAGCTCCCTGGGCCACTGGCATCAACAAGAGAACTGCAAAAACACCGGTCCGGAGGAGGGGGGTGATGTCTCTTTTCATGAGGAAATAACTCTTAAGGTGATCTGGCCTGTACAGCCGGTCCTTAACTTCACTGAAAGCATAACCTGCCATAAGTGAGAGGGGTATGGCTGCGTAGGGGTCCCTGAATCTGAATGAGTAGGTTCCTATGATCATGAAGGCGGCGGTCCATATTATGAGGAACCTGTGGGTGGGATTCTTTGATCTGATGAGCATGAAGGCCCCGTAAATCCCGAGTATTAGCTGCAGCGCCCCCATCCACTTTGGAAAGCCGAGTATTGTAACTGGAACTGACTGGAACCTCGCAGCAAAGTTTATAAATCCAATGACGCCCGCTCCGATTAAGAGGAATATCAGACCAATTTCAACCGGCCGTTTCCTGAATGATGGCGTGAGAAAAGTCACACCAAGAAGGAGCAGGGCGATTAAAAGGAAAACCCATCCCCTGTGGGTGAAGACATATATGATGAAAAGAGTCAGTCCTCCGAGAATGTAACTTAGATCACCCCTGAAGAGGTTGATGAATCCCCTGAGCTCAAATTTATCAATGTCAGGGTAACCTGGCACGGTTTTAATGTACTTCACAAGCATGTAGAGTATCCCTGAGGTGAGCAGCAAACCCATGGATTCTGGTATGAAGACAGATGTCCTTGTAACAAAGGAGGGTACCATTGAGAAGAGGAAGGCTGAAAGGAGTGCCACATCTTCCCTTTCAAATATTTCGAGGGCAACTTTGTAGATAACAAGAACGGTTACTGTTCCAAGTATGGGGCATGTGAGGAAGAATACAAGTTCGGAGTGGAATAGGAGGTAAAGTCCATAGCCCATCAGATGGAATAGGGGAGGATATGAATATGCCTTTAGACCCATAAGGGATGTTATATCATGCCCCATAATACCGGGTCCCTCATGAACCATTCTCATGACAATATCATGGTGGATGTATGCGTCGTTCCCTGCAAGTGTAAAGTTCCTGCTGGGTATGAGTCTCACGATAAACGTCAGGATGGCCATCAGTGTTAGATAGAGTCTTTCCCTATTGATTCTAGTGATCAAAGAAATCACCCGCCTTTAAACAATATATTCTGTTCTGATTAGAGCATATCTCTGAGGGTTCTTAAGATTGAAGGGTAGTTCTTTAAAATCCTCAGAAGGGATATCTTTGAAATTGAACTTAAATCTTTGCCCTCAAGGGATCTCAGCAGTGAATCAAGTTCCTCATCACTGAGCCCATCAAGGATCTTCCTGAATCTAAGTGACCTTTCAAGGTTTTTACCGACCTTTTTGCGCCATCTAATTTCATACCTTGAGAGGAATTTCCCATCGACCCTTCCAGATTCGATGGCTTCGGCGGCAACCTCACCTGCGATTTTTGCGCATTCAGCTGCAACGTGTATCCCGCCACCGGTGAGGGGGTCAACCTGTCCAGCAGCATCCCCAACCACCAGGAGACCATCTGTGAAGGTCCTCTTAACGGGTCCACAGACAGGCACAGCTCCTGCATTGAATTCTATCCTCTTAAATCCCCGATCCTCCATGAACCTGTTAAGGTAGCTGAGGGGACCCCTCTCTGAGCAGTTTTTTCTCCGTACTCCAAGGCCCACATTCGCCCTTCCTTCGCCCTTGGGGAACACCCAGAGGTAACCTGATGGTGCAAAACGGCTCCCGAAGTAGAACTCCATGGTTTCAGGGTCAACATCCAGCCCTGCAGCCTCATACTGGACACAGGAGCAGATTTCGCCTGGTCTGAAACCTGTTTCAAGGCCTGCCTTTCTGGCGATGCTGGACTGCACACCGTCTGCAGCAATAACCATTCCACATTCAACCTCCTGGACTCCATCGGGGCACCTGAACACAACACCCCCTACTGAGCCCTCCCGGAATATGAGATCCTTTGCCATGGACATTGTAAGCACATCGGCGCCGGCTTCAGCGGCCCTGAGTGCAAGGTACTTGTCGAAGGACTTTCTTTCAAGGATATATCCCTCACAATGGGATTTCTTGTCAGAATACTGGCACCTAGCGGTCCGTTAACTGCAGCTGCCCTTATCCTTGTGCATGTGAACTCAGGGAGTGGCTTCAGACCTGTTGATTTAAAGAATGTATCACTGACCCCACCTGCACACTGCACAGGGGTCCCGATTTCCGGGTTACGCTCGAGTACCAGCACCTTGAGGCCCAGCCTGGCAGCGTGGTAGGCTGCTGTTGAACCGGATACACGTCCACCAATAACCACAACATCATATTTCATGATAGCACCCTATTGCATCCACTGGACAGACCGCAGCACAATCACCACATTCAATACAGCCGTCACCTGGTATCAGTTCATATTCAAGTTCAAGGGCTTCAAATTGACAGACACTAACACAGGCACCGCACCGCATACAGATTGATCCATCATATTTCAATTGACCACCGTTATGATATCTTGGTTTGATGGAATTAAAGTTTATCAGATTACCTCACACACAACCGTTAAATTAATATACTACCTTTTACTACTAATCAATTACCATGCAGGGGTGCCCGAGCGGCCAAAGGGGGAGGACTTAAGATCCTCTGGCGCAGGCCTTCGAGGGTTCGAATCCCTTCCCCTGCACTAAGAATTTTGACGGTTCTAATCATGTGTTGATTGCCTTAGTGGCTCAGGTGGTAGAGCGATGCCTTGGTAAGGCATAGGTCGGGGGTTCGAATCCCCCCTAAGGCTTTTCTATTGATTTTAAGGTGTTTTAATGGAGAAAAAAATTGCCCAGATTTCAGATGTTCACTTCGGTGAGAAGAACTTCTCGGATCAGCTCAGGGATAATCTCCTAAGTCAGCTTGAAAATGAGAACCCTGACCTCATAATAGTCTCCGGTGACCTGACAACCGAGGGATACTCACACGAGTATGAACTTGCAGCAGAATTTGTGGATGAACTCAGGGATATCACCTCAACCTACACAATCCCTGGCAACCATGATGCAAGGAACGTCGGTCTTGTGCACTTTGAGAAGTTAATAGGCCGGAGGAAGTTTGTTCACCATGACTCTGAATTTGCGGTCATAGGCCTTGACTCCTCTGAGCCAGATATAAACGATGGTCAGATAGGCATGGATCAGCTTGAATGGTTGAGGAGGGAACTTGAACGTGTCCCTGATCACCTCTGCAAGATAGTCACATTTCACCATCATCTTCTACCCATACCCGGCACCGGCCGTGAGAGGAATATCCTCCTGGACTCCGGTGACCTTCTGAAACTCCTGAAGGAATACGGTGTGGATTTTGTTCTCAACGGACACAAGCATGTGCCCAATGTGTGGATGATTGAAGGGATGGTTACACTGAACTCGGGCACAGCCACAACAAGGAAACTGAGGGGTGAGACATTCCCCTCACACAACCAGCTAAGAATAGACGATGACAGGATTTCAGTTGACCTCATAAACACTGAGAACGGTTCCGTCAGGGAAATAGCCAGTTACTCTGTCAGGGTTGAGGACGAGGAATACAGGATATGCTCCTATATGCACTCCATATGAACACATTTTGAACACATTTGCACTCCATATTTTCCGGGTTTCATCCTCAACAGTTTCTTTGGATGCAAAGGTTGATATACCAATAAAACAATGTTCCCTAATAGGGAAAATAAATACTCATAATATGATCTCAAATGAGGATGTCAGAATGAATGGCTGTGGGTGGTTGCATTGACCAAGGCCTTTGATATATTCATGGCGGGTATTATCTCAGGGATAGTTGCATTCACGACCTCAAAGCTTGGTGTAGGCGGAACCGTCATGGGTGCAGTTCTGGGTTCAATGCTGTATCAGCTACTTTCACACTATTTCAGGGAGCCCTTGAAGAATGTTAAAACCGAGAGGGTTGAGAGCAGGGTGGTCTTTGCAGTACCTCTCATAATCATCGTGATAATCGAGTTCATATACCTTCTTGGAAATTTCCAGTGGAGGCCACAGCATATATTCTATTTACTTGAGGAGGCCACATCCTGGAACCTCTTCAGGTCAATAGGGGTGGGCCTCATGGTGATGGGAGTATATCCTCTACTTCAGCCAGAGACCATAAAGAAATCCTATGGCCATGTGCTCCTCATCATGGGCTTCATGGTCCTTTTAAGGGGCCTTGTGGATGTTAACTCACCCATAGTAACTGTTTACAGGGCGATTTTCTATGAATTCGATGTCCTGATAACCGTTACGGTTATTCTTGGCCTTATCTACATGATCATATCCATATTAAGGGAATCCGTTGTTATAGTAATTGAAGATGAGGTGTCTGAGGAGAATGAAAAATAAGACAAAGAATGCGACTCTCAAGTCAATCATAGACGTCATCCTCTATGAGAACCCCTCCACACAGGACGAAATCGCTGAACGCCTAGGCATAACAAGGAGGTACGTCACCAAGCTCCTCCAGCCCCTCATCAGGGAGGGCGTTGTGAGGAGGGCCTACATCGTGGATATAAAGAAATTTGATGAATTCCCTGAGCTCTTCGGTGAGGAGGTAACCTCGAGGGAATATGCTGGAAGCTTCTTCATAAAGGAGATACTCAGGGACATGGCACAGCATGTGTGCAAGCAGCTCAACAAATCCTTCAGGTCCCTTGAGGAGTACGATGAGGACCTTGCAAATGAGGCCCTCAAGATGGACTACATAACAAACACCATGCATGAGAAGGTGCGATCCTCTGTTGATACTGCAATAGCAATGAATCCCTACTCTGAGTTCAGCAAGACAATGGCCTTTACAGAGATAGCCTATGACCTTGAAAGGATAGGTGACCATTCAGCGATAATAGCAAACTTTGCCATAAAGGAGTCCTATGAGGTTGACCCCGCAATGATGGAGTACCTCAAGGACATGTTCTCCATTGCCCTTGAGATGGTGAAAACCGCCATGGAAGCCTTCCTGAATGAGAAACTGGAACTTAAGGCAACTCTAATGTCACTTGAGGATGATATCCACAGGATCCAGAAGAATGCACTTAACTGTGTCGCCACCCAGATGGCTGAAACACCCTTTGAGGATAAGGAGAGGTCCACCTATTACATATCTCTCTCAAGGATTGTTAAGACATTTGAGAGGATAGCTGATATATCCATTGAGATATTCGACACTGCAGGTGAGTACTACAGGAACATTCCGAGGACAACGACCCCTGAAAGATTCAGACGGAGGGAGAGAGAGGAGTCCTGATTTATTTTAATCAGTTCTGCAACCTTTGATGCTTGCTGAAGCGGAAAAGGAGTCAGTCTTGATTTATTTATAAGTTATTTTTCTTTTCATGAGTTTTACAAGGTCCATCTGTTCCTCTTTTCTTTTTCCATATACTCTTTTATCTTTTTCTCCTCCCATTCCTTACCAAGGAATCTGTCACCTATGAAAAACTCCAAAGGCGTGCCATATTATTCCTATTCCCCAGAAGACTGTTATCCAGTAGAACCACCATGTCCCGGGAGTTGAGAGGAGATTTATGAGGAAGAGTGTAAGGTTAACTATGGCAAAAAGCAGATATGTGGATGTAAAATCCCTTGAGATCCTCTACTCTTTTCCTGGCTCTTTTGTATTTCTCGTCCTCCATATTTCTGACCCCCTTAATGTTCTGTAATCTGCTTCCAATATTCTTTTCTCCTCGCCGTCGTAGTGTATTTCTTCGATTTCGAAGAATTTTCTGAAGGCTGGTTCCCTGACCTTTTCCTCGTATACGTGGGATATGAGTCCGGGTAGGCGTCCTATCATGAAGAGTCCTGCGCCTGTCCTCCAGTCGAAGCCCATATCTGAGAGTATGCCGGCGTTGGCCCCATCAACGTTCATGCGGACGCCCTTGCGCTTCAGTAGTATCTCCTGGACCTCCATGGCAAGGGCTGTGTGTGGCCCCACACAGTCGTAATCCTCTGCAAGTTCCAGTAACCGGACAGCCCGGGGGTCCGCGTTATGGTACCGGTGCCCGAACCCCGGAACCCTCCTGTTGGCCTGGAGGTGATCATCAACCAGCCTCACCGCAGCATCAGGGATCTCATCCTCAGAATCACAGGATGAAACCGTCTCCTGGAAAAGCTTCATGGAACGCTCAATGGCACCAGCATGATTCTTACCAAAGGCCAGAAGACCCCCCGCAATACAGGCATGAACCGGGGAACCAGCCGAAGCAATCATACGGGCAGCCTGAGTACTCGGAGGGGTGACACCATGATCACAGAAGGACACCAGGACAGCCTCAAGCATACGGGCAACATTCTGAGGGGGCAGCTCACCCCTTATCAAAAGATAAACCATCTCAGAAAAGGAAACACCACCAATCAGATCCTCCTGAGAATAACCCCTCGTAACAATACGGTTAGGCTCAACACGCGTAATGGAGGTCCTCCACCTGGGATTTTTAACCCGCACTATATCATTTATAAGTCCTTCATTCATCATATCACTCCATCTGATCTTCATGTATTTAAATTTTAATGCATTTAGTGTATCTCTATTCACTTATTGTGAATTAAATTCCTCTGCACATTGGGTTTAGTTCACAAAATAGGTAATTAAGTACACAAAAATAGTAAATTTTAAATAGTTCTAGGATAAGGTAAAGGTTGAGGTGATAAAATGGACACCAAACTGATCATAGGAATAGTGGTAGCAATTGTAATTATTGCAGGCGCAGTCCTGGCACTTGGAGGTGGCGGACAGCAGCAGAAGATAGACATTGTTGGTTCGACCTCTGTCCAGCCAGTTGCAGAGAAACTTGCAGCTGAGTACATGAAGAAACACCCCAATGTTAAGATAAACGTCCAGGGCGGCGGATCCAGTGTCGGTATCAAGAGTGCCGCTGACGGCACAGCAGACATCGGAACAAGTTCAAAGGAACTCAAGCCCGACGAGAAGAAGGGCCTCACAGAATACCTTATAGGTAAGGATGGAATCGCCATAATCGTAAACAGCAAGAACACAGTCTCAGACCTCACAAAGGACCAGGTGAAGGATATCTTCAGCGGGAAGATAACCAACTGGAAAGAGGTCGGAGGCCCCGATGCAAAGATAACAGTGGTAACACGTGAAGACGGCTCAGGAACCAGGAAGGCCTTTGAGGAAATAGTGATGGGTAAAGAGACCAAGATAAAGAAGGACGCCATAGTTGAAAGTTCAACAGAGGCAGTTAAACAGGCAGTTAAACAGGATCCAAACGCAATAGGGTTCATATCACTTGCAAACCTCGATGAAACAGTCAAGGCACTTAAAATCGATGGTGTCGCACCATCAGAGCAGACAGTCGCAGACGGATCCTACAAGATACAGAGGCCATTCCTTTTCCTTGTAAAGGGCAGCGCAAAGGGTGCAGTTAAGGACTTCATTGACTGGGTCCTAAGTCCAGAGGGACAGGCAATAGTCAAGTCAGAAAAGGTTGTACCAGCAAAGGCCTAGTGGTTTTCAAAACCACAAAATTTTTTCTTTCCGTCACTTTCAAGTGAACTTTATTAACCAATAGGTGAAATCAATAACTGAAGGTGATGGACATGGATCTGAAGCCGAGGAACATTCTCATAATAATCATTATCATTGCACTGGCATACCTCATGATAAGACCCGGGGCAGAGTATGAGAGAATCGAAATAGCAGGTTCCACCTCTGTTCAGCCAGTTGCAGAGGAACTTGCAGCTGAATACATGAAGATGCACCCCAATGTTAAGATAAACGTCCAGGGCGGCGGTTCCGGGATGGGTATAAGGACGGTCCAGCAGGGAATAGTCGATATAGGGACCAGCTCAAAGGCCCTGAAACCTGATGAAAGGGACGGCCTTCATGAGTATGTGATAGGTAAGGATGGTATAGTGATAGCTGTTAACCACCAGAACCCCGTCAATGACCTCACAGTTGATCAGCTGAGGGGTATCTTCAGCGGAAGGATAAGGAACTGGAAGGAAGT
This sequence comes from Methanothermobacter thermautotrophicus, assembly GCF_014889545.1. NCBI lineage: Archaea > Methanobacteriati > Methanobacteriota > Methanobacteria > Methanobacteriales > Methanobacteriaceae > Methanothermobacter > Methanothermobacter thermautotrophicus. The sequence goes on along the minus strand of NZ_QKOF01000005.1, from coordinate 19,429 downwards.
CGGAGGCCCTGATGCAGAGATACATGTTATAGTCCGTGAGGAGGGATCAGGGACCAGAAGCTCATTCAAATCACTTGTCATGAAGGACGAGAAGATAAGGTCCGATGCAATCGTACAGGGCTCCACAGAATCAGTTAAACAGGCCATAAAGAGCGACCCATATGCAGTTGGATTCGTTTCAATGGCCCATATGAGTTCCGATGTGAAGGCACTCGAGGTGAACGGAATCACACCATCAGAGACCACAATAGCAGACGGATCCTACCCCCTGGTGGTCCCATTCGAATTCCTCACAAAGGGTGAACCAAGGGGAGCTGTAAAGGACTTTATAAAGTGGGTGTTCTCACCTGAAGGGCAGGCAATCGTAAGGAGCCAGAAGGTTGTACCGGCAATAGCAAATGTCTCGGATGATACATAGGAGGTAAAGCATGATCAGCAAGACAAGGGAAAAACTCATTGAGAAGGGTCTTTTCATAACCGCAATATTCTCAATAATCGCCATCCTTCTCATAATCATCTTCATATTCAGGGAGGGATTCCCCATATTCCAGGATTATGGGGTCACAAACTTCATATTTGGGATGGACTGGGCACCATCAGATGGTAAGTACGGTGTCTTCACCATGATCGTAGGTTCACTCTATATAACCTTTCTGTCCCTGGCCATAGCCGTCCCACTTTCAATTCTATGCGCAATATTCATGGCTGAGGTGGCGCCTGAGATAATGCGGAAGATACTCAAACCTGTAATAGAGACCCTTGCAGCAATACCCTCAGTGGTATACGGTTTCTTCGGGCTGATCATCCTGGTACCCTTCATAAGGGCCAGCCTTGGAGGTACCGGTTTCGGGCTTCTAACAGCATCACTCATACTCACGGTCATGATAATGCCAACCATAATCAGTGTGTCAGAGGATGCCATAAGATCAGTCCCACTGGAGTACAAGGAGGCATCCCTTGCACTTGGGGCCACCCATTGGCAGACCATAAGGAGGGTTATATTCCCGGCGGCACTGCCAGGCATAATCACATCAATAATCCTTGGAATGGGTCGTGCAATCGGCGAGACCCTCGCGGTTATCATGGTGGCCGGTAACGTCACCCAGATACCATCATCCATACTGGACCCTGTGAGGGCCCTGACATCCAACATAGCACTGGAGATGGGCTATGCCACCGGGCTACACTACAGCGCACTCTTCGGGACCGCCATCATCCTGTTTTTTGTCATAATGGTCCTGCTGGTGGTTGCCAACTACTTCCACTACAGGAAGAAGATAGTTATAGGTGGAGGATATCTCTAGGAGGCTTATAAATGTCCTTCAAAATAATATCACCCAAGACAAGCCAGAAGATAATGACGGGAATATTCTGGGCATCAGGAATAGTAACAGTGCTGATACTCCTCATCATAATCGGCTACATACTCCTGAAGGGACTGCCCGCAGTGAACCTGGAATTCTTGCTTTCAGAACCCGTTGACTCTGGAAGGGCCGGGGGAATAGCCCCCATGATAGTATCCAGCCTCTACGTCACCCTAATCGCGGGTATAATAGCAACACCTCTGGGAGTCGGGGCAGCGGTTTACATGACAGAATACGCCACAGAGGAACGCATCGTGAGGCTGATAAAGTTTGGAGCGGAAACCCTGGCCTCCATACCCTCAATAGTATTTGGGCTTTTCGGTTTGTCATTCTTCGTGGTTTTCCTGGGCCTGGGCTGGTCAATCCTATCCGGGGGGCTGGTACTGGCACTAATGGCCCTACCAACCATATTCCAGGTTGCCCAGGTTTCAGTTGAGACAGTTCCGCAATCCTACAGAGAGGGGAGCCTGGCTCTCGGAGCCACGAAGTGGGAGACCATCTACAGGGTGGTAATCCCTGCAGCAATTCCAGGTATAACCACAGGTGTTATACTGGGGATGGCCAGGGCCATATCAGAGGCGGCTGCGGTCATGTTCGTTGTGGGGTCAGCACTTTCAATGCCAGTATCCATCTTCGACCCTGGAAGGCCCCTTCCACTGCACCTCTATGTGCTGGCAACGGAGGGTCTTTCACTGAAGAACGCCTACGGTACAGCAGCTGTCCTTGTGATAATCGTCCTTTTAATCACAGTTCTAACAAACACCCTTGTTGATAGATACAGAAGGAAGATGATGGGAAGATAGGTGATCAGCATGTACAGAATCGAAGTTGAGGACCTGAACGTTTACTTTGACGAGGCACACATCCTCAAGGATATAAACCTCAAGATACCCAAGAACACGGTCACAGCCCTTATAGGGCCATCAGGGTGCGGTAAATCAACATTCATCAGAACCCTTAACAGGATGAATGATGTGATAAGCGGCTTCAGACATGAGGGCCACGTCTACCTTGATGGTAAGGACATCTATGACCCAGATATGGATGTGGTGGAGCTCAGAAAGAAGGTTGGCATGGTCTTCCAGAAACCCAACCCTTTCCCAAAGTCCATATTTGAAAATGTTGCCTATGGCCTCAGGGTCCATGGATACGATGACAGGGACTTCATAGAGGAACGTGTCGAGGAAAGTCTCAAGGCAGCAGCCCTCTGGGATGAGGTCAAGGACAAACTTGATAAATCCGCCCTCGGACTCTCAGGGGGACAGCAGCAGAGGTTATGCATAGCAAGGACCATAGCCATAGAACCTGAGGTTATACTCATGGATGAGCCATGCTCAGCCCTTGACCCAATATCAACAACCAAGATCGAGGACCTCATCCACAGGCTCAAGAATGAATACACCATAATTATAGTTACACACAACATGCAGCAGGCCACCAGGGTCTCAAAGTACACAGCCTTCTTCCTGCATGGCGAGATAGTTGAAAGCGGTCTCACAGAGCAGATTTTCATAGAGCCAAGGGATAAAAGGACTGAGGACTACATTACAGGAAGATTTGGATAAAGGTGTGGAAGTTGATCGGCGCTCTCCTTGAAAACAGGCTTTCAAATGTCCTGGATGAAACCGTCAAGTATGGTAATGAAACCTCTGAAAGGGTGGGAAGAGCTGTATCCAGTTACATCGAGGGGGATGAGGAGACTGCAAGGGAGTTGATAGAGACAACTGCCTCGGTTAACGAGAAGAGCTACAGGATAGAGGACGAATGCCTCAAGATCCTTGGCCTTCATCAACCCGTTGCAAAGGACCTGAGGCTGGCATCCAGTATAATGAGAAGTGCAATTGAACTTGAGAGGATAAACATACTCCTCGCTTACATTGCAAGGTACGCCATTGATGGAAGGGACAGGACACCTCCACACATAGAGTTCATGTCCCAGACGGTTCAGGACATGATAAATGATGCACTCGGCGCCCTCATGAACCGTGACATCCAGCTACTTAAAAGGTCAACAAGGAATTACATCCAGCTCCAGGATCTATACAACCAGCTTCAGGATGCAAACAGGGACCTATCAGAGTCAGGTAATCTTATGCTGGTCGCAAGGAATCTGCTCAGCATGGGCCACCATGTTATGGGGATGGATGACAGGATAGCCTACCTCATAGTGGGTAAGAGGGTTATCCACCATAAGGTCTTCTACAGTGTACTCATGAAGTAGTTGGAGGGATTCAATGTGGCTACCCTTCGATAACCCCAGGAAGATGGACTACAGCGTCCTTAAGAGGGCCTCAATGCCCGAATTTTCATATATAAGGATCCTGGACAATGAGAATGAGGCAATAATCTTTGTAATGGAGGATAAGATTGTGGGGGTCTGGCACATTGATCTCAACACCCTCAAGGAGACCCACAGCCATAAGGCCATGGAGAGGATAGAGATAAACCATGATTCAGTGATAGAGGTTTATGAGACAGATCTGGACCTCTTCGAAACTCTAATTGAACTCAATGATGAATCAAAACTTTCAATACCCATCGATGCAGAGATTATAATAAATGAGATGTTCCTTGACAGATCATCCCGTGAGGAGCTCCTTGAAATGTACAGGATAAGGGTTCCCACTGATGAGGCAATTGAAAGTTTGATTGAGGATTATAAATCCAGATAGTATAAATCCAGGAGGACTTTTAATGGAAAAGAAGTATCCGCGGATACTGTTCCGCAAGAGGCTTAAGGACCTGAGGAAGGATATGGAGGAGGTTTCACAGAAAACCCTTAAAACACATAAACTCGCAGTTGACCTCCTGATGGAGTACGATGATGAAAAGAAGGAGAAGGTAATAAAAAACAGCAGGACAATAGATGACATGGTCTTCAACCTTGAGAGGAAGGCTATAAGTTTAATAGCAGCCGAACAACCCGTTGCAGGAGACCTCCGATTCATAGAGGCCTGCATTAAGGTCGGAAGTCACCTGAAAAGGATAGGCTATCTTGCAGCCAACATAGCTGAGGCAGCAGAGAAACTAAAGGATGAGGAAATCCCAAGAAAGCCCCTTGAGGACTTAAAACACATGTCTGACTTCGTGCAGATGATGCTCTCAAAGGGGATCTATGCCTTTCTTGATCAGAACATGGAGATGGCAAGGGAGCTAAGGCATGACGATGATAAGGTTGATGACCTCTTCGACCAGACCCTTGAACATGTAACAAGAAGCATGTTTGAGGACAAGGAGTCAATCTCATACCTGGTCAACCTCCTCTTCATAGCAAGATTCCTTGAGAGGGTCGGTGACAGGGCTGTCAGCATCGCTGATAGGACGATATTCATGATAACCTGTGAGAAGCCCTGAAGCCATGAATAAAAACCTTATCTCTACCTTTATTTTCACTGTATTTGCATTATCTGCAGCAATCTTATTCTTATTTACAGGAAATTTCTTTTATATTTTCAATTTTATCTACATCGGATTTCTTGTGTCTACCGGAATCTATCTGATGGCCTCGAAATTTGAATACGGGAGATTGATGGTTCAGGTGGGTGTGGGGAGCTACATTTTCCTGTATCTTGGAATTTTAATGGCTGAAAACATGCAGATCGAGGGTTTCTGGTATTATCTGTTTCTTGGAACCTTTCAGTCTGCTGTGATACATTATTTTGTTGCTAAGGTCTTTGGACCTCTCTTTTTTGGTAGGGGTTGGTGTGGTTACGCCTGCTGGACTTCCATGGTGCTTGACATGCTACCCTACAGGGGATCGAGGGGGTTCGAGGCATCGCTGGCTGGGTTTAGTGAGGTACGCCCTATTTTTCCTTGCGCCATGCATTGCCATCGCTGTAATTAAAACATTCAAAAATCCGGATAATGTAATGTTCTGGGCTTTTATTGGGGGGAATGTTGCTTATTATCTTATGGGTGTTGCTCTTGCGACTAAGATGAGGGATAACAGGGCATTCTGTAAGTACATATGTCCTGTGAGTATTATTCTTAAGCTATCCTCCTACTTTTCAGTTTTAAGGGTCAAATTTGATGAAAGTAAATGCAAAAATTGCATGAGATGTCTCATGGAATGTCCAATGGATGTCGATATGAGATCTTCTGAAAGAAGAAAAATCAACGGGACAGAATGCATACTCTGCATGAGATGTGTTTTTTCATGTCCCGGCGGCGCCCTTTGCCTATAATCAAACGTCCCTTAGAATTGCGGTGGCTCTCCTTGCAGCCCAGCACTGTATGCAGACACCCACTGGGAGCCCTGCAGTGTGTGTATGGGCAGTCTTTATCTTAACGTCAAGGGCTGTGGTTCTACCACCCATACCCATCGGGCCACTGCCAGACTCATTTATTGAACTGAGTATATCCTCCTCAAGTGATGCGAGTTTTTTATCAGGGTTTCTCTCACCGACACGTTCAAGGAGGGCCTTCTTTGCAAGTTTCATTGCAAGGTCAGAGGAGCCACCGATACCTACACCAACAATTACAGGGGGGCATGGCTTTCCACCGGCTGCCAGAACGGTTTTAACAACAAAGTCCTTAACACCCTCAATCCCATCACCTGGGAGTCCCATAAGGAGTGCATTGTTGTTTTCAGAGCCAAAACCCTTTGGAAAAACGGTTATTTCAAGATAATCTGTGTCTGTGATTTCAACGTCAATCTGTGGTATCATATGGCCAGTGTTTGTGCCAGTGTTCTTCCTTGTGAGGGGATCAACAACGTTTGGGCGCAGTGGAACCTCAAGGGTGGCCCTCTCAACACCTGCAGCTATACCCTCATTGAGGTTCTCAACCTCAACATCACCCATCCTCACAAAGACTATGGGGAGTCCTGTGTCCTGACAGACAGGCACCTCCATCTTCTCTGCCAGTTCAATGTTATCCAGGATTGCCTTGAGGTTGAGGAGGGGTACTTCGTCCTCCTCCTGCAGGTAGGCCTTTTTAAGTGCGAGTGTAACATCAGGGGGTATCCTGATAACAGCCTCCCTGAAAAGGCGGCACACAGTCTCCTCAATGGTCTCCCTGCTTATCATGGAATCACCATAAAAAATTAGTTTAATATTTAATCAGATTTTTCAGGCGTTTGAGCTCCCCGGCTATTTTATCCCTCTTTGCAGCCATCATATCCTCTGAGCTTTCAGTGAGGGCTCCCTTGGGGCATACCATTACGCAGAGGGGTTTATCCCTGTCGATGCAGAGGTCACATTTCACTGCAACACCCCTCTCATTAAGGGTTATGGCACCCACGGGGCAGGCGTCCCTGCAGAGGCCGCAGCCGATGCACCTGTCCTCCAGGATGACCACAGCACCATCAACTTCGACTATGGCATCCTCAGGGCATATATTGAGGCAGGGGGCCCTTTCAGGTGCGCAGTGCATGCAGAAAATCGGGACACCATCTATAACCCGGATGGCGTTCTTTGGACATATCCTCTCACATTTCATGCACTCATCGCACAGTTCTGGATTTGAGACCAGCTCTCTCATTCTAGTCCTCCTGTTCAAGCTTCTGCCGGGCCTTACCCTTCGCCGTGAGGATGCTGAGGATATCTGATCCCTTCCGGCCCTTACTGACACCAGCCATCCGTGATACGAATTTTTTCTGCCTTTCAAGTTTGAGCCTCTCAGTGTCTATGATGCTGAGAGCCCTCTTTGAGCACGCCTTCACGCATGCGGGGGTATCAAGGTCCGGGCACTGGCTGCACTTCTGGGCCTTCCGGTCCTCCATGACGACGGCGCCGAAGGGGCACACCACCATGCAGAGGCCGCAGCCGATGCACCTCTCGGGGTCAACCTCATCATCAATGGCATCGGTGGGACATACAGTCCTGCAGGGGGCGTCCTCGCACTGCTGGCATATTATGGGGTAGTAGACGTCGTCGAGTTCCCTTATCATTATGCGGGAGGCACCGTAAAGTTTTTCACAGGCCTCTTCACAGTCCCTGCAGCCATCACAGAGTTCCGGCTGGATAACGATCTTCTGCAATTCCATCCCCCGCTATATCCTGAGTTCCTCACATACGCTATCAACGTATTCCTGGATCCTGGCCTTCTGTTCATCTGTAAGGTGCCTGAACCTTTTCTGTGCGTTGAGGTATTCCTCAACGGGTTTCCTCTGCACTGGCCTGTAGGTGACCCTGAAATCACCATCCTCTATCTCATAGAGTATCCAGGAGCCTGTTTCAACCGCCAGCCTTCCAAGTTCCACTGTCTTTGAGGGATCGAAACCCCATCCTGTTGTGCATGGCTGGTGAAGGTGTATGTAGGCTGGACCATCGGCGTCCCTGGCCTTCCTGACCTTCTCCATGAAGTCCTCGGGATATGATATTGATGCGGTGGCGACGTAGGGAACTCCATGGGCTGCCATTATGAGGGGCATGTTCTTCTTGGGCCTGTCCTCACCGAAGCTCTCCTTCCCATGGGGTGATGTGGTTGTTGAGGCACCGTAGGGTGTTGAGGCACTCCTCTGTATACCAGTGTTCATGTAGGCCTCGTTGTCGTAGCAGATGTATATGATGTTGTGGCCCCTCTCCATTGCACCTGATAGGGCCTGGAGGCCGATGTCCGCTGTTCCACCATCACCTGCAAAGGCCACAACGTTAACGTCATCCCTGCCCCTTGCCTTCAGAGCACTCTCAACGCCTGATGCGACTGCAGCGGCGTTCTCAAATGCAACATGTATCCAGGGTATCCTCCATGCGGTTTCAGGGTAGGGTGTGGTGATAACTTCAAGGCAACCTGTTGATGATACTGCTACGGTGTTCTTTCCAAGAACCTTGAGGGCCAGTCTGACTCCAACCGTTGCACCGCATCCTGCGCATCCGCGGTGTCCTGGAGCCAGAAATTCTTCTTCAGGTATCTTCATTCTGATTCCTCCTTGAGACCTATCCAGGTGACGTTTCTTTCAGGGTTTTCTGTCATTCTCACTATTTCCTCGATGTGTGCGGGTGTTATGTCCCTTCCACCAAGGCCCACGATGAAACCATAAACCTCCCTGTCACGGAGCAGGGCCCTTATCTCGGTGTAAAGTGCTCCGCCAACACTGAATGTTATGTTTTTATCGAGGACCGCCACTTTACTTGCGTTTTTAACAGCCCTCTCAATCTCCTCAGCAGGGAAGGGCCTGTGCACCCTCACCTTAAGTAGTCCTATGGCCTTCCCCTTATCCCTGAGTTCATCAACAGCCTCCCTGAGGGTGCTGCAGACCGAACCCATGGCCACCAGGATTATCTCTGCATCCTCACAGCGATATTCTTCAACAAAGCCGTAATCGCGACCGAAAATTTCACTGAATTCACTGCATGCCCTTTCAATGACCTTCCTTGAACGTTTCATGGCCTTCTCAACCTCATAGCGGGCCTCCATGTAGTAGTTGGGGTCTGTGAAGGTACCCAGCGACATTGGCTCATCAGGGTCAAGGATGACCTGGGGCTGGAATTCAGGGAGGAAGCTGTCAACATCCTCCTGGGATGGTATGTCCACGGGTTCAACGGTGTGGGTCAGGATGAATCCATCGAGGCACACCATACTGGGCAGCAGAACATCCCTGTCCTCTGATACCCTGTAGGACAGCAGGACTGAATCCAGGGCTTCCTGCCCACTTTCAACATATATCTGCATCCACCCAGAGTCCCTCTCTGCTATGGAATCCTGCTGGTCATTCCATATGCTGAGGGGTGCGGAGAGGGCGCGGTTTGCATTTGCCATTACTATGGGATTCCTGAGTCCTGCTGCAGCATATACTATCTCATGCATCAGGGCCAACCCCTGGGAGGACGTTGCGGTGAAAACTCGCACTCCAGCTCCTGAGGCGCCCACGCATGCGCTCATTGCACTGTGCTCTGATTCAACCCTTATGTATTCGGCTTTGAGTTCCCCATCAGCCACGAATTTTGCAAGGTACTCTGAAATTGAGGTCTGGGGTGTTATTGGGTAAACAGGAATGACCTTTGGTTTTGCGAGCCTTGCTGCTTCTGCAACGGCCTGATTTGCGGATATAACCTTAAGAACCATTTAAAGTCTCTCCTACTTTTCTCTCTCCATTTTGATTGCCTTAACGGGACACTCCTCTGCACATATTCCGCATCCCTTACAGTAATCATAGTCTATTTCATGTTCCCTGTTTATACACCCTTCCGGACAGAAAAGTATGCAGTTGTCACAGTCTATACATTTGTCCTTATCAAGAACCGGTTTGAATGTTCTCCAGCTCCCGGTTCTGTTCTTAACGGTGCTTCCAGGCTTTCTAACGGTTGCTCCAAGTGATTCCATCATGTTCACCCTGAGTTTTTCATCTCTTCGTAGGCTATCCTCGCAGCCTCAGCATTCTTATCCCCTATCTTCCCGGGGAATGTTTCCTTAATTATCTTTATGAGTGAGTCGATGCTTACAAGGCCTGTTACACCTGCAAGGGCTCCCAGCATAACAGTGTTTACAATTGGCCTTCCAAGGGTTTTGAGTGCTATTCCTGTGGCGTCGATTGTGTGAACATCAAAATCTTCTGAAGTGAAGTCCCCTGCAGTATTTAAAACAACCATGCCCTCTTTCTTTAAACCTGAGAATACATCAACAACATCAACCAGACCCTCATCAAGAACAACAACATAATCTGGATTATAAACCTGATACCTTCTCCTGACTGGCGAGTCATCAATTCTTGTGAAAGCCATAACTGGAGCTCCTCTTCGCTCAACACCGAAGAATGGGAATGCCTGTGAATATTTGCCGTCTTCGAATGCGGCTTTAGCTAGAATCTCTGCCGCCGTAACAGCGCCCTGCCCACCGCGTCCATGAAAGCGAATTTCGATCATAGTTTACCTCCATTTCTCATTGTTAATCATTATAAATTTTTAATATATATACATGTTGGTCAACTAAAATTAATGGGGGTAACGAAATGAAAGTCCTCATAATCACAGGAAAACTTGCATCAGAGACTGTAAGGGAAGCATCATCCACTTCAGAGCATGAAGTTCATGTTCACGTTGCTGACACTCCCATAGCAGCCTTTTTAACACCGAGAAGAATAGTATCAGAGATCAGGAAGATTAACTTTTCGGATGATGGAGAACCTGACATCATAATTGTACCTGGGCTCATACCCAAGGATGTGGGAATGGTTGAGGATGAGACAGGCATACCAGCATACAAGGGACCCACAGATGCAGCCGACCTCCCCATAGTCCTCGACCTCCTGGGGGAAATTGAACTATCAACAGAAAAACCCGCCGACAAACTGATAGAGGAGGAACAGAGGAGGAGGGCGCTGCAGTTCATAGAGGACTTTGAAAATGATCAGGAAACCAGAAGGGCCCTCCTTGAAAGGGATGAAAACATACTTGTTGGGGGCTTACCAACAGGTAGGGACTTCCCCATGAGGGTCCTCGCCGAGGTCGCCAATGCACCCATCCTCCTGAAGGAGGGCAGACTCAGGGAACGCATCGATTACTTCATAAGAAGCGGTGCAGACATGATAGACCTGGGAATGCTCGCCGGTGAGGACAACTCTGAGCTTATGCCGGAGATAATGAGGATAGCACGATCAGCAGCAGGGGACGTTCCTGTAAGTGTGGATACCATGAACCCACCGGAAATTGAGGTTGCGGTGGAGTGCGGTGCAGATATGATACTGAGCCTTGACCTGGGAAACTACAGGGAAGTTCTACCACTCCTCAGAAAACATGGAGTGCCCGCAGTGATCCTGCCAACAGATTACAGTGAGGGATGGGTCCCCGAAACAGTTGAGGAGAGGGTTGAAGCCCTAGAAGAACTTAAAAGGAAGTGCAGCGGCATAGATGTCATAGCTGACCCTGTACTGGACCCTGTAAACAGCAGGAGCATAGTTGACTCGGTGACAGCCTGCAGGATGTATGCAGAGAGAAACCCGGACCCCATATTCTTCGGGGTGGGTAACGTAACGGAGCTCCTCGACGCTGACTCTACCGGCGCAAACGCCCTCCTGGCAGGATTCGGGATGGAACTTGGTGTCAGCATACTATTCACGCCCGAAGAGAGTGGTAAGGCCCTTGGAAGCGTTTATGAACTATCGGTGGCATCAAGGATGATGTTCCTCGCCCGAAACCGTGGTTCGATTCCAAAGGATCTTGGTATTAACCTGGTTCTCTTCAAGGACAAGAGAAGAGCAGGCGGAGTTATGGAGGAAGTTGATGTACCGGTCATTGAGGCAGAGGGGGGAATTAAATTCGTAAGGGACAAAATGGGGAGCTTCAAGATCATGGTTGATGGTGGAAAAATAAAGGCAGTGCTCTATCATGGAATGGAGCCAGAGGTTGCCTTCACCTCAGACAGTGCCAAAAAATTATATGAGGAGATCATAAATAGAAAACTTGTAAGCAGACTAGAACATGCAGCCTACCTCGGGGCGGAGCTCCAGAAGGCAGAGATAGCCCTGAGGACAGGTAAAAGCTATGTCCAGGACTTTGAACTATTTGAGAGGTTGTTCCCGCTTTGAGTGGGGGCCTTGGATTCGAGCAATGAATTGAAAGGACTTTTACACTTTCTACAGGTTACAGGAGATTTACCATGCAGTGCACCAGATGTGGATCAGAGGGTGTCATAATAAACAGGAAATACTCAGGACAGCTACTCTGCAGTGACTGCTTCATAGAAACAACAAGAAAGAAGGTAATGAGGGATATAAGGAAATATAAACTAATAGAACGCGGAGACAGGGTACTTGTTGGTTTATCGGGCGGAAAGGACAGTGTGATGGTCATTGACATCCTTGATGAACTCAGGGAGAGGAACATAATAGAACTTGAGGCAGTCACCATCGATGAGGGTATAGGCGGGTACCGTGAGGATGGGGTAAAGATTGCGGGGAAAATATGTGCCGAGCGGGGCATACCCCACAGGGTTGTCAGCCTGAAGGATTATGCAGGGATAACACTGGATGAGATCATGGAAAACCCTTCAAGGAGCGCATGCACCTACTGCGGGGTATTCAGGCGGTGGATACTTAACAGGGAGGCCAGGAAGAGCCAGGCAACAAAGATAGCAACAGGTCACAACCTCGACGATGAGACCCAGGCAATAGTCATGAATTACCTTGAGGGAAATCTTGAGAACCTCACGAGGATAGGCCCCATGACATCATCTGCAGGGGGAAGGTTCATACCAAAGATCAAGCCCCTGAGGGAGATACCCGAAAAGGAGGTGGCCCTTTATGTACTTGCAAGGGGCCTCGAAGTCCACCTTGCAGGGTGCCCCTATGCATCAGGTTCATTCAGGAGGGAGATAGGTGACTTCCTCAAGCAGATATCAGTGAAACGTCCAACCATAATGTACTCAACACTCAGGGGATTCGACAGGATAAAGGAGATCCTCAGAAGGGATTTGCAGGGCTCCAGAAAGTCGGGGGTCTGCGCCGAATGCGGTGAACCGGCTTCAGGAAAACTCTGCAAGGCATGCACATTTATAGATGAGTTAAAGGGATGAACTGCTATACAAGGTGAGAATCATGAAATTTACAGTAATCACAGACGATGGAAAGAAGATACTTGAATCAAGGGTTCCACGGAGGATAAAGGATATCCTCGGGGATCTTGAGATTCCAGTTGAAACGGTTGTTGTGAAAAGGAACGGTGAAATAGTCATAGAGGAAGAGGAGATCTCTGATGGGGATATCATAGAGGTCATAAGGGTTATCTATGGAGGTTAAGGTGGGTAGATGAAGGTATACTATGAATGCGCACCATGTTTCCTGAGACAGGCCAGGGAGGCCCTGGACCTTGCAACAGATGATGAGGAACTCAAAATTAGGGTCATGGAGAATATCCTTGAACTCCTCAGTGAGAGGTTCAGGAGGGGCCAGGTATCAAATGAACTCGGAACCAGGATGCACAGACTCATAAAGGATATGACAGGTTCAGAGGACCCCTACCGTGAGGAGAAGAGGAGATGCAATGAGATCGCATGGAGGTTCCTCCCAGCTGTAAGGGAATATCTGGAAGCCCACAGCGACCTTGAGAGCCATGTTCGAGTGGCAATAACAGGTAACATAATAGACTTCGGGGCACTGGGCCTGGACTTTGATCATGACAGGGGCATCCATGAATCCCTCAGGGCACCCCTCAGGATAAACCACGTGCCAATCCTTGAGGAGAGACTGAGGGATGCATCAGAGGTTCTCTACCTCCTCGACAACACAGGTGAGATACTATTCGACAGACCACTAATTGAAAAACTGGCAGAATACGGTGTCAGCGTGAAGGTTGCTGTTAAGGGCGAGCCGATACTCAATGATGCATGCATGGAGGACGCCCTAGAGGCGGGCCTTGATGAAGTGGCTGAAATCGTAACAACCGGCACAGACTCTGTGGGAATCGTATACGGGGATCTGTCAGATGAATTCCGGAGGATGCTGGATGAAACAGAACTCGTAATAGCCAAGGGTATGGGTAACTATGAGGGCCTAACAGAGGTATCGGATGGTTCCAGGGACATATTCTGTCTTCTAAATGCGAAATGCTCTGCAATCGCAAGGGACCTTGGTGTTGATGTTGGCGACAATGTTGCTGTTAAGATCTGACTGATGTCCTCGTTAACTGCAGAGGGGGTGGTAAATTTGGATAAAGTAAGGAAGTGGGCCATATGCGGCCTTCTCGCGGGGCTCATCCTTGTACTTATCATCTATGCAGCCCAGCCAGAGCGCCTCAGATCCCTCCAGTGAATGAAGATGATTTCAGATGGTACAGTGACCACGATAATGCCATGCATGGACACCATGCTACAGTCCCGACCTCTAGGCGTCACTGCCTCTTCAGCATATTCAGGAATCAAAGGGGCCCTTATTAACATGGCACTTTACACCCCGGGAATTACCATAACCCTCATAGCAGTGGCCCTGATGTCTGAAAAGATATTAGGGAGACTTTTAAGAGGCCCCAGAGACCTAAGGGGGCTTCAGGGGCACTGATAACACTTGCAGGTATTTAAATGTCAGCTTATTCCATTGACATGAAGGGGTGATTCTTTGAGAGTTGGATTTATAGGTTTTGGTGAAGTCGCATACACCCTTGCTTCACGTTTAATTAGCAGGGGTGCTGAGGTTGTCACATCACTGGAGGGCAGGAGCCCATCCACCATCGAGAGGGCCAGGGCCCTGGGGGTGACCGAAGCATCAGAGGAGGATGTTTATTCATGTGAGGTTGTCATATCTGCGGTGACACCCGATGTTGCACTGGAGGCCGCAAGGAGGGCAGGCAGACATGTAAGGGGGATATATGTGGACATGAACAACATATCACCCGGGACTGTGCGGATGGCATCATCCCTCATCGAAAATGGAGGATTTGTGGATGCAGCCATAATGGGCAGTGTGAGGCGGAAGGGCGCCGATGTACTTATCATAGCCTCTGGAAGGGACGCAACGGAATTCATGAAGCTCAACATGTATGGATTGAACATTGAGGTAAGGGGAAGTGAACCCGGGGATGCATCGGCAATTAAAATGTTGAGGAGCAGCTACACAAAGGGTGTTTCAGCGCTTCTATGGGAGACACTCACTGCAGCTCGCAGGATGGGCCTTGAGGAGGACGTACTTGAGATGCTTGAATACACTGAGGGCCGTGATTTCAGGGAATCAGCTATTTCAAGGCTTAAAAGTTCATGCATCCATGCCAGAAGAAGATATGAGGAGATGAATGAGGTTCAGAATATGCTGGGGGAGGTCATAGATCCTGTCATGCCCCCATGTATTATGAGGGTATTTGAGAGACTGCTGGATGCGGAGGTATCTGCAGATGAAGACTACCGGGAGGTACTCGATGGGGTCATCGATGCATTCCTGTGAGTTAGATGGAGTTATAAGTGTGAAGATAGATAATATTCTGTGGTGGGGAAATGAGTTCAGACATTGAGAAGGAGTGTGCTGAGAACCTCATGGAACTTGTGGGTAAAAGGATAGTCGATGTTGACTTCAGTTCATACGATGATGAATGCTGGAGGATACACATCAGGACGGAGTCCGGGATGATAGTCATGACCTTCTGTCGCGACTGGAAATGCCCGGTTGTGGAGAAGAGGGATAGGATAGATGCCCCCTGATTTCGCCCTTTCTCTGGACAGTTGATTTTTATAGTGTCTGCTCAGTTGATTTTTATGAGGACTCTGAGTCCTCCCTTTCTCCTTTTAACCTTCCCGATGAAGGGTATTATCTGTGAGTCTATTATGAGCCTGAGATAGGTTGCCATCTGGGCAGGCAGGTGCATGGGGCTTTTTATCTTTACACCATCCCTTATCTGACAGGAGAGCATACCCCTCCTGTCAACGTATATCTTTGCATCCATACCATCCCTGACCAGTTTAACCTCATCCCTTCGCAGATTCAGGCCAGCCTCAACCTTCAATGGGGGCTTCAAATGGTGTTTACCGCTCTGAAACATTTCATTGGCCCTCTTTGAACTGACACCCTCAGCCACTCTCTCTGATACGAACCAGGCCCTCCTTATAACGTTTATCACGCTCTGATCAGGAGGGATCCACCCCCTCTCAGTGTAGTGCTCGATCAGGTCCCGCACCTCGGACCTCGTGACGTTCATCTCAAGGGAACTCATGGCAAGCCTTGTGAGGACTGGCCCATACCCTGCCTTTCTGAAGGCTGCCCATATCTGATTCTCCCTGTAAAATCTCCTGTTTCTAACTATGGAATTCACAGCGTCAGCGTTGAGGTATGCTATTTCCATGAGATCAGCCTGTGACAGGTTGTTCATCCTGTCCTTTATGATTTCAAGGTTTCGACGGCCTGGAACAGCACCCCTCTCTATTTCCCTTTCAAGTATGCGTATGGTTGAATCAGGCAGTACCCTCTCAACATCGGCAGGGATCTCAAGGTTATTTTCAATTATTCTCTGCCTTATCTCCCTGCCTGAAATCTTTGAACCATCGACAGTGAGTTCTGGAATGATATGGAACCTCATTTTACGGCCGTACTTACCATAGAGGAATTCATTGACAGCAAACCATCTTATAACATTCCTGTTTGGCAGTTCACGGGGTATTCCACTGAATATTCCCCTTGATGCAAATTCCCTGGCCTTTCTGGTTATGAGGTCAGTTGAAACATTGGCTGCATCGACATAGTCAACAACACCATCCTCTATCATCATGGCTATCCTTATGGGGACAGTGTAGGCGAGGGTGAGGCGGTGGTGCAGGCCCTCAACGGGAACAACCCTGTCTGCTCCGGCCTTAAGGGCCATCTCCTTCCGGGCCTCATAGGGGACGAAGAAGGGCGCGTGATTTGCG
Source organism: Methanothermobacter thermautotrophicus (assembly GCF_014889545.1). Classification (NCBI taxonomy): domain Archaea; kingdom Methanobacteriati; phylum Methanobacteriota; class Methanobacteria; order Methanobacteriales; family Methanobacteriaceae; genus Methanothermobacter; species Methanothermobacter thermautotrophicus. Next base: position 2,804 of record NZ_QKOF01000005.1, on the reverse strand, counting down.
CTGAAGTCCTTGTTAAGGTAGATAACTACATCATCCCCTGTTTCATCAGCTATTTCACGTCCCTTTTCTATGAGTCTGGCGTGTCCAAGATGTACAGGGTCAAAATCAGCGCTTATACCTATCATGTGTATCAGTCTTTGTCCTGATTTACATCACTAGCTGTAATCATTATATTTTATGTCAGTTGAGCCTGTGAGTTCTGAGAATTTTAGCTCCGCACTCCACCGCTCCCTGCACTCACATTCATAGGGAGGAACCCTTGCCTGTTCAAGGTTTGATTTTATTATGAGCTTCTTCAGGTCCCGGTTACACTTCTTGCAGTTGTAGGGACCCCTTGACGTCCCAAAACCTGAGGTATCCATTATTGATGGTATTGAAACGGTCTCTCTGGTCCTGTTAATTATCTCAACAAGACTCCATATCCACGGCGGCCTGTAGGACCCCCTCCTCCAGAGGTCCTCCATGATGGTCCCCCTGTGCACAGTGGATGGACAGAATGATACCCTATCAACACCGGTTTTTTCAGCGTAGATGGCTGTTGAAATAGCCTCATCTATTGCCCTTTTCTCTGAGACCAGGACAGGCTTTACAAGGATGTATGCCTTGGATTTTAGCCTGAAATCGTCTTTAAGGTCACGAATGACGCCCACGGCCCTTTCAAATTCGCTGCCGGTGAAACCCTTATTTATCTTGAGGAGTCTGGTTTTTTCGTCACAGGTCTCAAGGCCTATGCTCACCTCAACTATCTTTTCAGGTACAAGTTCACAGCATTCACGAAGGACATTCTCTTCAATATATTCGGGCCTTGATTCGAAGATGATTTCCTCAACGGCGTCAATCCTGCTGAGTCTCTTAAGTATATATGTCCTCGCATCCTCTGGGAATTCTTCGGGGTTAAGAAAACTTCCTGATGTGAATATCTTAACAGCCATCTTACCATCAAATTCGTGGCGTGAAATGATTTCATCGAAGATTGCTGTGATTTCACTGGACTTCACCGGTTCGAGGAATGAGTCTGAGATGTAGCTGCACATGTTACAGCCACCGCTCTCTGAGAGGGCCCATGAACATCCAATTGTTGGTAGGATCATGAATAGGGCCCGACCCCTGCCAGAATAGAGGATATCGTCCTGAACCCAGCTCGCTGCAAGCTCACTGATACTTCTTCTTTTTATTCTCTTCAAAGCCCTTTTTCTGCTCGTGAATGTTAACCTATCCATCATCTGAATCTTAAAACAGTTTTTATTGTTAATTTGTTTCAGGTTTATTTAAACTTATTCAGTGGCTAAATGCCATCATGGGTTGATGGGGAAGGAATGAGACTGAAGTAGCTTGTTGAAAAGGAGGTGAATGATTATGTTAAGTCCTGTAAAATCAGCTTATTAAGGTATAAAAAGATTTAAAATAAAATTTTTCTGGGATTAGAAGCTTGCTATAACTTCTCCCAGGAGTTTTATTGATTTTTCTTTGTCTGGACCTATTGGTGATCCTGCAACGTACTGGGTTACGCCCATTTCGCCGAGGGCCTCAATTTTTGGTATGAATTCGTCAGGTGTACCAACAACTGAGAATGCTTCCATGAGGGCGTCATCGACTGCTGCTATTGCTCCACCAAAGTCACCTTTACCAAGGAGTTCACCGAATTTTGCTCCTGTGTCAGCTGGGAGGCCGTGTCTTTCAAATACTGGTGGTGGTGATCCTGCAGCGATGAATGCTACAACTATTTTTGCTGCGTTTGCAGCTGCAGCTGAGTCTTCATCTATTGAACAGCATGTGTAGGCTGCAACGTCAATGTCGGATAGGCTTTTACCTGCGGATTCAGCACCCTCTTTTATGAGTGGAACTGCTGCTTCAAAGTCCTTTGGGTTGGATGCATTTATAAGAGCACCGTCTGAGATTTCACCTGCTGTTTTGAGCATCATTGGACCCTGTGCACCCATGTATATTGGGATTTTTTCCTGGACGGCCTTAACACCCATTAGCTGGGCACCGCTTTCGGTTTTTTCACCGGCAAGGAGTGTCCTCATCATTGCGATGGCATCTCTTATTGTTGAAACGGGTTTAACCCATTCAATTCCGAGGGCATCGAAGGTGGCTTTGTCACCTGGGCCAATACCTAGTGTTGCTCTTCCGTTTGAAAGTTCGTCAAGTGTGGCTATGGCTGAGGCTGTTATGGCAGGGCTCCTCACGTAGGGGTTTGTCACACCGGGTCCAAGTTTTATTGTTTCTGTTCCCTCTGCGATTAAGGCAAGGGTTTCGTATACGTTCTTGTTGTTGTAGTGGTCTGTGATCCAGGCGTATTCGAAGCCCACGTCTTCAGCCAGTTTCACTAGCTTCACTATCTTTTCTATTGGCTCATTTGGAACAAATTCGATACCAAACTTCATAATTTATCACCATTTAAAACTTTATCCGGCCTATAAAAATAATTTGTTATTTAAAGATAATCGAAAGTTTTAAATAAGAATGTCAGGCCATAGGATGAACTTTTTGATTTAAAGATCAGCTAGTCAGCTGTTTTTACGTCTTTGAGTCATATAAATCCCACCTTTACTTTGATGACTCTCTGGTCTACAATGACCAGGGATCATCATGATCAGATATTGATGGACTTCAGGTCTAGGGTGAATCTGTGGTAATCATACTTGATCAACTAAGAAGTTGAACCGCAATCTTTATATGCTGTGATCATTATATCATTAAATTACCTCCTACACAATTACCTGGATTTGGGGACATCCACCGGCACTGCAATTTTTTCGATTTTGTTTGTGTTTGGTGGGTGGCTGTGTATAGGATGTGCC